>JBBQHG010000088.1:0-10396 GCA_038323755.1 Sphingomonadales bacterium
CAAGTTCGATCGTGTTGGCGCTGCCAACCCGCTCCAGACCGTCAAGGGCTGGGGGCTGCGAATGCTGACCGAGCCTGACATGACCGGGACACGAACGGTGTGGATCGGTGCGAGCGAACCGAATTCCGGGAGCATGTCCATTTCGCCGCGGCGGTCGCCCAATTTACCGAATTTTCAGCATGAACGACATCGCCAATACCACCAATGACACAGGCGTGACATTTGCTGGCTTGGGGGTGGCGGTCTATAAGATACAATGCTGCCGTTATTTCAATCATCGCGATCTACTGCCGCGCGTGTCGGCCCGGTGATTTTCATCATCCTGTTTTGGGCGACGCAGTTCAGCTTGCTGACGGCCAATCGACTGATGACGATGCCCGAAGAAGGGTTGTCATTCATCTTGCCGCGGCTGTGCGTGACGATTCTGGGGGTGTGCCTTTCCTTCGGCATCATGTGGGTCAGCCGGCAATTTCCCGACAAGTCGATCAGAACGCGCATGCTGATCGCGTTGGGTTGCGCGGTTGTCGGGTGCAATCTGCACGCGGCGGGCAATTTCCTGATCTTCCGCCTGTTTGTGCCGCCCGCTGATTGGCTGCCGCTCGAATTCGTCAGCTATACCGTATCGCTGATTTCCTGGTTCTGGGCCTATCTGGCGCTATCCGGCCTTTTGCTGGCGATGGCCTATAGCATCGACCTGACTGACCGGGAGCGGCGGCTGTCGGCATTGCGCGCGATCGCCGATGCCGCACAGATGCGGGCGTTGCGTTATCAGCTCAATCCGCACTTCATGTTCAACACCCTCAATTCGATCGCCGCCCTCATCGCGCGCGGCGATCCCAAGGCAGCGGAAATGATGGTCGAAAATCTTGCCGATTTTCTGCGGGCCAGCCTGTCGCTCGATAATCAGGAAGACATCAGCTTTGCTCGTGAGCTGGAATTGCAGTCGCTGTACCTGGCGATCGAGGCGGTTCGGTTCGCCGATCGGTTCGTGGTGCAGATGGCTGTCAGTGATCAGGCGCGCACCGCACTGGTACCCAGCCTGGTCCTGCAGCCGCTGATCGAAAACGTCATCAAGCATGCGGTTGCGCGCAGCACCTGCCCCGTCACGCTGACGATAACCGCGCAGGTCGAGGACGGGCGCACCCATGTTGAAGTGGCCAATAGCGCGGGCAACAGCGCCTTGGCGCAGACGGTTACCTGCACTGGCCTGGGGCTCGACAATGTCGCCCACCGGCTGGCGACGCGATTTGGCGATGCGGCAACGATCAAGGCAGGCCCGCGCGCCGATGGCGGCTTCGTCGTCGCGTTCAGTCTTCCCTATACAGCGGCAGCCTGAGCAATGATCCGCGCCCTTCTGTGTGACGATGAATCGCTGGCGGTAGACCGGCTGTCCAACATGCTGGGCCGGATCGAGGGAATCGAAATAGTCGGCACAGCGACCAATGGACTGGCAGCGCTTGAGGCAATCGCCGTGACAGCGCCCGATGTTGTGTTGCTCGATATCGAAATGCCCGCACTTGATGGGTTCGACGTCGTCGAGGAACTGGCCCGGCGGGGTCATGTACCGCCACTGATCGTCTTCGTTACCGGCTATCCGCAGTTTGCCGCGCATGCCTTTGATACCGGGGCGACCGATTTTCTAACCAAGCCGGTGCGGTTCGGCCGGTTGCAGACGATGGTGGAGCGGGTCCAGGCAGCGGTCGAGGATCGCAACGCGCAGCGCCGCCTCGAAGAGCTGGTCGCACAACTGTCGATGCTGCGCGAGGAGCGCCGCGGCACGCTGCATACCGGCAATTATTTGTGGGTACCGCGCCATGGGGAGACCGTGCGCGTCAACCTCGACATGGTCGACTGGGTAGCGGCCGAGGGCGAATATGTCCGGCTGCATGTCGGCGACACCAGCTACCTGCACCGCGAACCGATCAGCTCGGTCATCCGGCGATTCGACGGTGACCGGTTTCTGCGCATCCACCGATCTTTCATCATCAATCGCGACAAGGCCGTGGCAATCCGGCGACGACCGACCGGCGGCTATCGCATCATTCTGGCAGACGGCAAGGAACTCGCCGTCGGGCGCAGCTACCGCGCTCAGGTGCAGCGGATCATCAACGACCGGGCTGGCCAAACCGAGCGCGAGGCCGAGCCTTCATAGCGGTCGGCATAACAGGCTGGACACGGCGTTGTCGCCATCGCGGCCAGCGCGCGACCTTGGCTGCGGCGTCAATCCACGGTCGGCGCGTGATGGCCGCTTCTGGACTCGTTTTTCGTTTGGCGGAGTCGTTGTCCAGCATATGTGGAAGCCCAGGGTCGCAGGCGGGGTCCGTTGCCGCTCTGGCCCACTGCTGTCGCAGCGGTACGGCGCAAGTTCAACCCGACTGAGATCGAGTCTAGGCAAAAAAAGGGCGCCGTCCCCCTGAAGGAACGGCGCCGCTTTTCGCTCGTCGTCGCTAATCGCTTAGCGGCACTTGATCGGCTGGCTGTTCTGGTCGACCGACTTGCCGACGATCGCGCCAAGGGCGCCGCCGATCAGCGTGCCGGCAGCGCGCGAATGGCCGCCGTCGATCACATTGCCCAGCACGCCGCCGCCAATGGCACCAACGATCAGGCCGGTCGTGCCGTCATTGCGCTTGCAATAATAGCGGCCATCATTGCCGCGGTAGACGCGGTCATCGGCGGCCAGCACGCGTTCCTGATAAGCCGGGCCATCGCGGTAATAGCGCGATGCATCGTAATTGCCTTCATCACGGTCGGCATAGCGCGGATCGTTGTAGCGCGGATCATTATTACGCGGGTCGTTATAGCGCGGGTCATTGTAGCGCGGGTCGCGATAGCTGGAGCGGCTGTTGCGTGCAGCCTGATAGCGATCGAACTCGGTGCGGAAAATCTGCATCTCGTTCTGGAAACGCTGCTGCGCTTGTGAGAATCGTGCATCGTCCTGTGCGGTCTGCGCGAGGACGGGGGTCGATAGTGCCAGGCACGATGTGGCAACAATGGCGGCGATACGGGTCAATCGGTTCATGTCTCTCTCCTCAATCTGAAGCGCATAACACCCCAACCCACCGTAACGTTGCATGAACGGAATTATCGCTGGCGTTCATCCGGCGCGGGCGGTGCGCCCACCGTATAGGCAATGCCCCGCGCCTGCCACAGCGCGTGCACCTGCGACCAATCGGGGATGTCGGTGGTTTCATAGCCAAAGGTCGATCCGGTCGCGATCGTAGGGAAGGCGCGCATCGCTTTGGCATGTGCGCCAGACAGCATGAATCGCCGCATCGCGGCCCGATTGGTCCACACCGTCAGCGTGTGCTGCACCCCGTTGATGGCACGCGCCTGTGCCCGCAGATTGCCGGGCGCTGCTTGCGCCTGCATCATCGATCGGATCGCATGCCACCAGAACAGCGCGGCACTAAGCGGGCCTTTCAGCCGCAGCCCGGTGATCGAGACATAGACCGGTGTTGGATCGGCTTCTGCCGCTACTTCACCGGGGTCGCGTTGGGTCCGGTCCAGGTCCATGCCACGATCTTCCAGCTATCTGATTGTTTTTTAAGGGCAAATGTCATCTGCGCCGTCTCAGACATGGCCACGCTGTGCTGCTTGTAGGTGTAAACCGATGGGACAACCAAATACGCCGCATCGCCCTCAACCAGTTCGCGAGTCACCTTGCCCAGCTCGACCCTTGGCTCGGTGATCCCCTTGGCTTCGGCGTCCTTGGCATAGTCCGCCGCCCAGCGTTCGATCACATGGTGCCCGCCCCAGAAATGCGGCGCGAACTCATCGGTGATATGGGCATCATCGGCATGCGTCGCCGCTGCCGCTGCTGTGTCCCCCTTGTTGAAGGCGTCGACGAATTGATAAACCGGCGCCTCGACCGCTGCGTCCTGCGCCAACGCGGGCGATGCGCCGAACGCCAGAGCGCCTGCGATTCCCATGATCAATGCCTTCATGATCGTCCCCCTGTGTTACCCACGGCCGCGATAGCCCGGCACGTCCTGCGCCGGAATCCACACATGCTCAGGCGGCGCACCGGTCTGCCAGAACACATCGATCGGAATGCCGCCGCGCGGATACCAATAGCCGCCGATCCGCAGCCAGCGCGGCTTCATCTCCGTCGCCAGCCGCTCGCCGATACCGACGGTGCAATCCTCGTGAAACGCCTGGTGGTTACGGAAGGCGCCGAGAAAAAGCTTGAGCGATTTCGATTCGACGATTGTATCACCGGGCACATAATCGATGACCAGATGCGCAAAATCCGGCTGCGCCGTCACCGGGCAGAGCGAGGTAAATTCGGGTGCGGCAAAGCGCACCATATAATCGCTGCCGGGCCTTGGGTTGGGGACATAGTCAAGCACCGCCGCTTCGGGGCTGGCAGGCAGCGCGCTGGTCTGGCCGAGAAATTTGGGTGTCATGCCCGCGCGTGTATCGCGCGCGGGGTCGAAAGGAAATGACGACGCCGCAATTTCACCGATAGACGTCTGATAATTGATCCTAACGCCGCCTACATCGTTGATCGTCTCGACGGCGCGCGACGGGCTCGCTAGGGGAAGATCAACAGGACTCCGGGAGAGCATGATGGACGCGTTGGTATCGACTGAATGGCTGGCGAATGAATTGAAGGCGACCGACCTGCGTATCGTCGATGCCAGCTATTTTCTGGCCGAACATGGTCGTGACGCGGCGGCCGACTATCAGGCAGCGCACATCCCCGGCGCGATCTTCATGGACCTCGCCGAAATCGCAGATACTGGCAGCAGCCTGCCGTCGATGCTGCCCTCGCCCGAAAAATTCGCCAGCCGCATGCAGTCGCTCGGCCTGGGCGATGGCAGCCGCATCGTGATCTATGACGATTCGCCGCTGCACACTGCCGCTCGCGCCTGGTGGATGCTGCGCGTGTTCGGTGCGCATGACGTGGCGATCCTTGATGGCGGCCTCGCGAAATGGAAGGCCGAAGGCCGTGCGCTGGCCACCGGCAAAGAGGCACTGCGCCACCGCCACTTCACTGTCTGGGCAGACGATTCGCACGTCCGCTCGCTCGATCAGATGAAAGCCAATCTCGACAGCAAGGCCGAGCAGGTCGTCGACGCCCGCTCTGCTGCGCGCTTTTCGGGCGAAGAGCCCGATCCGCGTCCGGCGACGCATGCCGGCCACATCCCGGGATCGAAGAACATCCCCTATAAGCTGTTGTTCAATGACGACGGTACATGGAAGCAGGGTCATGCGCTGAAGGCAGTGTTCGACGATGCGGGCATTGATCTCGCCAAGCCGCTGGTCACGACCTGCGGATCGGGCATCACCGCCGCTGTACTGGCATTCGGCGCGCATCTGCTGGGCAATAATGCGTCGCTTTATGACGGCAGCTGGTCCGAATGGGGTGCCGACCGCACGACACCAAAGGCCATGGGCGCGGCGTGAGCGACCCTTCGTGAGTGACGGGGAAGGTCGGCGCGACGCCACGCGTGTCGTCGGCGCCGGCCGCCGACCGGAATGGACGCAAGGGATCGTCAACCCGCCGGTCTGGCGCGCCTCTACGATCCTGTATGACAGCGTGGCCGATATGCGCGGCGCCCTGCGCGATACCCATCACCGGCTGTTCTACGGCAGGCGCGGCACGCCCACCCAATGGTCGCTTGCCGATGCACTGACCGAGCTTGAGCCGGGAGCGGAGGGGACGTTCCTCTATTGCTCGGGCGTAGCCGCGATTGCCGCGGCGCTACTCTCAGTGCTCTCGCCGGGGGACGAGCTGCTGATGATCGACACCGCCTACGACCCGACCCGGTCGATGGCGACGGGTTTGCTCGAACGATTCGGGATCAGCACGCGCTTCTTCGACCCGATGATCGGCGCGGGGATTGCCGACCTGATCACCGATAAAACCCGGGCGATCATGCTCGAGGCGCCGGGCAGCCTGACCTTCGAGGTACCCGATCTGCCGGCAATCATTGCCGCCGCCAAAGCGCGCGGCGTGGTAACCCTGCTCGACAATACATGGGCGACACCGCTGCTGTTACCGGCCATTGCGCTCGGCATCGACCTGACGATCCTGGCCTGCACAAAATATATCGTCGGCCATTCGGACGTGATGCTGGGCTCCGTCACCGCCGCGCCCGGCTATTTCGACAGATTGCGCGATACCAGCTTTCAGCTTGGCCAAGTCGCCAGCCCTGACGATTGCTGGCTGGGATCGCGCGGCCTGCGCACCATGGCGGTGCGGTTGGCGCATCAGGAAAAATCGGCGCTCAAGGTTGCGCACTGGCTGAAATCGCGGCCTGAAGTTGCACAGGTGCTTCACCCTGCCCTGCCCGATTGCCCTGGCCATGAGCACTTCATGCGCAATTTCAAAGGGTCATCGGGCCTGTTCTCGTTCGTGCTGAACGGTGGCGATGATGCGGCCAGGACCGCATTGATCGACGGGCTGGAGCTGTTCGGTATTGGCTATAGCTGGGGCGGCTATGAAAGCCTGGCGGTGCCGACCAATCCGGAACGCTATCGAAGCATCAGCACCCCGACCTTTGCCGGGCCAGTGGTGCGTTTAAATATTGGCCTGGAAGATGCGGACGATCTTATCGCCGATCTGTCAGCAGGCCTTGAGCGCTTTGCCGCCGCGAGACGATAGCGCACGTAACTGTTGCCGACGCGCAACATTCAGCAACAAACCAGCAATGTCCCAGCCAAACATGTTGTGCGGCGCAACATGTTCATGCATCTTTGCGATAGTAAGGCTGACATGGTGCGCAAGGGGGCATAGCTCCGACAGACGCGGCAGTTGCCTGTGCAGGTAGGGACATCGCATCTCATTTAGAAAGGGACACGATGCGCCTCAAGATTCTCAGCGTCGCCGCACTCATGCTCGGCACCGCCACACCTGCCCTCGCGCAGGACGACACCGCGCCGCCAAAGGCGATTACCGTCACTGGCGCCGTTACCCTGACATCCGATTATCGCTTTCGCGGGCTTACGCAAAGCGATGGCGCGCCCGCGATTCAGGGCACGGTCAACGTCAACTCTTCAACCGGCCTGTATGCCGGTGTGTGGTCGTCGTTGATCGATGGCGGCCCGGATGGTTCGACACCCCTCCTGACCGGCTATGGCAATGCCGAGGTCGATCTCTACGCGGGCTATACCAAAACCTTCAGCAACGGCGTGGGCGTCGATGTTGGCCTGCTCTATTATTACTATCCCAGCGCGCAGGCAGTAAACACGGACTTCTTCGAACCCTATGGGTCGGTAAGCTATTCGATCGGCCCTGTCGGCACCAAGGTGGGTTTCAATTATGCGTGGGGCGGCCAGGACGGCCTCGACTTCACCGCTGGCAAAGATGACAATATCTATGTCTACGGCGAGGCATCCTATGCCATCACCAACACGCCGATCTCGCTCAAGGGCCATCTCGGCTACACCAAGGGATCGCTCGGCCTGGCCAATCTGCGCCCGGCTGATGACAGCTATGTTGATTGGTCGCTAACCGCTGAAGCGGTAAAGGGCCGGTTCAAGGGCGGCATCAGCTATGTCGATACCGACGTTACCAACTTTCGCGGCTTTGGTCGACGACTTGGCCGGGGTGCGACGGTACTGGGTTATATCGGCTTTAGCTTCTGATCGATCGAATCGCGCGCGTCGCGACTCGTCAAGCGACCTTGATCAACTAAAAAAGGGGGGAGCGGCATGGCCGTTTCCCCCCTTTTTTTGTGTCGCAATCAGCCGTTATTTTGGCGTGCTGGTCGACGCGTTCTGGCCATTGCCTTCGGGCGCCGCGACGATGTCACGCGTGGTAGAGCCCTTGTCGACGATGCTTGTCTCCGGATCCCCAACCTCTGATCGGATGCCCGGGGCCGCGCTGTCTGCACCCGCCTGGCTGACAATTGCATTCTCGCCATCGCTGCGCGCTGCCGGGCCGCCAAACAGCGCTTCAAGCGCCAGCACATTGGGGCCCGTATCCTGTGGCCGCGCAGCACCGGGCTTAGGCGGTGTGAGCGAATAATCGGGCGGGATCACCAAGGGGGCCTGTCGCGCGACCGCGAATTCATCCGGTCGGTTGCGGTTGAGACCCGAGCCACCGCCACAAGCGCTGAGGAAAACGGTCAGGCCAAGGGCCGTAACGAGCCCAGTAAATTTACGCATTGCCATTCTCCACTGAAACAGACGTCGCCGGCTTGTCGCGCACCAGGATCGCGCGTGCCAGCAGGACGAGAACCCCTATCGTAATCGCCGCATCGGCGAGATTGAAGACCAAAAACGGGCTCCACTCGCCAAAGTGCAGATCGGCGTAATCGACGACATAGCCCAGCCGGACCCGATCGAGAATATTGCCGAACGCACCACCCAGCACCAGCCCGAGCGCGAACTGATCCTGTCGGTTGGTTTCGCGCAGCATCCAGACCAGGACACCGCCTGCAATGACTGCGGTCAGCGCCACCAGCGCCCAGCGCCCGGTGTCGCTCGATGCATTGAGCAGACCCAGCGACACACCGATATTGGCAACGAAATGCAGCCGGAAAATCGGCAACAGATCGATCACCCGGCCCGATAGCGAATCGAGCCCAAGCGGCCCAGTGACGATATATTTCACCAACTGATCAAGCAGCAGGACGATGCCCGCGGTCGACAGCCCAGCAATCGGCAAACGGTTCATGCAACCACCTCTGCGCACCGATCGCACAAAGCGCCATCCTGCGCCACATCGGGCAGGTGTCGCCAACAACGCCCGCATTTGGCGAAATCGGTGCGTCCTACAGTTACGCTATCGCCCTTGGTGACTTTCGCCACGATGAATATCTCCTGCAGCAGCGCGGCCGGCAGCGGCAGCGCAGGCACCGTCACCTCGGCCTCAAGGCTCGACCGGACGATCTTGTCACGACGCAGCGGTTCGATCGCCTCGGTCACCTGGACGCGCAAGGCCCGGACATCGGCCCAGTTGGTGCCGATCAGTCGATCGCCCGGCAGCTTGGGTAGGTCTGGCCATTCGAGCAGGTGCACCGATGTTGAATCATCGGGGAAGCGCGATTGCCATACCTCTTCGGCGGTAAATACCAGCACCGGTGCCAGATAGCGCACCAGCGCGTGGAACAGCACGTCCATCACCGTCCGGCACGCGCGGCGCTTCACGCTGTCGGGCGCCTCGCAATAGAGGCAGTCTTTGCGGATATCGAAGTAAAAGGCCGACAGGTCTTCATTGGCGAAATTGGTGATCAGCCGGACATAAGTGTTGAAATCGAAATCATCGATCGCGGCCTTCAGCTTCACATCCATGTCGCCGAGCAGGTTGAGCACATACAGCTCAAGATCGGGCATCTCACTCGTCGACAGCCGCTCGCTTTCCTCGAACCCGTCAAGCGCGCCCAGAAGATAGCGGAAGGTGTTGCGAAGCTTGCGATACTGATCGGACACCCCGTTCAGGATTTCCTTGCCGATCCGGTGGTCCTCGGTGAAATCGACCGTCAGCGCCCAGAGCCGCAGGATGTCCGCACCGCTTTCCTTCATCAGATCGAGCGGGTTGATCGTGTTGCCCAGCGACTTGGACATCTTCATGCCCTTCTGGTCCATCGTGAAGCCGTGGGTCAGCACTGCCTTGTACGGCGCGTGCCCGCGCGTGCCGCAGCTTTCCAGCAACGACGACTGGAACCAGCCGCGATGCTGATCCGATCCTTCGAGATACAGATCGGCGGGGGACTGCATATCCGGCCAGCGTCCGCTTTCGAGCACAAAGGCGTGGGTGCAGCCGCTATCGAACCACACATCGAGAATGTCGGTGACGCGCTCATAATCAACGGCGTTGTAGTCTGGCCCAAGCAGATCAGCGGCAGCTTCGTCGGTCCAGGCATCGACGCCCTTATCGGCAATCGCGGCGATGATGCGCGCGTTTACCGCAGGGTCGCAGAGATATTGCCCGGTCTTGCGATCGACGAACAGCGTGATCGGCACGCCCCAGGCGCGCTGGCGGCTCAGCACCCAATCGGGGCGGCCTGCGACCATCGCGGTGATGCGGTTCTGGCCCTTGGCCGGGAGCCAGCGCGTGGCCTCGATCGCGGTGAGGGCCCGGTTGCGAAGGGTGTCGCCGTCGCCATTCAGATCCTTATCCATCGGCACAAACCATTGCGGCGTGCAGCGGAAGATCACCTTGGCCTTGGACCGCCAGCTATGCGGATAGCTGTGCTTGAAATCATCGCTCGCCGCGAGCAGCCCGCCGCTCGCGCGCAGGTCCGAACAGATCGGGCCGTCGGCAGCCACGAACTTCTTGTTGATGACCGAGCCCTGCCCGCCGAGCCACGCCCAATCCTCCCGGTACATCCCCGCCGCATCGACCGCGAAGACGGGCTCGATGCCATTCGCCTTGCACAGCAGGAAATCGTCCTCGCCGTGGTCGGGCGCCATATGGACGAGCCCGGTGCCCGCATCGGTGGTG
>JBBQHG010000089.1:0-10228 GCA_038323755.1 Sphingomonadales bacterium
TGGGCACGACCTTTGGCTCCGATACCAACGCCCAGACGACGCCGACCGGCACCACCTACAAGCTCGACCTGCCGAGCGCGACGACCGATGGCCTCGATGAGAGCCTGAAGATCCTGTCGGGCATGATGGCCCTGCCCAATCTTACCGCCGCAGCGTTGACGGCCGAGCGCCCCGTGGTGCTTGCCGAACAGCGCGAGCAACCCGGCGCCCAATCGCGCCTGAGCGACGCCATTCGCGAAACATTCTTTGCGGGGCAGCCGCTGGCCGAGCGATCGCCGATCGGCACGATCAAGGCGCTGGAGGCCGCGACGGCAGACAGCGTGAAGGCGTTCCACGATCGCTGGTACCGCCCGGACCGCACCGTGGTGATCATCTCCGGCGACATGGACCCGGCGCTGTTCGAACAGCTGGTGACCAAATATTTCTCGAGCTGGAAAGGCGTTGGCGCAAGCCCGCCCGAGCCCGATTTCGGCAAGCCCGATCCGACAACCGCGGTTGCGCGCGCGACCGTTGAGCCATCGCTGCCGCCGATCATCGCCTGGGCAATCGTGCGCCCCTGGATCTACCGCGACGACACGATCATCTTCAACCAGAAGCGCCTGGTCGATCAGCTTGCGCTGCGGCTGATCAACCGACGGCTTGAAACCCGGGCGCGCAGTGGGGGCAGCTTCATTCAGGCCAATGTGTCGCTCGACGATGTGTCGAGATCGGCCAATGGCACCTTTGTCGATATTCTGCCGATCGGCGACGATTGGGAAGCCGCCCTGCGCGACGTCCGCGGCGTGATTGCCGATGCACAAAGCGCGCCGCCCGCGCAGGCCGAGATCGACCGCGAATTGGGCGAATTCGATGCCGCGATGAAGGCGCAGGTCGATACGGCGCGCGCCGAACAGGGGGCATCGCAGGCCGACAATATGGGGCAGGCCGTCGACATTCGCGAAACGATCGCGAGTGCGCAGGTCTCCTATGACATTTTCACCGGCGCCCGGGACAAGGGGCTGTTTTCGCCCGACGCCTTGCTCGAATCGACCCGCCGCGTGTTCGTGGGTGATGCCGTGCATGCGCTGGTCAACACGCGCACGGCCGATCCTGCGGCTGCAACGAAGCTGGAGGCCGCGCTGAAGGCCGATGCGGGCGGCCTGACGGGAGTGCGCAATGCGGTGAAGACCGTGACCTTTGCGCAGCTGCCCAAGCTCGGCAAACCGGGCAAGATACTCAAGCAGGAAGCGATCCCCGAGCTGAAGGGGCAGCTGGGCGTGTACCGCGTCGAGTTCGCCAATGGCGTGCGGCTGATGCTTTACCCCAACAGCGCAGAGGCGAACCGAGTATATGTGCGGGTGCGCTTTGGCGGCGGGCTGAACGCCCTGCCGGCCGACCGCTCGACCGCCGCCTGGGCGGCGCCGCTCGCGCTGGTGGCAGGCGGCATCGGCAAGCTGGGCCAGGAAGAGCTTGACCAGCTGACGACCGGACGACGGATCGGCATGAGCTTTTCGGCGGATGACGACGCGTTCTCGCTATCGGCGCTGACCTCGCCCGAGGATATGGCCGACCAGCTCACGCTGATCGCTGCCAAGCTGGTGGCGCCGGGCTGGGACCCCAAGCCGATTGCGCGCGCCAAGGCGGTCTCGCTGACGGCTTATGATGCCTATGCCTCGTCGCCCAGCGGTGTGTTGTCGCGCGACCTGGAGCGGCTGCTGCACAATGACGATCCGCGCTGGGGCACGCCGACGCGCGCGCAGATCACGGCGACCACGCCGGCGAGCTTCCGCGCGCTGTGGGAGCCCTTGCTCGCCTCCGGGCCGATCGAGGTGCAGGTGTTTGGCGATGTCGACAAGGACAAGGCGATCGATGCCGTTGCGCGCAGCCTGGGGGCCATCCCCGCGCGGCGCAGCAAGGCAGTCACGCCGCCGCCCGTCACTTTCCCCAAGCCTGGCTTGACGCCATTGAGGCTGACGCATGAAGGACCGGCCAATCAGGCGGTCGCCGTGATCGCCTGGCCCACCGGTGGCGGGATCGAGGGGATATCGGAAAGCCGCCGGCTCGACCTGATCGCCCAGATTTTCAATGATCGGCTGTTCGACCGGCTCCGCTCCGAAGCCGGGGCGAGCTATTCGCCCAGCGTCCAGAGCGACTGGCCGGTGGGGCTGCCCGCCGGTGGCCGCCTGGCGGCGATTGGCCAGGTGCCGCCCGACAAGGTCGATTTCTTCTTCAAATTGTCGCGCGAAATCGCCGCCGATCTGGCGAGCAAGCCGATTGAAGCGGATGAACTGCGGCGCACGATCGTGCCCTATATCCAGTATCTGGCACGTGCATCGACCGGCAACACCTTCTGGCTCAACCAGCTGGCGGGGGGCAGCTATGATGCGCGGCGGATTGCAGCGGTGAATACGCTGGCGAGCGATCTCAGCGGCATCAACCCGACACTGCTGCTGGAGACGGCACGCAAATATCTGAAGCCGGAGACGGCGTGGACACTAGCAGTCGTGCCCAAATCAACCGTCGTCACCGCGATCAAATAAGGCAGCGTGGACGGCGCGAGGCGGTCCACGCTGCCCTGGACTGTGCGGGCGAAAATGCGGGTATCAGTCTCGCTTTCCCTTTCGTCGACCCGTTCTCTCGCGAATGCGGAAGCCCAGGATCGAAGGCACAGTCCTTTGCGGCTCTGGTGCGGCGCGGCACCCCTGCTTTCGCAGGGGAACGGTGCCGGTTCAGCCTAACGAACGTCGAGCCTAGAGACCCTGAAGCAGCTGCGGAAGCGGATCATAAGGGCCGGTTGTGCCGCCCGTCAAAGGACCGCCGGGCCAGGTGGATCCATCATCATCATCGGATCCACCGAAAATCGTCTGAATTTCGTCGCCAGTCAACTCTTGCATAACTATACTCCACTTCGACTCTCGACGTACATCGCCGAGAGTCGAAGGGTATGGTCTGCAACTATAGTTCGTCAATCGGCGACAGGTAAAATATCGGGCGATCGACTTTTAGTGTTTTGATGCCATTCAGCCCGCATCGACGGCGGCGAGGATCGCGTCGTTGCTCGGGCGGATCTTGTAGTCGTCGGTCGACAGCTTCTTCTTGATGACGCCGTTCTTGCCGATCACCAGAATCGTCGCGCGCGGCACGCCATAGGCGAAGCTGTCCTTGGGATAGGCCGGGTCGCGCAGGCCGAAGGCGTCGATCTGCTTCGAACCGGCATCCGACAGCAGCGTGTAGTTCACGCCCTGCTTGCCTGCGAAATCGGCGAGCTTGTCGGTCGAATCATAGCTGATCGCCGCCAGCGTGTAGCCGCGCTTCTCAAGTTCGGCCGGCAGTGCCTTGATGTCCTTGAGCTGCTTTTGGCAATAGGGGCACCAGGCGGCCGAGCGGAAGAAGACGAGCACGACGCCCTTCTTGCCTGCAATCGATGCGAAATTGCGCGGCTTGCCGGTTGAATCGACGGCGGCGAAGCTGGCGGGCACCTTGTTGCCGACCTCGATGGGCGCAGCGGCAATCGCCGCCGTCGCGACGATGGCGGCAACGGGAGCGGCGAGGGCGAGCGAAAGGGCAAGGCGCATAGAAAGTCTCCTGAAAGGGATTAGCGCCCCTCCATACGACTGCCGACGCGGTTCGGTTACCGCTTGGACGAAAAGGCACCTTCGCGGCGTAGAACAGCGCCTGATGTGCCGCCTATAGCTTGTAAAGCGAATCCAGCCGCGCGCCATAGACCTGCTTGAGCACATGTCGCCTGATCTTGAGCGAGGGCGTCAGCTGCTCATTTTCGATCGTGAATGGCTCATCGGCGATGATGAACCGGCGCACGCGCTCGATCACCGACAGGTCTTTGTTGACGCGCTCGACGGCAGCGCCCAGCGCCGCGCGATAGGCGGGGTTTTCGGCGAGCTGCGCAAAGTTGCAGCTGCTGCCCGATTTTGCGCAGAATTCCTGCGTCCATTCAGGGTCCGGCACCAGCACCGCCACCATATGCGGCCGCCGGTCGCCGGCGATCATTGCCTGCAGAATCTCGGGCTGGAGGGTCAGCATCCCCTCCACCTTTTGCGGGGCGACATTATCGCCCTTGTCGTTGATGATCAGATCCTTCTTGCGATCGGTGATCTTGATCCGGCCCTTGTCATCGATGATGCCGATGTCGCCGGTGTGCAGCCAACCATCCTTCAGCACCCGCGCGGTTTCCTCCGGGTTGCGCCAGTACCCGTGCATCACCAGCTCGCCGCGCACCAGGATTTCGCCGTCCTCGGCAATGCGCACCTCGGTTTCGGCGAGCGGCGGGCCGACCGTGTCCATCTTGAGCCCGACCTTGGGGCGATTGCACGAGATGACGGGCGCAGCCTCGGTCTGGCCATAGCCCTGCAGGAAGGTGAGGCCGAGCGACTGGAAGAACACGCCAATTTCAGGGTTGAGCGGCGCGCCGCCTGACACCATCGCCTTGATCCGCCCGCCAAAGCGTTTCGACACCTTTGGCCGCAGCGTTGCGCCGAGCAGCAGGTTCATCGGCCCGTCGAGCAGGCCCTTTTTGCCGACATGCTGGCGCCCGCCAATCGCGAGCGCCTGATCGAGCAGATAGTTGGACAGCTTGCCCTGCTTCTCGATGGTCTTGAGCATGCGGGCGCGCAGCACTTCGAACAGGCGCGGCACGACCACCATCAGCGTGGGGCGCGTCTCCTCGATATTGGAGGCAAGCTTGTCCAACCCTTCCGCATAATAAATCTGGGCGCCGAGCCCGATCGGGAAATGCTGGCCGCCAGTGTGTTCATAGGCGTGGCTCAAAGGCAGGAACGAGAGGAACACCTCTTCCTCCCAGCCGAAATCCTCCGAGATGACGGTGCAGCAGCCATTGACGTTGTGGAGGATCGCACCGTGGTGCTGCATCACGCCGCGCGGTGCGCCGCCGGTTCCGCTGGTGTAGATGATGCAGGCGGTGTCGTTGCGGGTGAAATTGGCCTGCGCCTCGCATTGCTCCGCGCTCGCCGGGTGCTCGGTGATCAGCTTGTGCCAGTTGTGGAAGTCCATCTCGCCTGACTGGCCGATTCGCAGATCCTCCATGCCGATCACGATTCGCGCCAGGCCGGTGCGCACGACGGCGGGCAGCAGCACACGGGCGAGCTTGGCGTTCGACACGATGACGGCGCGCGCGCCCGAATTCTCGATGATATGGGTGTGGTCGCGCTCGGTATTGGTGATGTAGGTCGGCACGGTGATCGCGCCCGCGGCCATGATCGCCAGATCGCTGATGCACCATTCGGGCCGGTTTTCCGACACGAGCATCACGCGGTCCCCCGGCTGGATGCCGATTGCCTTCAATCCCGCAGCCAGGCTCGCCACCTGCACGCCGGCCTCACGCCAGCTTTGCGATATCCATTTGCCGCCCTCCTTGTGCCATAGGAAGGGCTTGTCGCCTTGTTCGCGCACACGCGTGAAGAACATCGTGACGAGATTGGGGAAGTGCTCGAGCTTACGCATCGTCTCTCCTGAGCGCTGCCGTTGAGGCTTGTGCGCTATTGTCTGTCGGCCGGGTTTGCGGCGATTACTCGCTGAGCGCAACGCCCACGCTGCGCGGATCAGCCGCGCCGACCCAGCCGGTTGGTGTCAGTTCCGCCGCATTTGCCTTCAGCCCCAGCTTGCTGACGGTTACAATGTGGCCCAGTTTTTCGAGATCGGCCTTCATCGGCTCGACCGCCGTGCCTTCTTCGACCACCAGACCCTTGGCGTTGAAATAGACAAGGCCCAGGCCAATCGCTTCGCGCCCCGGCATGCCCCAGTCGAGATGCGCGATCAGCGCCTTGGCGACCTGCATGATGATGGTCTTGCCGCCTGCTGCACCGACCGTGAAAATGGGCTTGCCGCTCTCGTCATAGACAATGGTGGGCGACATCGACGACAGCGGCCGCTTGCCGGGCTGAACGCGGTTGGCGACGGGCGCGCCATCCTTTTCAGGGACGAAGGTGAAATCGGTCAGCTCGTTGTTGAGCACGAAGCCGCCCGCCAGCAACTGGCTGCCAAAGGGGCCCTCGACCGTGGACGTCATCGTCGCGATGCTGCCCTCGCGGTCGACCGCGACGAAATGGGTGGTGCCTGGCACTTCGGCCTGGACGGCAGCGGTGCGAGGCTGCGCGCCCGGAGGTGTGCCGGCGTCGTGCGTTGCCATCGTCTTCGACATCGAAATCAGCCTGGAGCGGGCCTTGATATAGGCCGGGTCGATCAGCCCGGCGACGGGCACGTCGACGAAATCGCGGTCGCCCAGATATTTCTCGCGGTCGGCATAAGCCAGCAGCATCGCCTCACCGATCAGGTGCCACGATACCGGATTGGCAGCGCCCAGCTTCTTCATGTCGAAGCGTTCGAGCATGCCCAGAATCTGCAGCACCGTCGTCGCGCCCGATGAAGGCGGGCCCATGCCGCAGATGCGATACACGCGGTAATGGCCGCAGACGGCGGGGCGCTGCTTGGCTTCATAGGCGCCCAGATCAGCGAGCGTGATGTCACTGGGGTTGCGGGTCGCCCCCGTCGCGGCGCTCACGATCTCGTCAGCGATCTTGCCCTTGTAGAATGCGTCCGGCCCGCCATCGGCGATCGCGCGGAGCGTGGCGGCAAGCGCCGGGTTCTTGATCGTCTCGCCCACCGCATAGGGCTTGCCATCATGCGTATATTGCGCGGCGGTCGCGGGGAAATCCTTCCAGGCGGGCGCGACAAAGCCCATGCCAGCGGCCATTGGCGGGGTGACGGTATAGCCCTCCTCCGCCAGCCTGATCGCGGGTGCAAACAGCGCCTTCCACGGCAGCCTGCCAAAGCGGGCATGGATCATGGCCATCAGCCGGATATTGCCGGGGACGCCCACCGATCTGCCACCGGCGACCGCATCAAAGAACGACAAGGGGCTGCCATCGGGCTTGGTGAAGCGTCCCGGTGTTGCGGCAGCGGGCGCCTTCTCCCGACCGTCGATGGTGGTCAGCACGCCGGTCCTGGCGTCCTGATAGATGAAGAATCCGCCGCCGCCGATGCCGCTCGATTGCGGCTCGACCACGGTCAGCGCCAGCATCATCGCCATTTGCGCATCAGCGGCGGTGCCGCCGGCGCGCAGGATTTCCTGCCCCGCCGCCGCCGCGCGCGGATCAGCCGAGGAGACGACACCCTGCGCATGCGCAGCGATGGGCAGGAGCAGCGCGATGAGCGCGATCAGCATTTTTTTCATGAAGCGAAACCTAGCGGGGTTTGGCGGGCAGGCAACCCACGAACGTCAGCGGGCGCCGATGGCGGCCGCTATCGAGGCAAATCCGTCGCGCTTCAGCAGGCGGGCCAGTCCGTCATTGATCCGTCGCGCCAACCCGGGCCCTTCATAGACCAGCGCGCTGTAGAGCTGGATGAGCGACGCCCCGGCCCGGATGCGGGCATAAGCCTCCGCAGCGCTGTCGACGCCGCCGACCGAGATAAGCGGCACCCGGCCACCGGTTGCATGCCGCACGTCCGCCAGGCGGGCGCGTGCCAGCGCGGCAAGTGGTGCGCCCGACAGCCCGCCGGACTCACGGGCATGGCGCGACCGGAGCGAGGGCGGGCGCGAAATGGTGGTATTGGCGATGATCAGGGCGTCGACGCGGTGCTCGATGGCGGTGCGCGCGATGCCGTCTAACGCGAGCGAATCGAGATCAGGCGCAATCTTCAGGAACAAGGGCGTCTGCCCGCTGCGCTGGGTTCTTGCCTCATCGGCTGCGGCCAGAAGATCGGCGAGCGCTGCGCCGTGCTGCAGATCGCGCAGCCCCGGCGTGTTGGGTGAACTGATGTTAATCGTTACATAATCGGCAATCGACGCGGCCCGGGCGACGCCGGTGGCGTAATCGGCGATTCGGTCAACACTGTCCTTGTTGGCGCCCACATTGATGCCAAGCACGCCTGCCCGTCGCGCCGCCTTCGCGCGGGGCAGGGCGGCATCGATCCCGCCATTGTTGAAGCCGAGCCGGTTGATTACGGCGCGGTCCTCGACCAGCCGGAAGATGCGCGGGCGCGGGTTGCCGGGCTGGGGCAGCGGGGTGAGCGTGCCGATTTCGACGCTGCCAAAGCCGAGCGCGAACCAGCCGTCAATCGCGGCGCCATTCTTGTCGACCCCGGCGGCGAGGCCAAGCGGGGTGGCAAAGTCTAGCCCCGCCACGGTGCTGCGCAGGATGGAATCGGGCGGCGGCGCGGCAAAGGGCGCGCCGAGCTTTGCCCAAGCGGCAAGGGCATTGATCGTCAGGCCGTGCGCCTGCTCTGCATCGAGCGAAAAGAGCGCTGGGCGTAAAAGGCTGAACATGTCGGGCCGTGTGGCAGGGCGTGGAGGGAGTGGCAACTCTTCGCGGCTGCGGGGTCTTCGCGTGGACAGAATCATTTCGCGCAAAAGCCACGAAGACGCAAAGCGCGATAAGGCCTTTCGGCCCGGTTGACGGGGGCGCTGCAAAGGCCCATTTGCCAATCAGATCGAATCCATCCGATTAGGACTTGCATGCGTCTGTCGAGCCTTGCCGATTATGCCGTGGTGATGATGAGCGCCTCTGCGCGCCATTGCGGCGTGACCGGGCGGCTGAACGCAACGCTGCTGAGCGACGAGACGGGCATTCCGCTGCCGACGGTGCAGAAGCTGGTCAGCCGCCTGTCATCGGCCGGGCTGATCGAGAGCACGCGCGGCACCGGCGGCGGCTTTCGCCTCTCGCGCCCGGCGGCGGCGATTTCGCTCGCGGACATCATCGAGGCGGTCGAGGGGCCGATCGTGCTGACTTCATGCGTCGATGAAGGCCGGCATGACTGCCTGATCGAGGAAAATTGCCGGGTGAAGCCGCACTGGAACGTCGTGAACGGCGCGGTGCGCGGGGCATTAGCGGGCGTGTCGCTTGCGAGCCTCAGTGCCGACCTATCATCCCTGTTGCCCCGCGAAAGCGGGGGGCCAGAGCCGCAGGCGCCAGCACTCGAGACACTGGATTCCCGCGTGCGCGGGAATACGGCAGAGGAAGTTCAAGCATAATGGCCACCAAGAATGCCGAGGCGATTGCCGCCGCCAACAAGAAATATGAATGGGGTTTCAGCTCGGACATCGAGCAGGAATTCGCCCCCAAGGGGCTGTCCGAGGACACGGTGCGCTTCATTTCTGCCAAAAAGAACGAGCCCGAATGGATGCTCGACTGGCGGCTGAAGGCCTATCGCCACTGGCTGACGATGGAATCGCCGGACTGGGCCAAGCTCGATCTGACGCCGATCGATTATCAGGACGCCTATTATTACGCCGAGCCCAAGGCGAAGCCCAAGCTCGGCTCGCTCGACGAGGTCGATCCCGAGATTTTGCGCGTCTATGAAAAGCTCGGCATTCCGATTGCCGAGCAGAAGCTGCTCGCGGGCGTCGAGGGCGGTGAAGAGGGCGGTCTGCCGCAGCGGCGCGTCGCGGTCGACGCGGTGTTCGACTCGGTCTCGGTTGCGACGACTTTCCGCAAGGAGCTGGAGGCGGCGGGGGTGATCTTCCGCAGCATCAGTGAGGCGATCAAGGAATATCCCGATCTGGTGAAGAAGTGGCTGGGGAAGGTCGTCCCCATGCACGACAATTATTTCGCCGCGCTCAACTGCGCGGTCTTCAGCGACGGTACCTTCGTTTATATTCCCGAAGGCGTGCGCTGCCCGATGGAGCTCAGCACCTATTTCCGCATCAATGCCGAAAATACCGGCCAGTTCGAACGGACTTTGATCGTCGCCGACAAGGGCGCGTACGTGTCCTACCTCGAAGGCTGCACCGCGCCGATGCGCGACGAGAATCAGCTGCATGCGGCGGTCGTCGAACTGGTCGCGCTCGACGATGCCGAGATCAAATATTCGACCGTGCAGAACTGGTATCCCGGCGACGAGAATGGCTTGGGCGGCATCTATAATTTCGTGACCAAGCGGGCCTTGTGCCAGGGGCGGAATTCGAAGGTGAGCTGGACGCAGGTCGAAACCGGCAGCGCGATCACCTGGAAATATCCGTCATGCGTGCTGGCGGGTGATGGCTCGGTCGGCGAATTCTATTCGGTCGCGGTCACCAACAATCGCCAGCAGGCCGATACCGGCACCAAGATGATCCACCTCGGCAAGAACACGCGATCCACGATCGTGTCCAAGGGGATTTCGGCGGGGCGCAGCGACAACACCTATCGCGGGCTGGTGCGCGTTTCGCCGACCGCGGAAGGTGTGCGCAACTTCACCCAGTGCGATTCGCTACTGCTCGGTGACCAATGCGGCGCGC
>JBBQHG010000090.1:0-10179 GCA_038323755.1 Sphingomonadales bacterium
GATCACGCTGGGCGTGTGCACCCATCTCGGCTGTGTGCCGCTGGGTGCTGGCGAAGGTGAAGTGAAGGGTGAGTTCGGCGGGTATTTCTGCCCTTGCCATGGGTCGGTCTACGATACCGCCGCGCGCATCCGGAAGGGCCCGGCACCCAAGAATCTGGCCGTGCCAGACTATGCATTCACGTCAGACACCACTGTAACGGTCGGTTGAGGTTAACGTCATGAGCTTTCCCTGGGCACAGCATTACGAGCCGAAGTCGGGCCTCACCAAGTGGGTCGATCAGCGCCTGCCGCTGCCGCGCTTCGTTTATAACGCGGTCGGCGCCGGCTATCCGGTCCCGCGCAACCTCAACTATTTCTGGAATTTCGGCGTGCTCGCCGGTGTGGCGCTGGTTATCCAGATCGTCACCGGCATCGTGCTCGCGATGCATTTCGCCGCCAACGGCGCGATCGCATTCGACTCGGTCGAACACATCATGCGCGATGTGAACTCGGGTTGGATGCTGCGTTATGCGCACGCCAACGGCGCATCGATGTTCCTCGCGGTCGTCTACATCCATATCGGTCGCGGCCTTTATTACGGTTCTTACAAGGCACCGCGCGAGATGATCTGGCTGCTCGGCGTCGTCATTTTCCTGCTGATGATGGCCACCGCCTTCATGGGCTATGTGCTGCCATGGGGCCAGATGAGCTTCTGGGGCGCGCAGGTCATCACCGGCTTCTTCTCGGCCATTCCGGTGGTCGGCGAATCGATCCGCATCTGGCTGCTGGGCGGATTTGCACCGGGCGATGCGACGCTCAACCGCTTCTTCTCGCTGCACTATCTGCTGCCGTTCGTGATCCTGGGTGTCATCATCCTGCACATCTGGGCGCTGCACATTCCGGGTTCGAACAACCCGACCGGGGTTGAAGTGAAGGCAGAGCAGGATACCGTGCCCTTCCATCCCTATTACACCGCCAAGGATGGCATGGGGCTGGGCGTGTTCCTGATCATCTTTGCCAGCTTCATCTTCTTCATGCCCAACGCGCTGGGCCATGTGGACAACTACATCCCGGCCAACCCGCTTTCGACGCCAGCGCACATCGTGCCTGAATGGTATTTCCTGCCCTTCTACGCGATCCTGAAGGCCTTCACCGTCGATTTCATCCTGCCCGCAAAGCTGTGGGGCGTGCTGGCGATGTTCGGGTCGATCCTGCTGCTGTTTTTCCTGCCGTGGCTGGATTCGTCGCCCGTGCGGTCGAGCAATTATCGCCCGACCTATCGGATCTTTCTGATCATTCTGCTCATCGCCGTGCTTGCGTTGGGTTATGTCGGCGGTGCCGAGCCAACGTCGCGCAACGCGATCATCGGCCAGATCGCTGCCGCTTACTATTTCGCACATTTCCTGATCATCCTGCCGATCATCTCGGCCACCGAACGTCCCCGTCCGCTGCCGAATTCGATCACCGAATCGGTGTTGGGCAAATCGAGCGCGGGCATGACCGTCGCTGCGGTTCCGGCTGAATAAAGGGCTATAGAAGCAATGGTTCGCATCCTATCCAGCCTGATCGGTTTGGTCTTCGTCGCCGTCCTGGCGTTGGGGCTTTTCGGCAGCGTCAACAGCGTGATCAACGATCCCGCCAAGCCAACCGCGGCAGAAGAGTTCCACCGCGCGCCCAAGGAAGTCGCCTTCGCCAGCGATGGCTTCACCGGCCACTTTGATCGCGCGCAGCTGCAGCGCGGCCTGCAGATCTACAAGGAAGTCTGCTCGGCCTGCCATTCGCTGAGCCATGTCGCCTTCCGCGATCTGACCAAGCTCGGCTATTCCGATGCGCAGGTGAAGAAGTTCGCCGCCGATTGGGCCGCCAAGAAATCGGTCAAGGACCCCAAGACCGGTGACATTACCGAACAGCCCAATGTGCCGGCCGATCACTTCCCGACCGTTTATTATCCCGGCCAGGGCAATCCACCTGATTTGTCGCTGGTGACCAAGGCGCGTGAAGGCGGCGCTGCTTATGTCTATTCGCTGCTGACTGGCTATAGCGAGCAGCCCGCCGAGCTGCTGAAGAAGTTTCCCGACGCGAAAACGCCGGATGGGCTGTATTACAATCCCTATTTTCCAACGCTGAACCTCGCCATGCCGGCCCCGCTCGCCGATGGTGCGGTGACCTATGCGGACGGCACGAAGAATTCGCTCAATCAGGAAGCAAAGGACGTGGCCGCGTTCCTGACCTGGGCGGCCGAGCCAGAGCTTGAGCAGCGTCATTCGCTTGGTTTTGCAGTGCTGGGCTTCCTGTTGATCGGCACCATGCTTGCCTATGGCGCCTATCGGTCGATCTGGCGGAACGTCAAACATTGAGCACGACCGTCGCCGCCAATGACGATCTCGCGGCGATGATCCGCACGATCCCCGACTTTCCGAAGCCGGGGATCATGTTCCGCGATATCACAACGCTGCTGCTTGACCCCAAAGGGCTGGCGATGACGGTCGAGCGGATGGTGGCGGCCGTCGATGGCCCGATCGATCTGATCGCTGGAATCGAGGCACGCGGTTTTCTGTTCGCCGCCGCCATCGCGGTGCCGCTGGGCGCCGGCGTGCTGTTGATCCGCAAGGACGGCAAGCTGCCAGGCGCGACGATCGCCGAGGATTATGCGCTGGAATATGGCACTGACCGGATCGCCATGCACGAAGATGCCCTGGTGCCGGGCCAGCGGGTCTTGCTGGTTGATGATCTGATTGCCACCGGCGGCACCGCGCGTGCCGCCATCCGCTTGCTCAAAAAGGCGGGCGCGGTGGTCACGCAGGCGCAGTTCCTGGTCGATCTGCCCGATCTTGGTGGCGCGGATGCGTTGCGGGGCGACGGTATCGAGGTGCGTTCGCTCGTCGCCTTTGGCGGCCACTAAGGCCGCCGTTCAGCCCCAGGCGCCGGTGCGCGTCCTGATCAAGCCAATCGCAATCGTCGTCATCACCGCTTCACCATGCTGGTTGCTGACCGTGATGCGGCTGCGATAGCTGCCCATCTCAGGGCGGCTCTGCGACGGGCGCTTGTCGAGGATTTCGGTCTGCACCGACAGCGTATCGCCGGGATAAACCGGTTTCAGCCAGCGCAGTTCTTCCTGCCCTGGGGATCCCAGGCCTGCCTGCCGGGTCGTCTTCATATTCTCGACCAGCATCGCCATCATCATCGCGCAGGTGTGCCAGCCGCTGGCGGATAGCCGCCCGAAATGCGTTTGCGCTGCTGCCTCGTCAGAGAGATGAAAGGGCTGCGGATCATATTTGGTGGCGAATTCGACCACCTCTTCATGCGTGACGTGATAGCTGCCGAAGCGCGTTTTTGTGCCGGGCTCGATATCTTCAAAATAGATCATGGCGACAGCTTCCCGCGCCGCTCGCCGCTTGGCAAGCGCTTAACGCACCAGCACGCGGCGAAACGGCGCATCGTCGCCATCAATGCCAGTCGCCGCAGGCAGGCCGATCAGGTCGCGGAGCAGCGGCGCCACATCGACATTGTCGAAGCTCGGTAGCGGGCCCGCAGCACGGATCGATGGGCCTGCCGCAATGAACAGCGCCGCCATTTCCGGCGCGGCATTGTCAAAACCGTGCGCGCCGCCGCTCGGCGGATGGTCGGCGGGCGGATCGCGCGTCAGGGCCAGCCAGCCGGTTTCGGCCAGGCAGACAATGGCGGGCACGCGCGGGTTGTGGCCATAATGCAGTCGCTCGGGGATGGCAGCCTTGGGCCAGCAGGTCATATGATCCTGTGGCTTGAGCAGGACGGCGGCGACCTCGGCCTCACGCCCCGCTGCCGGGGTAAGCCCGACATAGGGGCCATCGCTGATCGATACGAAACTGCCGGGCGGCAGCATCTTGTCGAGCCGGATCACCCGGTCGGCGCTGATAGCGGCCATGCCGTGATCTGCCACGATCACCAGATTGGCCGGCTGTCCCAACGCCACAAGGCCAGCGCGCAACCGCCCGATCTGCTCGTCGACCTCTGCCACCACTGCCGTCGTGTGGGCATCATCGGGCCCATATTTATGCCCGGCGCTGTCGACCACATCGAAATACAGCGTCAGGAATTGCGGGCGTGTGGCAGCGGGGCGCCGCAACCAATCGATGATGCCGTCGACCCGCTGCCGACTCGTTACCGCCTGCGCGAATTGCTGCCAGTCGGTTGGCCGCACCCCGCCGAAATCGACATTGGATCCCGGCCAGAACATCGTTGCGGTGTGGATACCGGCCTTTTCCGCTGTCACCCAGATCGGCTCGGATTCGGTCCACCAGAACGGGTCGTCAGTCGTCATGGTGAAAACCTGGCCCGGGCGCCGGGCATCCTCCATTCGGTTGCCGACAATCCCGCTGCGGTCAGGCCGCAGCCCGGTGACGAGGGTGTAATGGTTCGGAAAGGTAATGCTCGGGAAGGACGGCCGCATCGATGCGCTGATGCCAGCGGCGGCCAGCGCGTTGAGGTTGGGCGTCACGCCCCGCGTCAGATAATCGGGCTTGAAGCCATCGATCGAGACAAGGATCGTCACCGGCGCCTTCGCCTCGACAGCCGCGGCAGCGGTGGGCATCGGCGGCGGGCCACCGACCGGCGCGGTCGCGCAGGCCTGCAGCAACGCCGCAATCGCCGCAGCAGCAAGGCGGGAGGTCCATTTCATGCGGCGGCTTTGCCGGACTTTCGGGTCATTCATGTGACGGGACCTCCCTTGGTTGCCGGATCAATGCCCCATTGAGAGCTTGGCGAACAGGGTGTAACTGATCGGCGACCGCCCATAGGCGGCCTCAAGCGCTGCCGGATAGGCATAGCCCGCCACCGATCCGCCCAGCGCCAGATTGAATGGCCCGACCAGCGGCAGCCGATAGGCATAGCCGCCCTCGACCTTGGTCACGCGAAAGGACTGGTCGTTGAGTGGATCGGCTGGGTTGGGAAACAATTCGTCGTTGGCGACGTTTTCCGCGCGACCGAACAGGCTATGGTGCCGGTCGATGTCCCAGTTCGCTTCGGCCAGCCATGCGGTCAGGGTGCGCCCCGGCAGCTTGTTCTTGGCCGAAAAGGCGACGGTTGTTGCCAGCCCGCCCGTCGCATAGCCGATGCTCGCGGTCGTGCGCGCCTCGTTGCGGAACGCCTCGAGCTGTTCGGGACTTTTCAGGAAGCCGTGGCTCGCCTGGATCGACCAGTGCGGTGAGGGACTCCACGTCGCGCGCACGCTCCATGAATCGAGCGCGGGTGCCTCGATATCCCAGCGATGCTGGTCGGGCTCGCGCCCGTGAAATGCCGATGCCTCGATCTGCCAGCGCGGCGCGGCATAGCCGGCAGTGACCACGCCGTAGCTGATATGCGTCGAATCGAACCAGTGGTGCGTGATGGGCGACAGCGTCTGATATTTGGCCGATCCGCGGTGCATGAACGCGGACGGCCCGAGCGCCGGCTCGCCCACCGGGGCGGCATATAGAAACACGCTGCCCGCACCGGCATCGATATCCAGCCGGGCCGAGAGTTCCATGAACAGGTCATGCGGATGCTGGCGGTCGAGCAGTGGGTTGACGCCATCTGCCGTCTCGCCGGTTGCGAACAAATTGGGGTAGCCGCGCGGCCCCATCAACGGCTCCAGGCTCAGCATCGATCGCAGCTGCAGGTGCGCGCTGCTGCCAATGTCGCGCGACGCGGTGAGCATCGCCATCGATGTCACAAACGCCTCGCTGTCGCCGCGCGGCCCGCCCTGATCGGTAAACGCCGCCCAGGCATAGCCATGGACCATGAACGCCCAGTTGCCTGACATGATGTGCAGGCCGTGCATCGCCCCTTCGGCAGCGGGCAGGCGCGACGTGCCCGAACCATCGGCATAGGCATCACCGCCGCGCCCCATCGTCATGCCGGCCATGCCCGCCATATCGTGGTCGCTGGCAACGCCTGGAGTCGCCGCGTGGTCGCCGTGCTGGCTATGGTCCATCCCCGTCATCTCCATATCGGGGACCGGTTCTGCCGGGGTGGGCACGGGCGTTGCAGGGGCCTGCGCGGGCATCTCCATCGCCGAATGGTCCATCGCCGAATGGTCCATTGTTGAATGGTCCATCGCCGGGGCGGCGGGCGGCCTTGCCTGAACGGGCACGGGGACGCGAGCAGCCGGCTTTGCGACTGCGGGCGCACTGGCACGCGCAGGGGCCTTTACCACCGGCTTGGGTTTGGGCTTTGCCGCCGGCTTGGGCGGCATCGGCATGGTCATATGGCTATGGTCGATGCGGGGATCCATGCCGGGCATGGACTGCGCCGCCACCGATACGGGCAGCGCGCCCGCAGCCAATGCTGCGAGCAGGGAAAGCGTCGTCATTTGAATAGTCTCCGAACGGATTGAGTCGGCGCAGCCGGCGGCGCGCCGTAACGATCAACCCTGTCGCGGAGGGGGCAGGTCGGGCGGCGTGCCGACGCCGATGGCCAGCGGCGCCCCGGCGATGGCGCGCGGCAGGCGGGCAACGATCCGGTCAGGCAGCACAGCCGCGGATTGCCATGAGGTCGGCGGGATACAGCCGATGCAATGCCCTTCGCTCATCTGAGACAACGGCGCCTCATGGTGGCTGGCAGGATGATGGCCGTTCGCCGCCCTCGGCATCGCCATTGGCGCTGATGCGTGACACGCAGGCGCAGACCCTGGCAGCGCGAATGCCGCGATCAGCAGGGCCAGGATCATCCGGATCATCATCGCCCGCTCAATAGCGCAGCATCCTTCCTATGGCCATGGTCGCCAACCTTTTCGCCAAGGGACTGTCCCGCCCCGGTTGTCGGGACGGGACAGCATTGCCTTGCTGAGGGCGTCAGGCAGCGCGCGCGTAGTGCGCCGTCTGGCAGAACATGAAGATACACACCTTCATCTCAACAACGCGCGGCGACATCAGCCGCAAGGTGGCGGGCAACAGCCGCTTGCCATCATGATAGGTGCCCCGCCAGCGGTTCGGTCCGTCAACCGCGATGTCAGACAGCACGATGCCGTCATCGACCCGCCCCGGCTGGCCATTGGCGCGGCGGGCAAGCCCGGTTGCACATAAGCGCCCCGGCAGGTTGCCGCACGGTTCGATTCGGGCCGCGCCGGGGCCGTTGATCTCGGTCCAGGTGCCGACCAGCGGCGAGTGTTCAAGCGATCCCGCATCGGCAAAGGAAGCAGTCAGCAACATCAGGCTCGTCATCCACATCATCAATTCCTTTCAATGTTTACAGGGCAGTGAAATCAAACCGCGACGACCTCGGTCGCAGCCGCGGGTGTTGGCAGCGGGCGCCGGACGGCGGCCGCGAAGTGGCGGTGGTAATCGGGGTGTTCAGTGCCCATCCAGCGATCCCACCAGGTGAAATAGAGGCCGAAGTTCCACCCAACCCGGCCATGATGGAGATCGTGGTGCGTGGTTGTGGTCATCCAGTCGAACAGCGGGCGGCCATCGCGCCGCGCCGGCATCACTTCGATCCCGCAATGGAGCAGCGTGTTGCGGACAATCTGGTGCAGCACGAACAGATCGACCACGACCCACGGCGTCGGCACGATCAGCACCCAGAGCGGCACAAAGCTGCCCATCAGCACCGCTTCGGCCCAGTCGAAGCTATAGGCGGTGAACGGGGAGGGGTTGTTGCTCAGATGGTGGCGCCGGTGCACCCAGCGAAACAGGCCGCGAACGTGCGACAACCGGTGCGCCCAGTAGAAATAGGCATCGTGCGCGACGATCATCAGCGCCAGGCTGGCCCAGAACCAGATCGGGCCCCAGGTTGCAGCAATCTGGCTGCCTTTCCACCATCCCAGATGATGCGCGATCGTCACCGCCAGCGAGACGGTAGAGAAGACGGCTATCGACCGGAGCGAATATAAAAACTCCTTGCGGAGCTGGCGACCCGGCGGGCGCTGGCTGCGGATTCGCCGGTTGGCGAGCGGCCGGGCGAGCGCATACCAGAGCAGCAGCCAGACGCTGGTGGCAAAGACGACATAACGTATGACATCGCCGAGCATGAGCAGCACCCAGTGCGGCCCCAGCGATGCAAGATAGTCCAACGACATGAGCAAACCTCCTTTGTTCAGGTGGTTCGTTCTTCGCTTCAGGCGGCGGCGATGGTCTCGCCGATATCAGGGAAATGCTGTCTGATTTTGAAATCAGCGAGGGTTTTCGGGAATCGGCGAGCCATAGCTCGCGGCCAGGCGACGAAATTCGGTCGGGGTCAGCCCCGTCGCCTCGCGGAAGGCGCGGTTGAATGGTCCGAGCGAACCGAATCCCAGGTCGAAAGCGATGCTGGCGACGTTACGTCCGGCGTTGGTCGGGTCGCTCAGCAACGCACGCGCCTCGGCAATCCGGCGCTGGTTGACGAACCCGGCAAAGTTTCGGTGGCCAAGCTGGTCGTTGATCAGCCGCCGCAGTCGGTGCTCGGGCAGGCCAATCGTCCGCGCCAGGTCGCCAATCGTCAGCCCCTCGCGCCGCCACAGCGCATCGACGTCCATCGCCTGCTGCAAGCGATCGAGCCAGATGCCGCTGTCATCGACCGGCCTCGGGTCGACAGGCGCGCTCCGTCCGCCGCCGGCAACGCCGAACAGCGCGGGCCGCGCCTCGAGCAGCACGGCGACACCGGCAATGCCGAGCACTGCCTGGATCGACGCATTGACGAATTCATACCAGCTCGCATTGATGCCCAGGATCTGGCCGATCTGGGCGACGCTCAGCACAATCGAGAACACCGCGATCAGCACCAGGAAGGGCACGCGCAGCCGCCGCCGCGCCTCGACCAGATCGTTGCGGCCCGATCGGATGATCACCACCAGCGCGTGCAGCGCGAGCAGCAGGCCGAAGAGATTGTGGATGCCCCAGGTCGCCGGCGCCGTCGCCCGCGGCCCATATTCGCCGAACAGCCCGATCAGCGTCAGCGCGACAGACGGGGCGATGCTCATCGCGGTCAGTCGGCGATCCTCGAACAGCGTGACTGCGAACAGCCAGAAATAGCCCGCGCCACCGATCTGGATCAGCCACAATATTATCTGGGCCGGCCCGATGATCCGCCCGATGGGGTGAAATCCGTTGAGCGTAAAACCGATATTGCTGATGACGAACAGCAAGGTCGCGATCCGCAGCCCGCGATTGTCGGCGCTGCGGGCGAGCGAAATGCCAAGGCCAAGCTGCGCGCCGACGGCAATCCCGCGAAACAGCAGGTCAAGGATTTGCCATTGCTCCACAGATGTCGCGCTCCCCACCAGTCGCGCTCAGTCTATTCGTGGCATGGCCGGATTGCCAATGGGGCTAGACGTTGAAGCGGAACAACATCACGTCGCCGTCGTGCACCACATAGTCCTTGCCTTCGGACCGCAGCTTGCCCGCATCGCGCGCGCCGCTTTCGCCCTTCAGCGCGACATAATCGGCAAAGGCGATCGTCTCGGCGCGGATGAAGCCCTTTTCGAAATCGGTGTGGATCGCGCCCGCCGCCTGCGGGGCCTTGGCGCCTGCTTCCACGGTCCAGGCGCGCGCTTCCTTGGGGCCAACGGTGAAGAAAGTCAGCAGGTGGAGCAGCTTGTAGCCAGCGGTGATCACACGGGCGAGGCCGGTTTCCTGCAAGCCCAGCTCGGCCAGAAACTCACCACGGTCCTCGGGCGGCATCGTTGCGATCTCGGCCTCGATCGCGGCTGACACGACGACGGCTTCGGCCCCTTCGGCCTTGGCCTTTTCGAACACGCGCGCCGACAGCGCATTGCCGTTCGCCGCATCGCCCTCATCGACATTGCAGACATAAAGCACGGGCTTCGACGTCAGCAGCTGCGCCTGCGCGAACACGCGCGCCTCATCGTCATCCTTGGGCACGGTCAGGCGTGCAGGCTTGCCCTCGCGCAGCAGCTCGAGCGCTTGCCCCAGCACCGAGGCGGCGATCTTGGCCTCCTTGTCGCCCTGCATCGCCTTTTTCTGCGCGGCGGGGACGCGCTTTTCCAGGCTTTCCAGGTCGGCGAGCATCAGCTCGGTCTCGACCGTCTCGGCATCGGCGATCGGATCGACCTTGCCCTCGACATGCGTCACATCGCCATTTTCGAAACAGCGCAGCACGTGGACGATCGCGTCGACCTCGCGGATGTTGGCGAGGAACTTGTTGCCGAGGCCCTCGCCGGACGCGGCCCCCTTGACGAGGCCCGCGATGTCGACGAACCGGCATGAAGCGGGGATCGTCTTCTTGGGCTTCGCGAGCTCCGTCAGCCGG
>JBBQHG010000091.1:0-10109 GCA_038323755.1 Sphingomonadales bacterium
AACGCAGGGCCTTGAAGGGCGCGACCTCGCCGAAATGGCGATCAACAAGGATGCCGGCGCGCGTGCGGTCGCTTCAGGGCGTAGCTGGATCGCCGACTCGGGTGTGATGCGCAAAGTGCTGGCCTATGCCCGCGATATCGACCTGTCGGTCATCACCCATGCCGAAGATGGCGGCCTGGTTGCAGGCGCAGTCGCGACCGAGGGTGAGACGGCGACGCGGCTCGGTTTGCCCGCTGCATCCGCACTCGCCGAAGCGCTGGCCATCGCGCGCGACATCGCCCTAGCGGAAGAAACAGGCGCGCGGCTGCATTTGAGGCAAGTGACGACCGCAGCGGGATTTTCACTGGTACGCGCGGCCAAGGCGCGCGGCATTGCCGTGACCTGCGGGATAACCCCTGCCCATCTGTTGCTTTCAGATATGGCGATGACAGATTTCCGCACCTTTGCGCATCTCTCTCCGCCACTGAGAGCCGAAAGCGACCGTCAATCAGCGCTGGCAGCACTGGCGGATGGCACGATCGACGTGCTGTGCTCCGGCCACGACCCGCGCGGGCCAGAGGAAAAGCGCCTGCCCTTTGCCGATTCCGCCCCAGGCATGGCGGGGGCGGAAACGCTGCTCGCATTGGGGCTTGGGCTTGTCCGTGATGGTCTCATCACGATCGAGCGCCTATTTGCCCTGTTGGCCGCCAACCCGGCGCGCATTCTGGGGATCGATGTCGGCGCGCTCGTACCTGGAATGCCTGCCGACATCGTCGTGGTTGACGAAAACACCCCATGGCAAATCACCGCCGAGGGTATGGCGGGCAAAGCGGGCAACACCCCGTTTGACGGCCTGCCTACTCAAGGCAAGGCACTTCATCTTTTCAAAGGCGGCACCCGACTGCGCTGAAGCGATCAGCGCGAGGCAAGCTGCTGCGTGTTTTTTACCCAGCTGGCGATCTGGTCGCCAGCGTTGACGCGAACGAAACAATTGCCGCCCTTCGCCCGATAGGCGCTGCAAAGGCTGACTGCATCGTTCCGGGCGAATCCACCAACCGACAGGCGATAAAATGATCCTGCCTTGGTCTTCACCGGCATGCCGTTGGGGCGGTGCGTAGCCATGGCTGGCAGGCGCCGCATCGCGCGAGTCCAGCCGTCTTGCGCAACCCCTGCGGTGGGATAGGCGCCCAATTGGACGTAAAATTTGCCGCTCGCCGGTTCACTGGCTGCCACAACGACCGAAGCAACGCGCAACGGTGCGGCCGGCGATTTATCCCGGGCGCTATAGGCGACATAATTGGCAGGTAGCGCCTGAACGACGGGTTTGCGTTCGCCGAACACGATCATCGGTCGTGCCGGTTCCGCCGCGGCAACCGCGACTGGCGCGCTTTCCGGCATCGAGACATCTTCGACGGGTGCCGTAGCCACCGGCGTGGCGACTGGTTCACCAGGCTTGCGCGGCATGAAGCTGTCAACCGACGCCGCCATCTGATTGGGTACCTGCGCATTGAGCGCAATCGCCATGGGCTGCCCATTATCTTCGACCGCGGTAACGCCGAGCAGCGAGGCGACCTGATCGGAAGCGACAGCAGGGCGTGCAAAACTCGCCCACTGCGTCATCCGCTGATCGAGCTCGTCAGGTGATACGTCAACCGCCGCGACGGTTTTGGCATCCTCCCAGCGGCCGGCAAGTGCCAGCGCCAGTGCCAGATTCTGTCGCGTCTTGGCGTCCGCCCCCGGTGCGCGCGCTGCGACCGTAAGCAGGGAAACGGCGCCATCCGGATCGCCGGCCAGCGCCATGGCAAGACCGCGGTCGGCCACAGCCAGGATATCCGCGTGATCCTCCAGCGTCTTACGAGCAGACGCCCAATCGCCGGTCGCGGTTTGCGCCAGCGCAAGGCTGAGCGCGGTCGGCGCATCAGCCGGCGACAGCGACAGCGAGTCGTTAAAGGCATCGCGCGCTGAAGCGAAACGACCTGCCTTCAAATAGGCATTGCCCAGAATGGCGCGGTAGCTGGCATCCTGCGGGCTGAAATGAACCGCGCTTTCAGCAAAGCTGATCGCCTCGGCAATCTTACCCTTGGCAAGCGCGGCCTGCGCCTTGGCGGCATCGCTGGCCGCCTGCTTCATCGCCCGCGCATCAAGCGCGCTGGCAAATGCCATGCCCCCCTGCGTCATGACGGTACCCATCGCGGCCCCGCCCAGGATAAGGGCAGAAAGCCCCAGCGTCGCTATCGTCCGGCTCTTCATCAGATCAGCCCCCCATTGTCCGTTTCATTGTCCGCCCCAGGCGACAGCCGGCTGGCCATCGCTTCCACCTCGGGCAGCGTCTTCAAGAAAATATCGAGTGCCTCTGTCACCAGTTGCTGGGCCGATCGGCCACGAAGCGCGCTGGCAAGGCGTAATCGCAAATGCCGATCGCCATCCAGGCGCAGCGTGAAGGCGGCCTTGGCCCTGGCGGCACGGTCAACTGGCGGGCTCGCCCGGCGCGTAGTTTTTACCGGTACAGGCTTTGCTGTGGAGGCTGCCTCGGGCGCCGTCCGCACGACCGGCTGGGCAGGCGACGACATAATTACGGGGACTGGTTCTGGCGCTGGCGACCGCATTTCGCCGGACAGGATCTGACGTTCGCGCAGCACGGGCGGCAGCATTGCCGGTTCAGCCGGGGCTGGACCGGGCTGGCTGTCATTATGCCCCATGTCGTTCCATCCGAGATCGTCGATCGCTTCTGAAACTGCCCCGAATCCGGAAAATCCCTGGGGTCGCATTGCAGGCTTGGCCTGACCTTTACGGGCCAATAGACCGGACGACAGCGACGCGAATGGTTTGGGTTGGCCCATCATCGTCGCCACCTCAACTCACAACACGGCGGCCGAAGCCGCCTGCCTGGCGTGCAGGGGTGAAACCGCCTGCGGCCTGCGGCGCGCTGAAGACGGTGCGACGGAAATTCTTTTCAAGCCGATCGGCGATATAGCTCCACAATTGTTCGATCTCGCCCGCCGAGCGACCCTTGGGGTCAACCTCCATAACGGTCCGACCATCGATCATCGAGGCGGCGAAATCGGTACGGTGGTGGATTGTCGTCGGTGCGACCGTGCCGTGTTGCGAGAGCGCGACCGCTGCTTCGCTGGTAATCTTGGCCTTGGGCGTCGCACCATTGACGACAAAGATGAGCGGCTTGCCGGCCCGATCGCACAGATCGACCGTCGCCCCAACCGCGCGAAGATCATGCGGGCTCGGCCGGGTTGGAATGACAATCAGCTCAGCAACCGCAATAACGCTCTGGATCGCCATGGTGATGGCCGGCGGGGTATCGATCATCGCCAGCTTGAACCCCTGTTGCCGAAGTACTTCCAGGTCGGCGGCAAGCCGCGCCACAGTAGTCTGCGCGAAGGCCGGAAATTCACTTTCACGCTCGTTCCACCAGTCCGACAGCGACCCTTGCGGATCGATATCGATCAGCACGACGGGCCCGCCGCCGGCGCGCTGCGCCTGGACGGCCAGATGCCCTGATAAAGTGGTCTTCCCCGAGCCACCTTTTTGAGAAGCCATCGCGAGAACGCGCATTATTTCCCCGGTATTTTCTATTGCCGGCCTGCAAAATGCCATGCCGAGTAATAAGAAGTGGTTAACTCGCCGGGATGGCGGACCGGGGTGCCGATGGTCCCGCTCCGACACATGGCTAACCATTTATTTCCCAATTTTCGCTTAAAGGGCATTATTGCCCCTGATTGCGTAGCGGGGATGGAGCGGGTTGTGATCATCACAAGGTTCAAACGAAGCACAATGGTCGGCGCTGCCGGCCTGTTGATGGCGCTGGTCAGCGTGCCAGCCATTGCCGACACAACCCCAGGGTCCGCTGCCAACGTAAAGGCCGGCGTCGATGCCTGGAGCCGGGGCGAATATAAAAAGGCGGTGGAGGCGTGGCGGCCGGCGGCGATTGCGGGCGATGCCGACGCTCAATTCAACCTTGGCCAGGCCTATAAGCTGGGCAGAGGAGTGCCTGAAGATCTGGCGCTGGCGGAGGAATGGTACCGAAAGGCAGCGCTGCAGGGCCACTATCAGGCGCAAGACGCTTATGGTCTTACCCTTTTCCAAAACAACAAGCGCACCGAGGCGGTTGAGTGGCTCGAACGCTCGGCCGCGAGAGGCGAGCCGCGCGCGCAGCTGGTTCTCGGGACGATGTTGTTCAACGGCGACAGCGTGAAAAAGGATTGGGTCCGCGCCTATGCCTTGCTCACGCGGTCATCGGCATCGGGGCTGCCACAGGGCGCCCAGACGCTTGCGCAGATGGACCAGTATATCCCTGCCGACACGCGCCAGCAGGGGATCGCCCTTGCGCGCGACTATGAAGCTGCTGCAGCTCGTCCCGTCGACGTGCCAGAGGTTGCTGGTCAGGGGACGAATGGCATGGTCAGCGCTGAGCTGCCCGCCTCCACCTATGCTGGCGATAGCGACAGTCGCCCAGCGCTCAACCCGGCGCCGCTACCGACCAGGAAGAAATTGCCGGTTGCGAGCGCTGCTGCCAATCCGCCATCGGCCGTGCCGGCGACGCCAAAATCGGTTTCGGGTACCGGCTGGCGCATCCAGTTTGGCGCCTTCCGGGATGAAGGGAACGCGCGCAGCTTGTGGCGCGATCTGCAGGCCAAGGTCGGCTCGCTGACGAGCCTGCAACCCTTTTATTCGCGCAGCGGTACGTTGACGAAGCTGCAGGCCGGGTCGCTAGCGACCAAGGCAGATGCAGACCGCATCTGCGCCGCTGTCCGGTCACGCGCGGCCGGTACGCCCTGCGTTATCGTCGCGCCTTAGCTGCTTACCCAGTCTTTGCGCGCAATACCTTGCGCGTAAAGCAACGCGGTCAGATCATTATGATCGATCCTGACGGCAGCCGCCGCGGCCACAATCGGCTTGGCGTGATACGCAAAACCAAGCCCGGCGCGGCGGATCATCGCCAGGTCATTTGCCCCATCGCCCACTGCCATTGTCGCTTCCGGCGCCATGCCGCCCGCCGCCATTGCCTTGATCAACGTCGTTTCCTTTGTCGCTGAATCGACAATCGGCCGAGCCACACTGCCGTCCAGCTTGCCATCCGCTATCCCCAGACGATTGGCGATCGCCTTGTCGAAACCGATCGTTCGGGCGACCGGATCGGCAAAGCGGGTGAATCCGCCAGAGACGAGGATCGTCATCGCGCCCCTTGCCCGCATGGTTCGGATCAGGGGAACCGCGCCAGGCATGATCGTCACGCGGTCGCGCAGGCATCGCTCGATCACATCCTCATCGAGCCCAGCCAACAGGGCAACGCGGGCGTCGAGCGCCGCGCTGAAATCAAGATCACCGCGCATCGCGCGCTCGGTTATTTCGGCAATTTGCGGCTTGATGCCCGCATAATCAGCAAGCTCATCGATACATTCCACGGTGATCATCGTGGAGTCCATATCGGCTATCAAAAGCGCTTTGGGCCGCGTCAACGCCCCTTGAACGACAATATCGACGCCAGCGTACACGCCCTCCAATGCAAGTCGGGCCAAATCGGGGAACTGACCGAACATGATATCTGCGGCGATCCCCTCATCGATCCAACCCCAGCCCACCGGCACGCTACCTGCCGCTGTCAATCGATCGCTTGCGTCCGAAATTTGGCCTGCATTGATCCCGTCGGCTGCTATCAGCGTTGCAATGAACATCGTCGCATCCTCCGGCCTACCGCGCGTCGCGCTCATCGCAGGGCCGACCGCCAGCGGCAAGTCCGCGCTGGCGATAAGCGTCGCGGAGGCACATGGCGGTATCGTGATCAATGCCGACTCCGCGCAGGTCTATGCCGATCTGCGCGTGCTGTCAGCTCGACCTTCAGCTGAAGATGAAGCGCGGGTGCCGCACCTTCTGTTCGGGCATGTGCCCATGACAATCGGCTATTCCGCGGCAACTTGGGCGAACGATGCACGCACAGCCATTGCCGAGGCGCATCGCAGAGGTCGCCTGCCCATCCTGGTAGGCGGAACAGGGCTGTATCTGCGTGCATTGCTCGATGGAATCGCTCCCGTGCCGGCAATCAGCCCAGCCATCCGAAGCGAAGTCAGGGCGCTGCCGGTTGCTGATGCCTATCGCCAACTCGCCGCGCTTGATGCCGCCGCTGCGGCCCGTTTGAACGCGGCCGATACCACACGCGTGGCCCGCGCTCTTGAAGTGGTGCGCTCCACCGGGCGGACGCTCGCAGCTTGGCAGGCGGTTCGCTCCGGCGGCATCAGCGATCACATTAAGCTGGAGCCCATCATTTTGCTCCCCGATCGCGATTGGTTGATGGAACGCTGCGATGCCCGGCTGGCCGCCATGTTTGATGGCGGCGCAGTCGAAGAGGTTCGTGCCCTGCTTGCCCGTCCTGATGTTGCGCCTGACACCCCGGCCCTTCGAGCAATCGGTGTGCCAGAGATTGCGGGATGGCTTGAGGCGCGTTGGAACCGTGATGAGGCGTTGGCCCGCGCCCAACTTGCAACGCGGCGATATGCAAAGCGCCAATATACGTGGTTTCGCCACCAGCCGCCCGCCGACTGGCACCGCACCAGCCTTCGCGATACAGCCACGCTCCTCGGGCAGATGAATAAGATCATGGCGGCAGGAGGCTGAGGCAAATAAGGGTTTACCCTTGCCGCCCGGGGCCGAACTTGTGATGATCTGGCGCCCGATGAGGTACAGTCAAAGCCCTGCGCAGAAAAGCTCACGCGCCATCTCAAGCCCGGCGGTGGAGGCCGCCTGCGCAAATCGATCAACCCAAGCCATCGAACAGGTCGCAGAGCAGGTCCGCCGCTTGATTGGCTTAGAGTGAGCCGTTGGCCCGCTCTATCTCGCAGCTAATCGTCGCATCGGGATAGATATCCGGCTTTGCCGTGCGCACCCGCACGTGCCGAACCCGTGGATCGACCAGCGCCAGCCGAGCAATCTCCTCGCACAGGCTCTCCTGCAGATTGAAGTGACGGCCCGCCACCAGGGCAATAATTTCACGGCGCAGAAAATCATAATCCACCACCGCGCTGATGTCGTCGGGCAGATCGTCGTCGTCATAACGGCAATGCAGCCAGACGCTGATGAGCAAGCGCTGCCGCGCCGCCAGCTCTTCGGCGTGGATGCCGATGCTCGTTTGCAGCGTCAGGCCTTCGAGCATTGTCGTGAAGTCAGCCACTGGTCTTCTCCCGCGTCGCAAACATCACGTCACGGCCACGTGGCAGGAAGCGCTGACCATTGTCGACGAACAGCGTTTGGCCAGTAATGCCGCGGCTCCCGAGCAAAAACACAACGGCGCGCGCCACTTGGTCGACACCGATTGGTCGGCGCAGCAGATTGATGCTCGAAACCGCAGCAAATTCGGCGTCGGTCTGGTCAAGGCTCGGCAGGATCAGTCCGGGCGCGACAGCATTGACCGAAAGGCGCGGCCCAAGCGCCTGGGCCAGCATGCGCGTCGCTGCCGCCAGCGCTGCCTTGCTGCAACTATAGGAAAAGAAATCGGGATTGAGATTGGCCAGTTTCTGGTCGAGGATGTTGATTACGGCGCCTGCCTTGAGATCATCCTGCGCTGCCATCGCCGATGCCATAAAGACGGGCGCGGCCAAATTGACCTGCATGTGCCGGGCGATTGATTCCCCGTCCGTGATTGGTGGCACGTCATATGCGAACATCGACGCGCTGTTGACGACCCCGTTGACTGGTCGGCCAAACGCGGATCGTGCCGCCGCCATGATTTGGTTGGCGGCGCCCGGGGCTGTCAAGTCGGCGTCAATCGCCATCGCACAGTCCTGCCCGATCGCTTTGACCAAGGCATCCGCTTCGTGAGGCGCATGGCGGTGATGGATAACGACGCGCCATCCGGCAGCTGCAAGGTGGCGCACGATTGCCGCGCCGATCCGGCGGGCACCGCCGGTAACGATTACCGTGCCGCGCACGCCCCCCGTCCCGGCGCCGATCTCGGTCGTTTTCATGCCCACACGCTCAAACGCCCATGAGCGTCAGCACTTCCTTGCGGCTGCGCTCGTCGTCACGGAACACACCCATCATGCGGCTGGTCGTCATCCTCACGCCAGGCGTCCGCACGCCGCGGGCCGTCATGCAGGCATGGCTTGCCTCGATAACGACCGCAACGCCCAGGGGTTTCAAATTGTCCCAGATGCAGTTGGCGACTTCAGCCGTCAGTCGCTCCTGTACCTGCAACCGGCGAGCATAGGTGTGGAGCACGCGCGCCAGCTTTGAAATGCCAACCACCCAGTTGCTCGGCAGGTAGGCGATGTGTGCCTTGCCGATAATGGGTGCCATATGGTGCTCGCAATGCGACTGAAACGGGATGTCCTTTAACAGGACAATTTCGTCATAGCCGCCCACTTCTTCGAAGATTCGGGACAAATGATAGCTCGGGTCATCGCCATATCCAGCGCAATATTCCTTCCACGCGCGCGCCACGCGCTGCGGTGTATCGATCAATCCTTCGCGCGCCGGATCATCACCAGCCCAGCGAATCAACGTCCGAACAGCGTCGGCAACCTCTTCTGGCACCGGAATTTTCGCCGGTGGGGCAACAATATCGCCGTCATCGATATGGTCATGTTCGCTGCTCATTCCGTCTCCTTGACCGGCGATTCGCTAAAGACGCTACGTCAACCGCCATTTCACTCAAAATCAGTTCGATTTTGAAACTGTCTCATTTGGGCAACATCGACGCAAGTCCGCAGTTTCCCTTGCATCTCCCATTGACGGAGCGATTCGATGAACGGTAGATTCGACGCAATCATTGTCACAACTGCCGTGAACGTCGACATCGATCGGCGGCGGCCTGGGAGGGGATTACCACATGAAGAAATTCGAACTGCTCGCTGCGTCCGCCATCGCTGCATTCTATGCGGGGCCGGCTCTGGCGAAGACTGCACCCGCCGCTCCGGCGCAAGATGCTCCTGCTGCCCAGGCAGCCCCTGCCCAGGCTGACGATGCGACCGACGACGGCGACATTATTGTCACCGCCAGCAAGCGCGAAACCACGCTGCTTGATACGCCTATCGCCGTTTCGGTGACGACCGGTAAGACGATCGAGGAAGCGCAGATCCGCGATCTCATCGATCTGCAGACCGTCGTCCCGTCGCTGCGCGTGTCCCAGCTGCAAAGCTCAGCCAACACCAACTTCATCATTCGCGGCTTCGGCAACGGGGCGAACAACGCAGGTATCGAGCCTTCGGTCGGCGTTTTCATCGACGGCGTTTATCGTTCGCGCTCGGCGGCTCAGATTTCTGATCTCCCCAACTTGAAGCGCGTCGAAGTGCTGCGCGGTCCGCAGTCGACACTGTTCGGGAAGAACGCATCGGCAGGCATCATCAGCATCGTGACGGCAGAGCCGAGCTTTAAATTCGGCGGCTCGGGTGAGATTTCCTACGGGAACTACAACGCATTCGTCGCCAAGGCCGATGTTACGGGGCCGATCACCGATACGCTCGCCTACTCTCTGGCCGGTAACTACAATCGTCGCGACGGCTATGTGTTTGACGCCGGCCTCGGCATCAATTCAAGCGAGCGCAATCGCTATGGTTTCCGTGGGCAGCTGCTGTTCCAGCCGAGCGCAGATCTCAAATTCCGTCTGATCGGCGATTATGACGAGATTGACGAAAATTGCTGCGCCATCGCCAACATCGTGGCTGGCCCGACCACAGCCATCGTGAACGCCCTGGCACCTGGTGGCCGCGGCCTGGATGCTGCCAATCCCTTCTCCTATGTAACCTACAGCAACTTCCCATCGTCGAATAAAATCAAAAACTACGGCTTCTCGCTGCAGGGTGATTATAACATTGGCAATGTCGGGCTGACGTCGATCACTGCCTATCGCAAGGTGGATTCGCTGACCAATCAGGATTCTGATTTCACCAGCGCCGATCTGATCGGCAACAACAGTGCCGCGACGAAGATTGATACATTCACCCAGGAACTTCGCCTTACGTCGAACTTTGAAGGCCGGTTGAATTTCATCCTCGGTGGTTTCTACTTCAACGAGAAGATCAATCAGCAGAACGCTATCAACTTTGGCGCGGCATTCCGCCCTTATGGTGACCAGCTGATCCGGGCGGGCACGGGGGGCGCGCTCAACGTCGCAACGCTGGAGGGCA
>JBBQHG010000092.1:0-10005 GCA_038323755.1 Sphingomonadales bacterium
GCTCGATCCGATAGGCGTCGATCACGATGTCAAAAGTCGCGCCCGCAAAGCCGACCAATATCGCCGCCAGCACCGTCGCGCCGATATTCGCCGCCGGATCCACCAGCGCCAGATTGGCCACCGCCGCCATCACGAGCACACCGGCAAATAGCAGCCAAGACACGCGCTGCCCCAGCCCGCCGATGATCGGCAACCGCACGCCATCGACCGCCCAGGCCCATAGCGGCTTGAGATTATAAACGAGGAACCCCAGCGTGAACGCCGTGATCGTCTTCTTGTCGATGCCGTCCTGCGCCAGTCGGCTGGTCAGCGTCGCGCCGATCATCGCATAGGGAAAGCCCGATGAAATGCCGAGGAAGAAGGAGGCAAGCGGCGCCTTTTCGACATAGGGCCTGATGCCCGACAGCCAATCATTCCCCGCCGCTGTCGCCATCGCCCACTTGCTCCCCGCCACATTCGGGCCGACACTAGCGGGAAAACGGGAGAAGGACAGCCATGAACGTGCACGCCCGCCAAGGCTTGCGACCGACCGAGGGGCAGCTCGCGCTCGCCGCTATTCTCGCTGCAGGTGGCACGCGCCCCAGCGCCGGCATCACGCATGTCGATGCCGCCGCCTATACATCGCCCGAGCGTCACGCGGCAGAACAGGCGCATATCTTCAGCAAACACCCGCTCGTCATCGCCCCATCCGCCCTGCTGCCTGACCCCAACATGGCGGTGCCGCATGACGGCTTCGGCAAGCCGCTGCTCGTCACCCGCGATAAGAGCGGCACCGCGCATGTCTTCATGAATGTCTGCAGCCACCGCGGCACGCGGCTGGTGGAGGGTGACGCACCCGTCTGCGCACCGCGCCTCATCTGCCCCTATCATGCCTGGGCATATGGCATGGACGGCACGCTCATCGGCATGCCGCGCCCGGAAACCTTCCCTGGCCTCGACAAGGCAGGCTTTGGCCTGAAGCGGCTGCCCACGCTCGAATCGGGCGGCCTGATCTGGTTCGCCTTTGATGACGCCGCTGATTTCACCGAAGCCCGCGCACTCGGGGATGATTTCGCCGCCTTCGACTTGCCCGGCCACTATCTCTTCCGTCGCAAGACGCACCGCGTCGCTGCCAACTGGAAGCTGATCATGGATGCCTTTCTTGAAAGCTACCATGTCCAGCGGCTCCATGCGGGCACGATCGGCCCCTTCTTCAAGGACGGCGTCACCACCGGCGATCATATCGGCCCGCATCAGCGCTCGGCCGTCGGTCGCGAGGCCGATCTCGTCGCCGCGGCGGGCAGCGATTGGCCGCAGCTGCGCGCCGCGATCACGTACACCTATCAGATGTTTCCCGGCACCGTCCTCATCGTTAGCCCGGATTACATGAACCTCATGATCATGATGCCGCAGTCAGCCGGCGACGTACTGGTCGAGGATTTCATGCTCATCCCCGAAGCGCCGGCCACTGACAAAGCCCGCGACCATTGGGAGCGAAGCTGGGCGCTGCTCGATGGCAAGGTTTTCGCCGGTGAGGATTTCCGCGCCGCCGAACTCGGCCAGCAGGGCTTGTCCTCGGGCGCGATTGACCGCGTCACGCTCGGCACGTTGGAAACCGGCATTCGGCTGTTTCACGACGAGGTGGAGAGTCGCTTGGCATGATAAGACCGATGGCGCTGGCCGCGGCGCTCAGCCTCGCGCTCCTTCTCCCTGATCACCTGGCCGCGCAAGACGCGCAGCAGCGGGTCGAATGGAACCGCCGCTTCGCGCCCTTCCGTATCGTCGGAAACGTCTATTATGTTGGCACCAGGGGCCTGTCCGCGTTTCTGATCACCGGACCCAAGGGCCATGTCCTGATCGATGGCGGCCTGCCCGAAAGTGCCCCGCTGATTGCCGCCAATATTCGCACGCTCGGCTTTCGCCTGCACGATGTGAAATATCTGCTGATCAACCACACCCATTATGATCACGCGGGCGGTCTGGCCGAACTCAAGCGGCTAACGGGCGCGCAACTCATCGCAAGCGAAGCCGAGCAAGCCGATCTCGCGGCCGGAAAAACGATCGGGCGCCCAACACTCGCCGGTTTTCCCGTTGTGGCGGTCGACAGGCTCGTCCGGGATGGCGATCAGCTGACGCTCGGCCCCATCAAGCTGATCGCGCTGTTCACCCCCGGCCACACCAAAGGCGGGATCAGCTGGCTGACGACCACCGCAGGCAAACGCGTGTTGTTCACCACCAGCCTCACCGTCGCCGGCCAGCGCCTTGTCGGCGATCCAGCCTATCCAAGCGCCGCGACAGATTTCGCAGCCACCTTCAAGCGCCTCCACGCAGTAAAGGCCGATGTCTTCCTGAACTTCCATCCCGACTTCTTCGACATGGAAGCCAAACGTGCGGCCCAGCTAAGGGGCAACGCGACTGCCTTCGTCGATCCGGCCGAACTCAACCGCCAGGTCGACGGCGCCGAAGCGGATTTTCGCAAGGCGCTCGCCGCCGAACAGGCCGCCCGCCGACCCTGATCCTCCCGATCAGCCGATCGCGTTAAGCAGCGATTCGATCCGCGCAGCATTGGCGCCAAGATCGCTCTCACCGACGCGTGATACCGATCGGATGTCGATCCGGGTGCCAGCGCCATTCGGCGTCAGGCGGATAACGACATCGTCCTTGAAACCCCACCAGCCCGCCGTCGCCGTCGCTTCGATCCGCCCGGCGGCCGCATCGGCCACGGCCACGGCAAAGCCCTTGGCCGTCACAACCTTCAGCGCCTTGTCGAACACCGCCGCCGGTGCCGCGTCGACAATGCGCGGCTTTACATTGGGATAGGCCACCGTCTGCTGCTGCGCATCGGCGGGATCATAAACCAGGCTGTTGCTGCCCTCGCCGCGCACCGCCGGGGTGATCGCCACGAATTGCGGCGGGTTGGCCGTGTCGGTGGTGATGTCGTGAATCGGCGGCACCGCGCCTGCGCCCAGCACGATCTTGGCGAAAATGGCGGCTGCTATCAGCCCGGTCACCGCGCCTGCGATCCGCAACGGCGGGCGCTGCCAGATCAGCAGAATGGCGCAAACCAGCCCGCCAACGCCGGCGACCAGCGATCCCAAAGCGAACAGCGCCAGCCCGGCTTTCCACGGCAGCACACCATATTTCACCAGTGGTCCCGCCAGCAGCACCAGCACCGCCAGCACAATCGTCGCCACAGCAATCAGCCCGGTTCTTTTTCCCACCATCATCATTCCCCCGTCGCGTGTCAGGCCACGCGTTTAAACAATTGCAGGCCAGAGGGCACGCGCTTTGGTTCCTTGCCACTGCGCATTGCATCGACCGCCGCGATCGAGGCGAGCAGGTCGCGCTGCGCATAGGGTTTGGCCAGGCTACCGTCAGCCAGCGCCCGGGCATCGGCCGGGCATTGGCCGGTCACGAACAACACGGCAATCCCGGCGTCATACGCCACCCGCGCCACATCGATGCCGCTGCCGTCTGAAAGGCTGATATCGGCCAGCACCAGGTCGATCGGCGTACCGCCACGAATCATCGCCACCGCATCTTCCACGCTGTCGAACGTGCCGACAATGTCAAAGCCATCGTCGCGCAGGAAATGCTCGGTATCAAACGCCACCAGCGGTTCGTCCTCGACAATCAACAGCCGCGTCAACTGACGCTTCTTCCGCGAGAACAAAGCCACGTCTTCAATCTCCATGCAGGCTGCTGCCTGTTCAACGCCCGGTCGGCCCCTTTGTAACGGAGTCAGGACATCCGCGCCGAGAAATATTTTGAAGCTTTGCGCAAATTGCCTGTATCAGCGCTGGCATGCCTTCTTCCATCAAAGAGCCCGAACCAAAAACGGGCCATCGTATTGCCAAGCTGCTCGCTCGCGCCGGTGTCGCTTCCCGCCGGGAGATCGAGCGGATGATCGCCGATGGCCGCGTCGCGCTTGATGGCAAGCTGCTTGAAACGCCAGCGACCATCCTGCCCTCCCTTCGCGGCGTGACGGTGGATGGCAACCCGGTGCAGGCCGCAGCGCCTGCCCGGCTGTTTCTATACCACAAGCCCGCCGGTCTCCTCGTTACCGAGCGTGACCCCGCCGGGCGCCCCACCATCTATGACAAGCTGCCAAGCGACCTGCCCCGTCTCGTCCCTGTCGGTCGGCTCGATTTGAACACCGAGGGGCTGCTGCTCCTCACCACGGACGGCGAGTTGAAGCGCCAGCTGGAACTGCCCTCCACTGGTGTCGAACGCGCCTATCGCGCCCGCGCTTATGGCACCGTCAGCCAGGCGCAGCTCGAAGACCTGATGCACGGCGTGGAGGTCGAGGGCGTGCGCTACGGCTCGATCAACGCCAATCTCGAACGCCGGACGGGCGCCAATGTCTGGATCGAGATGATCCTGACCGAAGGCAAGAACCGCGAAGTCCGCCGTGTCCTCGAATTTCTCGGGCTCAAGGTTTCGCGCCTCATCCGCACCCGTTATGGCCCGTTCCTGCTCGGTGATCTCGCCCCCGGTGAATTTGGCGAGGTCCGCCAGCATGATCTGGTCGCCTTCCGGCGGGATCCGATGCGTGGCCCCGCGCCCGAGGGCAGCAAGGGCCCACCACGCAGCCGGGGCGACCGCGCACCGCCGCATACAGCACCCACCAGGGCGGACCGCCCGTTCCGCGGCCCAAAGCCCGGACCCGATGCTGCCGAACCGCGCAAAGCGCCCAAGGTGATCGCGCCAATCAAGCCCAAACGCTTCTACGATGCCAAGGAAAAGGGCGGCGTGACCCCCACAAAACCAGCCGCAAAGCCCTTCGGCAAACCCGAACGCACCACCAAAAGCAGCGACACCAGCGCCCGCGCCCGCCGCACGGCCACCGACCCGCGCAAGCAGGAGGGTGGCCGCAACGCCGGCGATTTCGTTGACAAGCCGCGCAGCACCGGGACGCCTACAGGTCGTGGTGCCAGTCGTGGTGCCGGTGCCAGTCCCGGTGCCCGGCCCGGCGCCCGCGCTTCGCGCCCCGCTGCGGGCAAACCGCGCGCACCACGGACGCGGCGCTAGACGATGCGCGTCATCGCTGGAAAGTGGCGCGGTCGCCCCCTTATCGCGCCCAAGGGCGACGCCACCCGGCCCACTGCTGATCGTACGCGTGAGGCGCTGTTCTCGATGCTCGTCAGCCGCGTCGGCAGTTTTGAAGGGCTTGCCGTCGCTGATTTCTTCGCGGGCTCGGGCGCGCTCGGCATCGAGGCACTGTCGCGCGGGGCCGCCACCTGCCTGTTCGTCGAGCAGGACCGGGCCGCCGTGGATGCCCTGCGCGCCAATCTCGCCAGGCTTGGCGGCACGGGCGATGTCCGCGCGCTCTCCGTCCTATCGCTGGGCATCGCCCCTGCCCCGCTCGATATCGTCATGATGGACCCGCCTTATGGCTCGGGTGCCGGTGCCGTCGCGCTTGATAAGCTCGCCCGACTCGGCTGGGTCGGCCCGGCAAGCTGGGTCAGCATCGAAACCGCCTTCAACGAGCCCGTCAGCGTCCCCGGCTTCGACATCGATGCCGAACGGACGCACGGCAAGGCGCGCATCACGCTCTTGCGGCAGCAAGGGTGAGCACACCAAATCGCTAGCGGAACGGCTAATCTTCTGTAGGATCAAGACCGCTATGGCTGATCCGTCACCCTCAGATCGCACGACGATACCCAGTCCGCCCGGCATCCCGCCAGTGCATGACCGGCCGGCTGTGCACCCTCGCGCACTCGACGGCTTCCATTTCATCGAAAGCTTTCTGCTGATCGTCATCGCGGCGATGACGCTTGGCGCGGCCGCAATCGAGATGGTCGGCGTCTATCAGCGCCAGACGATCGGCCTCGCCGATATCCTGTTGATGTTCCTCTATACCGAGGTGATCGGCATGGTCGCGGTGTTCTACACCCGCAGCGGATCGCCCTTCATCTACCCGATCTTCATCGCCATCACCGCGCTCGCCCGGCTGATCGTGCTGCAGGGCAAGGAGATGGCGCCGGAGAATATCGTGTTCGAGGCAAGCGCCATCCTGTTGCTCGCCATCTCCGCCGTCGTCATCCTCCGCGCCAGCAAGGGCTGACGATCAGGCAGCGGCCGGTTTCTTCACCAGCGCCAGCCCGCCCAGGCTCAGCACCGCCGCCACCACCAGATACGCGCCGACAAATGCCAGTCCGCCGCGCTCGGCCAATGCCTGCGCAACAATCGGTGCCAGCGCCCCGCCGATGATCCCGCCCAGATTGAACGCCAGCGAGACGCCAGTGTATCGCACCCCCGCGCCGAACAATGAGGGCAACCACGCTCCCAGCGGTCCATAGGCAAATCCCATCGCAAACAGCGCAAACGCCAGCCACGCCCAGACGATCACCAGTGATGCCGATCCCAGCATCGGCCCCATCACCAGCCCGGCCACCACTGCGCCGGCGAAGCCCCAGCGCAACATCGGCGCAATGCCGTACCTGTCGCAAAGCGTGCAGGAAACAATCACCCCAGCGGCCAGAAACGGAATCGCCAGCAATTCGACGATCAAAAAGGATTGGCGGCTATGCCCCAGGGTCGTCGTGCCATAGCCAAGCGCAAAGGCGGTCGCGATATAGAACAGCGCGAAACACGCCACCACGCCCAAGGTACCCGCCAGCGTCGCGCGCAGGTCCTGCCGCAACAGCTGCGCGATCGGCACCTTGGGCAACCGCCCGTGCTTCGCCGCGTCGGCAAAGGCGGGCGTCTCGCTCAGCTTCAGCCGCACCCACAGCCCGACGAACACCAGCGCGGCACTCGCCAGGAACGGCAGCCGCCAGCCCCAGGCGCGGAACTGCTCGTCGCTCATGACCAGCCCCAGGATGAGGAAAAACCCGTTCGCCGCGACAAACCCGATCGGCGCACCCAGCGGCGGAAACATGCCGAACCGCCCGGCCCAGCCCGGCGGCGCATTCTCGACTGCCAACAGCGAGGCGCCACCCCATTCGCCGCCCAGCCCCAGTCCCTGGCCAAAGCGCAGGATGCACAGGATCAGCGGCGCTGCCCAACCGATCTGCGCATAGCCCGGCAGGAAAGCGATCAGCACGGTCGATCCGCCCATCAGCAGCAATGAAGCGACCAGCGTCGATTTGCGCCCCACCCGGTCCCCGAAATGCCCGAAGATCGCCGCACCCACCGGCCGCGCGATAAACGCCAGTCCAAAGCTCGCATAGGACAGCAACAGCTGCGCCGCCTTGTCCTCGGCCGGGAAGAACAGCGGCCCAAACACCAAAGCCGCCGCCGTCGCATAGATGTAGAAATCGTAGAATTCGATCGATGTGCCAACCAGGCTGGCGGTCAGCACCCGGCGTTGGGCGATCAGCGGATGGGGCGTGAGGGCGGCGGTCATGCCGCACCCTTACCGATGCGACGGCTTTTGTCGAAGGGTCAGGCGGTGAAAGCGGCGCGCACAATCGTCAGGAACAGCCAGTACAGCCCGCCCGACAGCGCAATCACCGCTGGCAGGGTGAGCACCCAGGCCAGCGCCATGTTGATGATCGTGCGCGCCTGCAGGCCGGTGCCATTGGCCACCGATGCCCCGGCAACGCCCGAAGACAGGATGTGCGTCGTCGATACCGGCAAGCCATAAAAATCGGCGACGAAGATCATGCCTGCCGCCGTGATTTCAGCGGATGCGCCCATGCCATAGGTCAGATGCGCCTTGCCGATCTTCTCACCAACGGTGACCACAATCCGTTTCCAGCCCACCATCGTGCCGAGCCCCAGCGCAATCGCCACTGCAACCTTCACCCAGGTCGGGATGAAGTGCGTGCTCGCCTCGATTCCCTTCTGATAGACGCCGATGGTCTTCAGCTCTTCATCGCTGAAGGTCGCGTGCACGTCCTTGCCCTTGGTCACCAGCTTGCTGCTGTCGAGCACAAGGTACAGGTCGTTGCGCAGTCTTGATGTTGCAGCAGACGGCACATTGGCAAAACTGCCATAGCCGGAGACAGTCGCCGCAATCTCGCGCGACACGCTGTCGATAGCCCCATAAACAACCGGATCGCTCGCCGATTTGGTCTTGAGCGCACTCGCCAGAACCTCGCGCGCGGTGCCGAGCGGTACCGTGGCAGAGCCAGCATGCGTGCCGAACACGCCCGCTGCCGATTGCGCCTGCTGCACAAAGGCCGGCGCATCGACATCCGCACCGCGATTGAGCGCATAGGCAGTCGGCGCACAGCCGATCAGGATCAGCATGATCAGCCCCATGCCCTTCTGCCCGTCATTGCTGCCGTGGAAAAAACTCACTGCCGTGCAGGTCGCGATCAGCATCGCGCGAATGCCGGCTGGCGGCGGCGCATCGCGATCGGGCTTGGTGTACAGCTTGGGATTGCGGAAAATCACCTTCATCACCAGCAGCAGCACCAGCGCGCAGAAAAAGCCCAGCAATGGTGCCATTGCCAGCCCTGTCAGCACCTTCTGCGCCTGTCCCCAATCGACACCCGAGGTGCCAGCAGTGCCCGACGACAGCAGCTGATTGGCCAGCCCGACACCCAGGATCGATCCGATCAGCGCATGGCTTGATGAGTTTGGCAGGCCGACGAACCACGTCGCCAGATTCCACACCACCGCGCCGATCAGCAGCGCAAAGATCATCGCAAAACCCGCCGCGCTCCCCACATTCAGGATCAGCTCGACCGGCAGCAGAGAAACAATCGAATAGGCAACCGCGCCAGACGACAACAGCACGCCCAGAAAATTGAAAAAGCCTGACCACACCACCGCCACCGGTGCCGACAGCGAATTGGTATAGATCACCGTCGCCACCGCATTGGCGGTATCGTGAAAGCCGTTCACGAACTCAAACCCCAGCGCGATAAGCAGCGCCGCTCCCAGCAGGATCACCGTGGTCAGCCCCAGCGTCTCGCCAACGCCCGCCGTATCCTTGAACACGCTCCAGCCCGCCAGCACAGCGCCAGCGAGCATCACCAACAGAAAAAGACTACGTCCCAGCGGATGAACCGCGCCGTCAAGCTGCGGTCTCGAATCCTCGGACGCGCCGCCCGAATCGCCGGGCAAATAAGAGCTTGTCGCCATGTGCACCCCATCGTCGCATCATGTGATGGATTTATGACAATGCTGTCCGGTCACATCAGATGCGGCGATCCGGCCCCCGCGAAATGGGTTCGAGCAGCCTCGATAAAAGCACGGACATTGGGCTGCGCACCGCGGCGCGGTTGGTAAACCAGGTGGACCGGCATCGGCAGCGGTGCGATGTCATCCAGCACCGTCACCAATCGCCCCGCCGCCACCGCATCGGCGACCTGGTAAGACAGGATCCGCGCAATTCCCAGGCCTTGTTCTGCGGCCAATATCGCTGCATCGGCGCCGTTGACCGTCAGCCGCGGCGCAATGCGGATCGTGCTGCCGTCGCCAAAGCGCCAGTCATGCCCGGTGTCGATCGTGTCGAACGAGATCAGGCAATAATCGTGCAGCGCAGCGGCGTTCCGCGGCGCGCCCGCCCGCGCGACAAAGTCCGGGCTCGCAACGAGCCGGCGCTGCACGTCGCCGAGCTTGATCGCGTGCAGCGCGCTGTCGGCCAGGTCGCCGATCCTGATCGCGATATCGATGCCCTCATCCACCAGCCGCACGACGCGATCGACCAGCAGCATCCGCACCGAGAGCGCGGGATGGGCGATCAGCAATCGCGTAATCAGCGGCACGATGTGCAGCCGACCGAACACCACGGGCGCGGTCACTATCATCGCACCGCCCGGCGCCGCCCCCTTGCCCTTTAGCTCCAGTGCCGCATCGTCCAGCTCGGCCAGCGCGGTGCGGCAATGCGAGAGATAGGCCGCCCCCGCATCGGTCAGCCGAACCGAACGCGTCGTGCGGCTCAGCAATTCGCTGCCAAGGTCCGCCTCCAGCGTGGCAATCGCCCGGCTCGCGGCGGTCGCGGACACGTGCCGCCGACGCGCGCCTTCGGCAAAACTGGCCGCATCCGCCACCGCGACAAAGGTCCGCAACATATCGAGCCGATCCATATATTATCCCGTAAATCGCAATTATGAAGTGCCTATTACT
>JBBQHG010000093.1:0-9970 GCA_038323755.1 Sphingomonadales bacterium
CGGTAGGCGGGCAGGTCCGTACGCCAGGGCAATATCCCGCAGCCCCGGCGCCGTCACTGCTTCGTGCCGTGGCTGCTGCTGGAGGCGTGGCCGAATTCGGCAAGATTACCGATGTGCTGGTTTTTCGCACCGTGAGCGGACAAAAATATATCGGTTTGTATAATCTTGGTGCGATCGAGCGTGGCAACCAGCCCGACCCTGCAGTTTTCCCGAGTGATGTCATCATCGTCGGTGATTCATCGGGGCGCCGCCTGTTCCAGGATCTTCTCAAAATTCTGCCGGTGGCACTGTCGACTGCCCTTCTCATTGACCGTCGGCGATAGGAGCGGCCATCTTGAATAAATTCGTCAGCGGTCCGGCCCAGGGCAGCGCCTTCCTTGATGATGACGCGGCGGAGGGTGGCCGCAAGACCAATCGGTCGCGATTTTCGAGCACGTTGATGCCGCAGTTCGAGCGGTATTGGCACGAAACACTCAGCTTGCGATTCCCCATCCTTGCAATTTTTGTTGGCTGTTTACTGCTAGGCTTGGTTGCGACGTTGCTGGACACGCCAGAATATCGCGCGACAACCAGAATCGAGATTAGCCCGGTCGACTCAAATCTGACCAATGTTTCGCAAGTGAAGATCGAAGATCTTGACCGAAATACACAATATTATCGAACGCAATATGCGCTTCTTAAGTCCCGGTCGCTGGCTGACCGTGTTGCAAAGCGGCTGAAACTCCGTTCCGATCCGCGTTTCGTTCGGGCATTCGGGGCGATGCCGCAGACCGCGGCGGGCACAGATAGCAACCTGGTTACTCTCCTGCTGAAGCGCATCACAATCGATCCGGTTCAGATCTCAAACCTCGTCGACATTCGTTTCGATAGCCCCGACCCCGGTCTTTCGGCAGACATCGTCAACAGTTGGGCGAGCGAATTTCTGGATTCCAATATTGAGCGTCGGTTTGGGGCGACTGTCAACGCCCGATCATTTCTGGAACAACGCCTTGAGGAAGTCCGCCAGAAGCTGGAAGAATCAGAGCGCAACCTGATCGGCTACGCCACTGACAAGCAGTTGCTGACAATCATCAGCACGCGGTCTGGCTCGAGCGATGGGGAGACGACTGCTGCCCAGACATTGGTTGCCAGTGACCTGGAGGCCTTGAACCGAGCACTTGCGGATGCAACGGCGAAACGATTGGTCGCGGAAAGCCGTGTTGATTATGCCAACCCGACTGGGGCTGTTGATGGTGTGGCGGACCCCTCGACCGCCGCACTGCGGGCAAGCCGGGCACAGTTGGCGACCGAATATGCCAAGCTGGCCACGCAGTTTGGTGAGGCTTATCCACAAGTAAGGGCGCTGCGGGCGCAGCTTGATGTGCTCGATCGCAATTTGTCGCAGGAACAGCGCCGGATGCAGGGCTCGGTCAGGGTCGATTACGAGCAGGCGCTGGCGCTAGAACGCAAGTTGCGCGGGCGCGTGGAAGCGCTGAAAGGTGAATATACCAAGCAGCGCCAGGAAGGCGTTCGCTATGCCATTCTTCAGCGCGACGTCGACACCAACCGACAAATCTATGATGCCCTGCTTCAACGGTTCAAGGAGATCGGCGTTACCGGTACCGGCACGAACAACATGACGATTGTGGACGCCGCCGAGCCGCCACGCTTGGCGTTCAAACCGGTGCTCAGCACCAATTTGCTGATTTCGCTGGTCATCGGCTTTGTGGTCTCGGCGGGGCTCGTGCTGCTGCGCGATGCCATCGATCAGAGCCTGCGCGATCCGGCCGACGTAGAAAAGGTCCTGGAACTGCCCTTGCTGGGCACTATTCCCCGGGTCGACGAAACCTCGGTACTCAAGGATATTTTCGACAAGAAATCGGAACTTTATGAAGCCTATATTGCAGCTCGAACCAGCCTGTCCTTCCTGACCAAGGAGGGCATGCCCCGTCGATTCATGCTCACCAGCGGCAGGGCAAACGAGGGGAAGAGCGCAACCGCTGTTGCCTTGGCGCAGGTTTCGGGAGAACTCGGCCGACGGACAATCCTGATCGATGCTGACCTGCGGCACTCCGGGCTCGACCGGTATGTGGCAGTGGCCCCGGGCAAGGGTCTCAGCAATTACCTGACCGGTGAGGATTTGTCGGCAGCGCTTATCACCAAGGTGCCGGGCCGCGCATTCGACTTGATGGCAAGCGGCCGCAAGCCGCCAAATCCGGCCGAATTGCTGTCGGGGGAGCGTTTCGGTCTGCTCATCGAGCAACTGTCGGCCGATTATGATCAGGTGATCGTGGACGGTCCACCGGTGCTTGGCCTGGCGGACGCGCTTGAAATCTCGACTGTGGTCGACGGCATTGTCTTCATTGTTCAGTCGAACGGCGCCAAGCTACGATCGATTCAAAATGCGCTTTTCCGCCTGGAGGCAAGCGGGGCCCGGATTTTCGGCGCGATCGTGACCAAGCTGGACCAGCGCAACATGGGCTATGGCTATGGCTATGGCTATGGCTATGGTTATGGCTATGGGAAAACCGACGCCGATGCGCCGTCGCGCTGAACCATTTCCAGGCGCCGATCGGCGCAAAATCGTTGACGTGCCTCGGTTGCTGATCGGATCCTTGGTAGCTCTGCTCGCCGCTGGGTTGTCGCTTGTGCAGACGCTTGGCGCCGTCACGCGGGATACCAATCCGGCGCTTGCAGTGCAGTTGCCGATCATTGACGGCCTGGCATATGGCAATGCGGCCGCGCACCGCTATGCGCGGCGCCTGGACGAAAAGGGTACGCTAGATGCGCGACCCGATCTTGAAACAATGGCCCTGGCACGACGGGCCTTTCTGCTTGAGCCGTTATCGTCCAATGCCATCACGATTCTCGGCTTGGGCGCATCTGATGAAAGGCGCAGGCTTGCCCTGCTGGAGCAGGCGGCCACGGTCGACAAGCGCAACCTGCTTGCCGAGACTAGTTTGCTCGACGCCTATGCGCGGCGGCAGCAGCTCGATGACATCCTCCGAACCCTTGATCGTATCCTCAAGGTCTATCCAGACCAGCGCAGCAGATATTTCCCAGCGCTGATTGGCGTTATCGCGAGTGGGAAGGGCGATGGCGAGCTGATTGCCATGTTCAAAACCGAACCCGACTGGTCTGACGCCTTGCTGCGCGAGGCCGCCGGGACGAGCCAGGCCGTAGAGAATGCGGCGCGCCTGCGGGCGCAGTTTGCAGGCCTGGCTATCAGCTCGCCCGATACCGACCGAGCGCTCCTCCATGGGCTGATCGCTGGACAGCATTTCGCCGCTGCCAGTGCCTTGTACGACACGCTGAAAGCACGCGTAAGCGCATCACCCGATGGTGAGGCGTTGCAATACCCGCCCTATGACTGGGTGTTTGCCAACAGTGGTCGACTGTCGGCGGATTCAGTAACGGGCGGTGGTATCAGCATCCACATCGCGCGGGGTGAGGCCGGTTCCCTCGCCCGCAGGCTGGTTGCCCTGCAGCCCGGGCAATATCGGGCGTGGGCGCGGTTTGCCTCGATACCAGGCCAGGCAAATCCATTTCAGGTAAAACTGCAACTGACCTGCGCCGATACCGCGGTCAAAACCAATCGACTGGAGATCGCGGTGAGCGACAGGGAGGTTGCCGGTCAGCAATTGACAATTCCTCCCGGCATTTGTGCCTATTTCTGGGTCGATTTATATGGATCGGCCGCACGGTCCGAAACGGACATCGACTTGGTTATTCAGGATCTGCGACTGGCGGGAAGGCGCCCCGCGTCGCCGGTCGCAGCCGTTCGGCTGTCCTGAACCAATGACGGGCGATGGTTCCCTGGCTGACGAAGACCGGGTCTACCGGGGGCCGCGAGTGTTTCTGGTCAATCGCTATTTCTTTCCTGATGAATCGGCAACGGCGCAAATTGCGGGCGATCTTGCCTTTCATCTTGCCCAGCGCGGGATGCGCATAACGGCGGTGGCCTCGCAATCACGCTATAATGATCCTGCATTTTTGCTGCCACCGCATGAGCGCGTTGCCAATGTCGTGATCGACCGTCTCGCCACCACCCAATTTGGCCGAGCAAAGCTGGCCGGGCGGGCGCTCGACTATGTTAGCTTCTATGTGTCGGCTTTTGTCTATTTGCTCCGCAATCTGCAAAGCGACGATATCGTGATTTGCAAGACCGATCCCCCCATGCTCTCGGTAGTGGCCGGCGTGGCTGCGCGTATGCGTGGGGCAAAGCTCGTCAATTGGCTTCAAGACGTGTACCCTGAGATTGCGCTTCGGCTGGGTGTCGCTCGTCTGCCGGCCATCGTCGTGTCGGCGCTGCGAGCAGTGCGGAACCGCTCGCTCAAGGTTGCTGCCGCCAATATCGCGATTGGCCAGCGGATGAAGACTTATCTTCTGTCGCAAGGGGCGCCCTCGGATCGAATATGGGTGATCCCCAACTGGAGCCGCGAGACCGCCGACCCGATCGCGGCTCCCGACAATCCACTGCGTCGCGCCTGGGGCTATGGCGACGGTGATCTGGTTGTCGGCTATTCAGGCAATCTCGGCCGTGCGCATGACTTTCAGATCGTGATCGACGCGGCCGCGGCGCTGGCGGACAATAGCCATATCAAATTCCTAATGGTGGGCGGCGGCGCTGCGATGGAGATGATACGGCTGCAGGCCAGGCATCTGGGGCTCAGCAACATGCAGTTCCAACCGTATCAGCCGGTCGAACAGCTGGCCGAATCGCTTAGTGTACCGGATATTCACTGGGTTTCGCTGAAGCCCGAGCTGGAAGGCCTGATCCTGCCCAGCAAGGTCTATGGCATCGCAGCGGTCGGACGGCCGTTTATTTTCATCGGTGCGGCCGATGGTGAACTTGCCGATCTTGCGCGCGATTTCGCCGCCGGCTTTGTTGTCGATCCGCAAGATGGGCCCGGTTTGGTTGCGCTACTGACCAGCCTGGCGCTCGACCGCGCTATGATAACCACCACCGGAGCGCACGCCCGCGCGATGCTCGAGTCATTTTCGGCGGGCAAATCGCTGGCCATATGGGATCAGGTTTTGGGCCAGGTGGATCGGCCGGGAGGATCTCCAAATGGCACCATTCACGCCGATAAGGGAAGCTGAACATGTTTGACCTGACGGGAAAGCGAGTCTGGGTAGCGGGGCACCAGGGCATGGTGGGTAGTGCACTGGTTCGGCGTTTGCGCCGTGAGGCTTGCGATATCCTGACCGTCGACCGGCCGAACCTGGACATGATGGAGCAGGCAGCAGTGCGCCAATGGGTGGCCGACAACCGACCCGACGCCCTTTTCCTGGCGGCGGGCAAGGTCGGCGGCATCATGGCGAATGACCAGTTCCCGGCCGAGTTCCTATATAACAACCTGATGATCGTCTCGAATATCGTCGATGCTGCCCATCGATATGGCGTCGAACGCATCTGCTTTTTGGGATCGTCGTGCATTTATCCCAAATTCGCCGAACAACCGATCCGTGAGGAAGCGCTTCTGACCGGGCCGCTCGAGCCGACCAATGAATGGTATGCAGTTGCCAAGATCGCCGGGATCAAGCTGATGCAATCCTATAGACGGCAATATGGCTGCGATTACATCTCGGCGATGCCGACCAATTTATATGGCCCCAACGACAATTTTGATTTGCAATCGAGCCACGTCCTGCCAGCGCTCATGCGCAAGGCCCATGAGGCGAAGCGCGATAATCGGCCGCATCTGACCTTATGGGGCACCGGGACGCCGCGCCGGGAATTCCTGCATGTTGACGACTGCGCCGACGCCTGCGTGCACCTCATGCAGCATTATTCGGATGCCATGCACATTAACGTCGGGTCTGGCGACGACATTGCCATCAAGGATGTCGCACAGATCGTCTGCGATATCGTTGGTTATCGGGGCGCGATCGTCACCGACCCGAGCAAGCCCGACGGCACGCCACGTAAACTGATGTCCGCCGATCGGATCAACGCCCTTGGCTGGCGCCCGCGTATCGGGCTGCGCGAAGGCATCGCTGCCACCTATCAATGGTGTCTCGAACAGAACAATATTTTTGAGCGGACCTAGGGTTTTACCGCCCTGACGGGGACCGGCAGATTGCACAAATCGGCTGCGCCGGCCGCTATCGTGAAGAAAGGTGGCGCACGATTTGCGCGCGCGGCGAGATAGCGGCGGAACGCGGGGGCCGTTGGCCTGAGATATTCGAAATGCGGGCGATCGGCTGCCGGTAGATCGCTCGCAATGACAACGCGTTTGATCGGCACGCGCATTGTCGGGTCTTCGTACAGGCCGAGCCCTCCGCCCGAACCGCGCGGCAGTGCAGAAAGCGCTGCCATCCCGTCGACGACGCGCCCCACCAAGGCGATATTGCGATCGAGATGCCGCGGGGCGTGGCCTATAACCGTGTAAAGATCGCTGCCAGTGCCGGTGTCGGGTGCCAGGTTTCGCGCTACCCCGACCATGCCGTAGCAATGGGGCAGCCATTGCAGCTTGCCATTGCCCGCGACCGGCCAGCCATCGGCGGAAAAGCCCGTAATCCTGGCATAGGCGTCCCGATAATGGTTGCGCACGACAACGCGGCCGGATGCAGGCCATTCATATTCCGCCGGCGGGGCCACGCTTATCCCCGGGGCCGCCGCCTTCTTTTCGGTCGCGTCTCCCCACTGTGTGACATAATTATCCTGCACTCGGTAGACGGTCGCGTCGTTCCACCAGCCCGCACGGGCGATGATGCGCATATTGGCGATATGGATGGGGGCGAAGGCGCTGGCGAGCCAAATTGCCACGCGCTTGCCATCGGCGAAGTCGATTAACATCAGATCATCATCGGCGATTGTTCCCCAGTCCACGGCTGGTGCTGCATCGATGATCTGGCTTGCAGTGGCCGGAGGCGTGACAGCGGGCGCCGGGCCAGCGGAATTGGAGGACACCGGCGCCTGCAAGGTGCCAGCGAGCATGGCGATGAGGAGTGATTTGATCATAGACGCACCATGCCATGCCAACGCCGCTTGCGGAAGCGCCCCCCGCCCGCTACGGCTCGCCACCTTCCAGTGCATGCGGAGCGGTGGCCGAGTGGTCGAAGGCGCTCGCCTGGAAAGTGAGTATACGTCAAAAGCGTATCGAGGGTTCGAATCCCTCCCGCTCCGCCATTTACCCCTGATTTCTACGCTCCAAATCCTCCAGCAAATGCCTATTATCTAGGTGCTTTGAGCGGTATCAGCGGCCGGAGAATTTCACTCCAATCCGTCTGTTCCTACTAGCGCTGGTGGGAACGATTGGGGGTGATGGATAAAGGATTCAAACATGGGGCGGCTAACGGTCACCCTCATAAAAGCGATCCGGGAGCCGGGCCGATATTCGGACGGCAATGGTTTGATTTTGGTGGTGGATCCGAGCGGCGCTCAACATTGAGTGCTTGGCGTTCGGATCGGTGCTGAACGGCGCTGTCGGAGCAATGTGGCAGTTAGCTACTGATGCTGACAACAGCGGCAAATGAGCCGCAAATCCAGAGCAAAGCCGCCTAGCCCGTTCTGCTGTTTCAACTCGTCACCCGAAATGATCCGGCTTGTGGTGATGATGTACGTTCGGTTTCCACGGCCGCTTCGACATGTCGAGGACCTCTTATTCGAGCGCGGCATGGACCTGTGTCATGCAACCATGCGGATGTGGTGGAACCCGTTAGGGACAATGTCCGCTGGCGACATTCGACGGCAACGGATCAGTCGGATGCGCGGGTTTCGTTATAGGAAATGGCACCGGATCTCAGCCGCGTCTCACCTGTCTATTTCAGCCTGCTAACCAGAGCGGTCATAGCGCGATCGACGCCGGAAAAGGGGCCTCGCCCGCCTCCGCGAACGGGCCCCCATCCTTGTCATCGGCGCGGTCGACCGGATCAGTTGCCGTGATGGACGTCCGACGACAGCAACACGGCTGGCACCTTGCCGTGGTTGATCCAGTAATGCGAAATACCGTCGGCCTCGCGCGCAATGTCGCCGGCCTTGTGCAGGATGGGTACCGCGCAGCTGCTGCGATATTCGGTGATCTGGCCGCTGACGGTATAAATCAGCGCCGGACGGTCCTTGTGGCTGTGCAGTGGCACGATGCCACCCGGCTGGACGACGAGGCGACGCGTGCGGAGCTGGCGATCGGCGACGTTGATTTCGGCGCCCAGATCGACCGAGCCGAGGACGGTGTCGGTCACGCCCTTGGGCATGGTTGGCGCCCCGGTGAGCGCATTGATGGCACCTTTGTTGGCCGGACATTCATCGGCGAATGCGGGCGTGGCCAGCGTGGTTGCGGCGAACAGCGCGAAGACGGTGTTGCGAAGAGTTGTTCTGGTCATAATCGTCATCCTGTTGGTTGGTTATGGGGGTCGGAAAACCAGGGGCGGTTCGCTGACACAATCAGTATGTACGATTCGAACGGCTCCCAGCCCAATCCCATTGCCGCATTGAGTCCATGCAGAAACGGCATTTCAGCCGGGGCACAAGATCGGCCAATTTCCGGTCATCGTTTCCACAAAGGATGCCCGACATGGACTTGCCAGCCACCCCGACCGTCGTTTTGAAACCGCTCGCCGGACGTGTCGCCGTCGTTACCGGATCGACCAGCGGCATCGGCCTCGGTATCGCACGCGCATTGGCCGAAGCCGGTGCCGACCTCGTCATTAATGGCCTCGGTGATCGCGACGCAATCGAGGCGACGTGCGCTGCTCTGGCCGCGCATGGCGGGCGCGTTGCCTATGACGGTGCAAATTTGCTCGATGCCACTGGCGCCGCAGGACTGATCGAGAACAGCATCGCTCAATTCGGCCACGTCGATATCCTCATCAACAATGCCGGCATCCAGCATGTTGCGCCGATCGAGGATTTTCCCGTCGACAAATGGAACGCGATCATCGCGCTCAACCTGTCGGCGGCGTTCCACACCATCCGTACCGCTTTCGGGCCCATGAAGGCATTGGGCTATGGCCGCATCATCAATGTCGCTTCCGCGCATGCTTTGGTCGCGTCGCCGTTCAAGGGCGCCTATGTCGCGGCCAAGCACGGCGTGCTCGGGCTGACCAAGACCGTTGCCCTCGAGGGTGCTCAGTTCGGCGTTACCTGTAACGCGATCTGCCCAGGCTACGTATGGACTCCGTTGGTGGAGAACCAGATCGCCGATACAGCCCAGGCCCGCGGCATCGACCGCGAAGCGGTGATCCGCGACGTGCTGCTCGCCGCACAGCCGACCAAGCGCTTCGCCACGGTCGAGGAGCTCGGCGCGCTCGCTGTTTTCCTCTGTGGTTCTGGCGCCGCCTCGATCACCGGCGCCGCGCTGCCCGTCGATGGCGGCTGGACCGCGCAATAACAAAACCTCGCGCCCCTGGTCGCTGGTGGCGCCCGACAGTAATTGCCAATAAGGAGAGACCATCATGAAGACGCTTCACGACGAGATTTCAAGCTATGGCCAGATCGTTCTGGTCCTGCAAGGCGGGGGTGCCCTTGGCGCCTATCAGGTTGGCGTTTACCAGGCGCTCGCCGAAGCTGGTATCGCGCCCGACTGGGTAGTCGGCACGTCGATCGGTGCAATCAACGCGGCGCTGATCGCCGGTGGACCTGCGAATGACGGGCTCGCCCGCTTGCGCGAATTCTGGAAGCGCGTCGAAAGTGACCGTTTCATGGGGATGCCGCTGCCCAGCTGGTTCCCGGCCGCCGCTCGCAACATGATGGCCGTTACCACCGGTATCCCATCATTCTTTCGCCCCAACACGGCAGCGTTCGTGAGTTCGCATGCGCCACTAGGCGCAGAGAGTGCCGGTTACTATTCAGTCGCGCCGCTTGCCGAGACGCTCACCGATCTTGTCGATTTCGACCAGATCAACAGCGGGCCGATTCGGCTAACGGTCGGCGCGTCGAATGTTCAGACAAGCGAGATGACCTATTTCGATAGCCGCGATCAGACCATCGACCTGCGCCATGTCATGGCATCGGGCGCGCTGCCCCCTGCTTTTCCGGCGGTCCGGA
>JBBQHG010000094.1:0-9918 GCA_038323755.1 Sphingomonadales bacterium
CATCGACGTTACCAGCAATTCGCCCGCGCCCAGTTCAGCCAGTCGCAGCGCGTGCTCGACCGCGTCGATCCCGGTCGCCCACCTGCCGCCATGGGTGAACACTTCCCCGCGCCCCGGCGCCACCTGCCGCGCGTCGACCGAGGCGACGCAGCACTGGCTGCCGAACCGGTCAGCAATATCCGCCACCACTTCGGGTCGTGCCACAGCGGCGGAATTGACCGCCACCTTGTCCGCCCCCGCCAGCAACAGCGCGCGCGCATCCTCAGCCGTCCGCACCCCACCGCCGACGGTCAGCGGCATAAAGCACACCTCAGCCGTTCGCCGTACCACATCGAGGATTGTGCCCCGGTCCTCATGGCTCGCGGTAATGTCCAGAAAGCACAGCTCGTCCGCCCCCGCCGCGTCATAGGCGCGCGCCTGCTCGACCGGATCGCCCGCATCCTTCAGATCGACAAAGTTGACGCCCTTCACGACCCGGCCATTGGCCACGTCGAGACAGGGAATGACGCGGGCACGAACGGTCATCTCACGCCGCCGCCGCCACGCTCAGCGCCACTGCCAGATCGAGCCGCCCGTCATACAGCGCGCGGCCCGTAATAACGCCCTCGATCCCGTCGCGCGCATGCAGTGCAAGCATGTGGATATCAGCGAGGCCCTTTACCCCGCCCGAGGCGATGACGGGAATGTTGACGGCGCGTGCGAGGTCAACCGTCGCTTCCAGATTCACCCCTTTCAGCAACCCGTCACGCCCGACATCGGTAAACAGCAGCGCGGCCACGCCCGCATCCTCGAAGCGCCGGGCCATATCAACGACCTCGACCGTCGAGACATCGGCCCAGCCCTTGGTCGCGACCATGCCGTCCCTGGCATCCACCGCCACCACGATTCCGCCCGGAAAATCGCGCGCCGCTGCGCGCACCAGCTCGGGGTTCTCCAGCGCAGCGGTGCCGATCACCACGCGCGACACACCCATGTCGAACCAGCGCTCGATTCCCGCCCGATTACGGATACCGCCGCCCAATTGCACATGCCCCGGAAACTGCTCGACGATCGCCTTGACCGCCTCGCCATTCACGGAAGCCCCCGCAAACGCGCCGTCGAGATCGACGACATGCAGATGCTGCGCGCCTTGTCCGGCAAACAGCATGGCCTGCGCGGCGGGATCGTCGCCATAGACGGTGGCGCGGTCCATATCGCCCTCGGCCAGGCGAACCACTTGGCCCGCCTTCAGGTCAATCGCGGGGAAGACGATGAGCGTCATAAATCCTCCCCAGAATGGGGAGGTGGCAGCCAGAGGCTGACGGAGGGGGGCCTCCGCAGACGCGGCGCCTGTGGCGATCCCCCTCCACCATTCGCTTTGCAAACGGTCCCCCTCCCCTTGCAGGGGGGGATTTCTAAGGCCGCCATGCCAAAAACCTTTCGAGCAACGCCAGCCCATAACGCTGGCTCTTTTCAGGGTGGAACTGCACCCCCAGCATATTGTCGCGGCCAATTGCTGCCGTCACCGCGCCGCCATGCTCGGTCGTTGCGATCACGCCCTCGCCTTCGAATCCGAAGCTGTGAAGGAAATACGCCTCGCCCGGCTCGATCAGCGGGTGCGCGATCTGCGGCACCACATCGTTCCAGCCCATATGCGGCACCTTGGCGGTCGGATCGGCGGGGGTAAGCGGCCGCACCGTTCCGCGAATCCAGCCAAGCCCCGCGTGCGTCCCGAATTCCTCGCCCGCTTCGGCCATCAGCTGCATGCCGACGCAAATGCCGAGGAACGGCACCCCGCCGCCCAGCACGCGCACATTCAGCGCCTCGGTCATGCCGCGCACTGATCTGAGCGCACTGGCACACGCGCCATAAGCGCCGACGCCCGGCAGCACGATCCGGTCAGCGCACGCGACCACCGCTGCGTTTGAGGTGATGTCGATCGACGTCGCCCCCGCCGCCTTCAGTGCATTCGCCACCGAATGGAGATTGCCCGCGCCATAATCGATCAGCGCGATTCGCCTGGCCATTATGCGGCGCTCATCTACAGGCTGCCCTTGGTGCTCGGGATGCTCCCCGCCTTGCGCGGATCGATCTCCACCGCCTCGCGCAGCGCGCGCGCCAGCCCCTTAAAGGCGGCCTCGGCAATGTGGTGGTTGTTTTGGCCGTACAGTGTCTCGACATGCAGCGTCAGACCCGCTGTCTGCGCAAAGCTGTGGAAGAAATGCTCGAACATCTCGGTGTCCATCTCGCCCAGCCGCTTCTGCGAAAATTCGGTCTTCCACACCAGAAACGGCCGCCCCGAAATGTCGAGCGCCACGCGGGTCAGCGTCTCGTCCATCGGCGACAACGCATCGGCATAACGGCGGATGCCGCGCTTCTCGCCCAGCGCCTTGGCAATCGCCTCGCCAATCGCCAGGCCGGTATCCTCCACCGTGTGATGCTGGTCGATATGCAGGTCGCCCACGGTCTTCACGTCCAGGTCGATCAGCGAGTGGCGGCTAAGCTGTTCCAGCATATGATCGAAAAAGCCGATGCCGGTGGAAATGGCATAGGCCCCGGTCCCGTCGAGATTGACAGTCACATCGATCGCGGTTTCGCTCGTCTTGCGGCTGATGGTGGCGGTGCGCATCGCCTCCCCATAACGTTTCGCGGGGGCCATGCAATCTTGACGGTGGAGGAAAGGGCGCTAGTCCAAGGGGCATGACCGATGGCCTCCCCGATAGCTTGATTCCCTATGACGAAATCGTCCAGGAGGCGCTGCGTGCCGTCGTCGGGCGCGTGCTGGGCTCGGTCGCCGAAAATGGCGGGCTGCCGGGCGAGCATCATTTCTACATCACCTTCAAGACGCAGGCGCCGGGCGTTGATATCCCGCAGCGGCTGATCGAGCGTTTTCCTGATGAAATGACGATCGTCATGCAGAACCGCTATTGGGATCTGCTGGTCGATAACGAGCGGTTTTCGGTCGGCCTCAGCTTCAACCAGATCCCGTCAAACCTGGTCATCCCTTATTCGGCGATCACCGGTTTCCACGATCCGGCGGTGAATTTCGAGCTTCGCTTTCAGGCAGCCGACGGGCCGGAAGGGCCAGAGCCGCATGAAGAAGCAGAAAATGACGCGATCATCACCCCGGTCGAAGATGGCTCGAACGTCGTGTCGGTGGATTTCAAGCGCAAAAAGTGACGGGTTCGCCGTCACCCCGGCGAACGCCGGGGTCTCGTGCAGCACAAGCGCGCTCGCGGCCTGAGATTCCGGCCTTCGCCGGAATGACGGAGGACTGAATGAACACCCGCACCGAAACCGATTCCTTTGGCCCGATCGAGGTGCCCGCCAGCGCTTATTGGGGCGCCCAAACCCAGCGCAGCATCACCAATTTCCCCTTCGGTGAGCGTGAGCGCATGCCGATCGGCATCATCCACGCGCTCGCCATCGTGAAACAGGCAGCCGCACGAGTGAACCGCCAGCATGGCCTGCCTGCCGAGATCGCCGACGCGATCGAATCGGCGGCGGCAGAAGTCGCATCAGGCACGTTCGACGAACAATTCCCGCTCGTCATCTGGCAAACCGGCTCCGGCACGCAGACCAACATGAACGTCAACGAAGTGATCGCTGGCCGCGCCAATGAGGTGCTCACCGGCACGCGCGGCGGCAAATCGCCCGTCCACCCCAATGATCACGTCAATATGAGCCAGTCGTCCAACGACAGCTTCCCGACCGCGATGCACATCGCGGTGGTTGAGGGCGTCAATCGTCGATTGATCCCTGCGCTCGATCTTCTTTGCGGTGCGCTCACCAAGGCGGCGGAAGAATGGGCAGGATTGGTGAAAATCGGCCGGACCCACCTTCAGGATGCGACGCCAATCACGTTGGGGCAGGAGTTTGGCGGCTACGTCCAGCAACTGAGGGACAATTATCAGCGATTGCGCTCGGTCGAAGTCAGGCTCCTACGATTGGCGCAAGGCGGCACTGCTGTCGGCACCGGGCTTAATGCGCCTGCCGATTTTGACGAAGAAATGGCAAGCGCGATCGGCGATATTGCTGGCTATTCGTTCGAGCCTGCCCCGAACAAGTTCGAAGCGCTCGCATCTAATGACACGGCGGTCGAGCTATCCGGCATCCTCAACACCCTCGCCGTGTCCCTCACCAAGATCGCCAACGATATCCGCCTCCTCGGTTCGGGCCCGCGCTCGGGGCTCGGCGAACTCAGCTTGCCGGAGAATGAGCCCGGCAGCTCGATCATGCCCGGCAAGGTCAATCCCACCCAGTGCGAGATGCTGACGATGGTCGCAGCACAAGTCATCGGCAATCACATGGCGATTACCGTTGGGGGCATGCAGGGCCATCTCGAGCTCAACGTCTTCAAGCCGATGATCGCCGCCAATGTGCTCCGCTCGATCGATCTGCTCAGCGTGGGCATGGCCAGCTTTGCCGAACGCTGCGTCGACGGCATCGAGCCCAACCGCGCGCGCATCGCCGAACTGGTCGACCGGTCGCTGATGCTTGTCACTGCGCTCGCGCCTGAGATCGGCTATGACAATGCCGCCAAAATCGCCAAGCACGCGCATGCGCACGGCCTGACGCTGAAGGAAGCCGGGCTCGCGCTCGGCCTCGTCGATGCGGCCACGTTCGATCGCCTGGTGCGTCCCGAATCGATGGTGTAATCGGCTGCGGGAACAAAATCCGGGCCGGTGCGCTCCTCCCATTCAAAAGGGAGAAATCACATGAGTGCAACGACAATGGGCGCGCTGGTAGGCGGCGCGATTGACGGGATGAGCGGCGATGACAGCGCAGCCGATGGCGCGCTGATCGGCGCGATTACCGCCAATGTGCTAAAAGTCGTCATCCCCGTCGCGATCACCTATGCCGTTGGCTGGGCGATGCTGCGCGGCGCCACGCGGTTGAAGGACCGGGTATTGGGTGATGGCCCGCTCGTCTATTGAGTCGGCGGAGTCTGCGCTGATGGGTTGACGAAGGCGGCATCCCCGCGCCACTAGCGCGCATGGAAGCTGCCGATCACGACCTGCATGGATTCAACCGCCGCGGCGTGTTGTTCGTGCTGTCATCGCCCTCGGGTGCCGGTAAATCGACGATCGCGCGTAAATTGCTGGCTGACGAGCCCGATCTCGAAATGTCGGTTTCGGCGACCACGCGGCCGATTCGCCCGGGCGAGGAAGACGGCAAGGATTATCACTTCGTCTCGCTCGATACGTTCCGCGACATGGTCGCAGGCAATGAATTTCTCGAATGGGCGCATGTCTTCGGTCAGCGTTATGGCACCCCGCGCGAGCAGGTGAACGCCATGCTCTCGGCGGGCAAGGATGTGCTGTTCGACATCGATTGGCAGGGCGCGCAGCAGCTGTTCCAGATCGCCGGCGGCGACGTTGTCCGCGTCTTCATCCTGCCGCCGTCGATGGAGGAACTCCACGATCGCCTGATCCGCCGCGCAACCGACGCGCGCGAGGTGATCGACGCCCGCATGCAGCGTGCCACCGCAGAAGTCAGTCACTGGGATGGATATGATTATGTCCTCGTCAATGACGATGTCGATCGCTGTTTCCAGGATGTGAAGACAATCCTCGCCGCCGAGCGCCTCAAGCGCTCCCGCCAGACGGGCCTTATCGGTTTCATCCGCAAATTGATGAAGTGAATCACGCCTTGTGATCCAAGTCTGCCCGCCGTTCCCCCGCGAACGCGGGGCCCGATGAACCGCGTAGCGCATCGCCTGTAACTCTGGACCCCCGTTTTCGCGGGAGAACGGATTGACGAAATAAGCGCTAAGTGAGCAACGCCAGAAACCGCACCCCGGCATCGAAATCGGCCTTGTGCGCCAACCGGGTGGCTACCGCCCAATCGTCTTCGCCCCATTGCTCGGCCTGCCACGCCTCATCGACCTGAGACGCCGCCCAGATTGCCTCTGCGTCCGCCGCTCCCTCGATCAGCGCGAGGCCCGCAATCAGCGATCCTGTAATTGTCACCACCGGCGCCAATCCCGCCAAGTCATATGCTGATCGCGCTGCAATCGCCTCGCCAAGCCGCGTCAGCGTGCGCGGCGGTTGCGCGCGGTGGGTGATGCCGTGAATCACCTCGATATGCACATCGTAGCGCAACCGTGCCCAGTCGAGCAGCGGATCCCAGGCGGCAGCCTGACGCGCCACCAGCGGCTCCGGCGTCTCGGCGCGGTAGCAGAGCAGGTCGCTCTCGGCATAAGCGGCCAGATTAGCGGCAAAGGGCAGGGGATCAGGGGCGATGCGTTCGATCGCGACATTGCTCAGGCCCGTCAGTGGCATCGTGCGCGGATCGATCTCCCCGTCAACTGCGCGCCACTCGTCCGCCACCGCCGCTGCCAGCGCGGCGAAGGGCACGGCAAGCGGTAACCGCCCCGGCGTCCGCACCGCACGACCGTCAAGTTCGATCGCATGGCCCTCAGGCCCGGCGACAACGCGTACCGCCTGCCAGAATCGCTTCACGGTTGTGGCGGCGTCCGCCAGCGCGCGGCAAGCGCGCGCGGCACCAACGCCATCATCGTCAGCGCCGACAGCACGATCGCCACGCCCAGCACCTGTTGCGGCAAGCTATGCGCGCGACCAAGCAAGACCACGCCGAACACCGCGCCGCCCGCGCCCGCGATTCGCGCGGCGATCATCATGAAATAGCGCCGCCGGGCGATTGTATCGGGATCGGTCATCCTGCCTCCAAAATGGCCGCAAGCGCGCCGACCTCGTCGACGATCACATGCGCACCGGCATCCAGCAATTCCTCTGGCGGGTGATAGCCCCAGGCCACGCCCACCGCCCGCGCGCCCGCTGCCCGCGCCATTTCCATGTCATAGCTCGTATCGCCGATCATCACCGTATGCTCGGGGGTCGCTCCCGCCTCCAGCATCGCCAGCGCGATCATCGACGGGTGCGGCTTGGATGGGTGGCGGTCGGCGGTCTGGAGCGTAACGAACCGATCGAAAATGCCGTGATGGTGCAGAATGTGGTGCAGGCCGCGATCGGATTTGCCGGTGGCCACACCCAGCGTCCAGCCGCTCGCCGCCAGCGCGTCGAGCGCCTCCATCATGCCCTCGTACAGCGGTTCCTCTGCCATCGCGCCCGAGCTGCGCAGCCGGAAGAACGCGGCCTTATAATCATCCGCCAGCGACAGATGCTGTGCATTATCGGCCCCGGGCAGCAGCATGCGCATCGCTTCGACCAGGCTGAGCCCGACGATGCGGCGAATGGCGGCGCGCGGCGGCGGCGCGATCGCCGCGATCATGAACGCCTCTTCCACCGCGCGGCAGATATTGTGCTGGCTGTCGACGAGCGTGCCGTCGCAATCGAAGATCGCCAGCCGCGTCATGGCAATCGCAGATCAGGAACAGGCGGCGCGGTCATTCCCTGGCGATAGCCTAGCCGCCGCGAAAAGCAAAAGGGGTTGCGGGCCGCTGCTGGTCATCGTTACCTATGCGGCATGACAAGCGCCTACCTCGCTGTGCCGCTGGCGTTGGCCGCGATTGCTGCCTTTGTGGGTGCCGATCAGGCAACGACGCCGGTTGGCGCGGCTGCCTCGGTCCGCAACATCGCGACGCTTGAATCGCCCCCCGCTGCGGCCGCCCGGTTGCGCGTCAATGCGCCGCTCCATCAGCGTGACATCATCGGCACCGGTGCCAAGTCTGCCGCCGGCATCAAGCTCGCCGACGGCACCTTGTTCAGCATCGGCGCCAATGCGCGCGTCAGCATCGATGATTTCGTCTATGATGCCGATCGCAGCGCCAGCAAGATGACGATCAATTTTCTGAAAGGCGCGTTCCGCTTCGTCTCGGGCAAGCCCACCCATGCCTATCCGGGCCAGGCCGCGATCAAGACGCCGGCGGCTACCATCGGCATTCGTGGGACGGTGGTGACGGGGGTGATCGGCCCGGCGGCGCTCGACTATTATCGCGCCGCCGATCCAGCGCTCGGCCAGCAGGATCAGGCGGACGAGACCGCCACGCTCATCATTCTGTCGGATACCGGCGGCGAGGAAGGCGGCGGCATCGATGTCACCGTCGGCGATGTGGTCACGCCGCTCCGTCGTGTCGGCCAGGCGCTGTATTTCCCCCGTCGCGGCAGTCCGGCGCGCCCGCCCTTCATGGTCGCTCCCGAGCTGCGCGGCCAGATAGAACGAGGCGCAGAGCCGCGCAATTTCAGCCGCAACCAGGGCGCACCGCAACCGCCGGGTGTCCACGGCGGGCGCGACGGGCCGGGCAATACTGGGCCAACCGGACGCAATGGCGGGCTGGGTGGCACAACCGGTGGCGCCGGAGCGCGACCGGCATCGCCGCCGCCCCGCCCGCGCTGATCAGCCGACGGGCAGCAATCGCGGCAAGGCTGTCTGTCGGATGAACGCGGTGTAGTTTTTGGTTCACGCAACCTGCGCGCGCGCGATCCGTTGACAGGGGGTAACCAACGGAAGGACTGACCCATGCGTATCGCAATTCTCGCCGCCTCGATGGCGGCCATCATGGCGCCGACCATCGCCGCCGCACAAACCCCGCAACAGGCCTATCGCGAAGATGTGCGCGATGCCCGCCAGGACCGGCGCAACGCGCTGCGCGATGCCGACAGCCGCAGAGACGTGCGCGAGGCCAATCGCGATTATCGCAAGGACGTGCGCGACGCCCAGAAGGACCGTCGCAACCATGTCCGCGATTGGCGCCAATATCATCAGTACGACTATAATCGCCTGCCAGATGGCCAGCGTGCCTATTATGCCGATCAATATTACCGGGATGGCCGCTACTATCAGCCACGCCGTCTGACGCGGAACGAGCGGATCTATCGCGGCAATGACAACCGTTATTATTGCCGCCGCTCGGATGGCACGACCGGTCTGATCATCGGTGGCATCTCGGGCGGTCTGCTCGGCAACGCGCTTGCGGGCGGCGGGTCGAAGACGCTGGGCACCTTGCTCGGCGGTGCCGGTGGCGCCCTGCTCGGCCAGTCGATCGATCGCGGCAAGGTTGTTTGCCGTTAATATCAACATCTGAATGCTGAAGGACGGCTCGGTGCACCTGCACCGGGCCGTTTTTTTGCGTCGGTCCGGCACCTATGGAAAAAGGGCCGGCGGATTGCTCCGTCGGCCCTTTTCTTTGGGAAGATTGGTCGACCGTTTGGCAGGGACAGCCCCGGCAAAGCCGGGCCTTGTCGGACGGGTCGGGCTTTCGCCCGCCCGCCGGCCATTCCGATTGTGTGTCCGGGCAAGCCTGGCTCGCCCGGGTCCAAAATCAGAAGTCCATGCCGCCCATGCCGCCCATGCCGCCGCCGCCGCCCATCGACATGGCGGGCTTGTCTTCGGGCAGTTCGCTCACGGCCGCTTCGGTCGTGATGAGCAGGCCCGAGACCGAGGCTGCGTCCTGCAGCGCTGTACGCACGACCTTGGTCGGGTCGATCACGCCGCTCTCGACGAGGTTCTCATACTGGTCGGTCTGTGCGTTGAAACCACGGGTCTCGTCGTTCTCACGCAGCAGATTGCCAGCGACAACCGCGCCATCGACACCAGCATTCTGGGCGATCTGGCGCAGCGGGGCTTCGAGTGCCTTGCGGACGATGTCGATGCCACGCGTCTGGTCGTCGTTCGCGCCCTTCATGCCGGCCAAAGCCTTGGTGGCATAAAGCAGGGCGGTACCGCCGCCGGGGACGATGCCTTCTTCAACGGCTGCGCGGGTTGCGTGCAGCGCATCGTCGACGCGGTCCTTGCGCTCCTTGACCTCAACCTCGGTCGATCCACCGACCTTGATCACCGCAACACCGCCGGCCAGCTTGGCGAGACGCTCCTGCAGCTTTTCCTTGTCGTAATCGGACGTGGTGTTCTCGATCTGACCACGGATCGCATCGGTGCGGCCCTTGATCGCGTCATGGTCGCCCGCGCCATCGACGATGGTCGTGTTGTCCTTGTCGATCGTGACGCGCTTGGCGGTGC
>JBBQHG010000095.1:0-9903 GCA_038323755.1 Sphingomonadales bacterium
GGTGAGGGCACGTCGACAATCGTGAACAACGACAGCGAAAACACGGAGAACTGACCATGGCCGCCTATGACAAGGCCGATCTCGAGCGCCGGATGCACGGCGCGGTTGAAGCACTCAAGAGCGATCTCGTCGGCCTGCGCACGGGCCGCGCCAGCACGTCGCTGCTCGATCCCGTGACGGTGGAGGTGTATGGATCGCACATGCCGCTCAATCAGGTGGCGACCGTCTCTGTGCCTGAATCACGGCTGCTCTCGGTGCAGGTATGGGACAAGGCCAATGTCGGCCCCTGCGACAAGGCGATCCGCTCGGCCGGGCTGGGGCTCAACCCCATTGTCGACGGCACCACGCTGCGTATCCCGATCCCGGATCTCACCGAGGAACGCCGCAAGGAACTCGCCAAGCTTGCCGGCCAATATGCCGAAAAGGCGCGCATCGCCGCGCGCAACGTGAGGCGTGATGGCAATGAAAGCCTGAAAGCTGATGAAAAGAAGAATATTTTCAGCGAAGATGAACGCAAGCGCCATGAAGCCGAGGTGCAGAAGATGACCGACGCGACGATCGCCGAGATCGACGCGGCGGCAAGCGCCAAGGAAAAGGAAATCCTCGGGAAGTGATGCCGCTTCCCGCCAGGTCGCCGAATATGGCTGAAGGTGGGGGCGCGTTGCCGCGCCACGTGGCGATCATCATGGATGGCAATGGCCGCTGGGCAAAGCAGCGCTTTTTGCCGCGGATCGCTGGTCACAAGGCAGGGGTGGAGGCGGTGCGCCGGGTCACCCGCGCCGCGCGCACGCTTGGGATTGAGGCGCTCACGCTCTATGCGTTTTCGTCGGAAAATTGGCGCCGGCCAGAGGAAGAAGTGAGCGACCTGATGGGGTTGCTACGGGTGTTCATCCGCAGCGACCTTGATGAGCTGGTGCGCGAAAATGTCCAGCTGCGTGTCATCGGCGATTACAGCCGGTTCGCGCCGGATGTCGTGGCGCTGGTCGATGATTCGATCGCCCGCACTGCCAAGAATGATGGCGCGATCCTGGTCATTGCGCTCAACTATGGCGCGCATGCCGAACTGGTCGCTGCCGCGCGCAAGCTTGCGGAGCGGGTGCGGCAGGGCGATCTCGATCCGGCGGCGATCGATGAACAGGCGATCGAGGCGCAGCTCGAAACGCGTGATCTCCCGCCGCTCGATTTGCTGATCCGCACCTCGGGCGAACACCGGCTGTCGAATTTTCTGCTGTGGCAGGCGGCCTATACCGAGCTGTTGTTTGTCGACACGCTCTGGCCGGATTTTGATGAAGCCGCATTGGCCGCGGCGGTTGCCGCCTTCGGTCAGCGCCAGCGGCGCTATGGCGGCCTGTGAGCGCGGCTGATCCCAAGGCGCGCCGTTCCGAACTTGCGACGCGCTTCGCAGCTGGCAGCCTCATGGCCGTGTTCGCCCTGTTTGTGCTGTGGATTGGCGGCTTTGCCTTCTGGCTGGTCAATGTGCTGATCGGCCTGGGCGTGCTGGCTGAATGGGCAGATCTGGCCAAGGCCGATGCGGCCACGCGACGCATGATGCTGTTCACCATCTCGGTGCCGCTGGCGATCATGTGCCCGCTGGCGGCCGGTCCCAATTTCTTCGCGCTCGGGCTGATTGGCGCGGCTGCCATCTTCATTCTGTTGAGCACGCGGCGTAATGTGCTCGCGTTGGGCGTCATCTACACCGGGCTGCCCGTGCTGGCGCTGCTGCTCATCCGCAAACAGCCCGATGGATTGCTCTTCACGCTTTGGGCGATGGCGCTGGTCTGGACCTGCGATATCGGCGCCTTTTTCGTGGGACGAGCCTTTGGCGGGACGCGGCTTGCGCCGTTGATCAGCCCCAACAAGACCTGGGCAGGCTTTATCGGCGGAATCGTGGCGGCGGCGGTGTTTGGTGCCCTGCTCCACCTCTATTGGGGGCTGCCCTGGCGGCTCACGCTGGCAACGCCGCTGTTGGCAGTGCTGGCACAGGGCGGTGATCTGTATGAAAGCTGGCTCAAGCGGCAGGCGGGCGTCAAGGATAGCGGCACGATGCTGCCGGGCCATGGCGGGCTGATGGACCGGCTCGATGGGCTCATGCCGGTGGCGCCGGTTGCGGCCTTTCTCGTCATGCTGCCGCAGATTAGGGAATTGTCATTGGATATGGTGCAGGGGCTGGTGCGATGAGGAGCGTAACAATTCTGGGGGCGACGGGCTCGATTGGCTCGTCGACGCTCGACCTGATCGAGCGCGAACCGGAGAATTTCGAGGTATTGGCGCTCACCGCCAATTGCGACGTCGAAAAGCTCGCCGCTGCAGCGATCCGGACCAATGCCAAGCGGGCAGTCGTGGCGGAAGAAGGGTGCCTGGCCGATCTGCGCGCGGCGCTGGCCGGTACGGGAATCGAGGCAGCCGGTGGCATGCAGGCGGTGTGTGAAACAGCCGCAATGGGCGCAGACGTCACGATGGCGGCTATTGTCGGCTGCGCAGGGCTTGGTCCGGTGCTTGCGGCGATCGAGCAGGGCGGCACGATCATCCTCGCCAACAAGGAGCCCTTGGTCTCAGCCGGTGATGTCATCCTGGCAGCGGCGGCCAAATATGGCGCGACGCTGCTGCCGGCCGATTCCGAACATAATGCCATCTTCCAGTGCTTCGATGCTGCCCGCCCGCACCGCGTGCGCCGGATCATCCTGACGGCGAGCGGCGGCCCGTTCCGCGACAAGTCGCTGGAAGAGATGCGCCACATGACGCTTGAACAGGCGGTCGCGCATCCCAACTGGTCGATGGGCGCCAAGATCTCGGTCGATTCAGCCACGCTGATGAACAAGGGGCTCGAGCTGATCGAGGCGGCACGCCTGTTTCCCGTTGCCAATGAACAGATCGAAATTATCGTTCACCGGCAATCGGTTATCCACTCGATGGTGGAATATGTCGATGGGTCGGTGCTCGCCCAACTCGGCCCGCCCGACATGCGCACGCCAATCGCTTATTGCCTCGCCTGGCCCGATCGCATGGCCGCCCCCATGCCGCCGCTCGATCTGGTCTCGATCGGTCGGCTCGATTTCGAGGCGCCTGATCCTGTTCGCTTTCCAGCGCTCCGGCTCGCCCGCGAAGCGCTGGACGCTGGCGGCGGCCGCCCGGCGATTCTCAACGCAGCGAACGAAGTTGCCGTGGCCGCTTTTTTGGAAAGACGTGTTGGCTTCCTCGAAATTGCCGCAATCGTCGAAGATACCCTGGATCGCTACGATCCGGCTGTTCCGGAAACGCTTGAAGCGGTGTTGGCAATCGATGCCGAGGCACGGCGGCTCGCGGGCGAGCGTGTGAAGGATTGCGTCGTTTGATCCAGACTCCGGGCTTCCTTTATACGGCCATGGCTTTTGTCCTGGTGATCGGGCCGTTGGTGTTCGTGCATGAGCTTGGCCATTATCTGGCCGGGCGGCTCTTCGGCGTGAAGGCTGACGAGTTTTCGATCGGCTTTGGCCGTGAAGTCTTCGGGCTCACCGACAAGCGCGGCACGCGCTGGAAATTCGGCTGGCTGCCGCTGGGCGGCTATGTCAAATTCGCCGGCGACATGGACCCGTCTAGCCGTGCAGACCCGGACTGGCTCGCTTTGCCGGCAGCGGAGCGCGCGCGTACGTTCCAGGCCAAGCCAATCTGGCAGCGCGCGATCATCGTCGCGGCGGGGCCGGCGACCAATTTCATCGTCGCGATCATCATCCTGATGGGCTTTGCCATCAGCTTTGGCGATCTGCGGACGCCGCCCGTGGTCGGCTCGGTCGAACCCGGCAGCGCCGCCCAGGTGGCCGGCCTGAAGGCGGGGGACGAGATCGTCTCGCTCGGTGGTCGCTCGGTCGGCACATTCGAAGATATGGTCCGCTATGTTCAGATTCGCCCCGGCCAGGCGGTCCATGTGGATTTTCTGCGCGGCGGCGCGGCACAATCGGTCGATCTGACGATCGGCACCCGGGTTGAGCGCGACCGCTTCGGCAATGAGCCAAAGATCGGTCGCCTCGGCATCGGGCGCGCAGCGGCGAGCCTTGTGCCGGTCAGCCTGCTCGAAGCCCCCGGCGTCGCGGTGCGCCAGACGGGCAGCATCCTGCGGATGATGGGCGATGTCATCGGCCAGATTATTGCCGGGCGGCGGTCAGTGAAGGAGCTTGGCGGGCCATTGAGCATCGCCAAAGTGTCCGGCGAGCAGATGGCGCTCGGCACATCGTCGTTCGTTTTCTTGATCGCTTTGGTTTCCATTAATCTGGGATTCATTAACCTTTTGCCAGTGCCGGTGCTGGATGGAGGGCATTTGCTGTTCTATGGCATCGAGGCGATCCGGCGGCGTCCGCTGGCACCTGAGGTGCAGGAATGGGCTTTTCGCGGTGGATTGGCTGCCGTGCTGGCGTTGATGGTGTTCGTTACCTTCAACGATCTTGGCGCTTTAGGGCTCTGGAATCGGCTCACCGGGTTGATCGGTTGAGGCGCTTCGGGCAGGGCGGGCAATCCGTGCAATGCTTACAAATCCGTTGGGGTGACATAGTGACAGCGACCAAGGCTTCAAAATTCGGCGCGCGCGCGGTGGCGGTGATGCTGGCTGGCACCATCCTCTCGGGCATGCCCGGCACGGCGATGGCGCAGACCGAGGCGCCGCAGCGCATTCTTGCCCCGGTGCCGACCGAGGTGCCCGATGCGGCGCAAAAGGTGATCAAGACGCTGCGGGTCGATGGCACGCAGCGGATCGAGGGCGACACCGTCCTGTCCTACACCAAGCTGCGGATCGGCCAGAATTTCAACAACGAGCTGCTCGATCAGGCGATCAAGGATCTGCTCAACAGCGATCTGTTCGCCGATGTCACGATCAGCGGCGCGCAGACGGGCGATATCGTGCTCAAGGTGCGCGAGAACCCGGTCATCAACCGCGTGCTGCTTGAAGGCAACAAGCGGCTGAAGAGCGACAAGATCCAGAAGGAAATCAAGCTCGCCCCGCGCCAGATTTTCACGCGGTCGTCGGTGCGCGCAGATGTGGCCCGCATCATCGAGCTGTATCGCCGCCAGGGCCGCTTTGCTGCCTCGGTAAGCCCCAAGATGGTCGCGCTCGACCAGAACCGCGTCGACATTATTTTCGAGATTTCGGAAGGGCCGAAATCCAAGGTACGCCAGATTAACATCATCGGTAACGAGGTGTTCTCGGACGGCAAGCTGCGCGGCGAAATGGCAACCAAGCAGGCACGGCTCACCACCTTGCTCAGCTCTGCCACCAGCTATGATCAGGATCGGCTGGCCTATGACCAGCAGAAGCTGCGCCAGTTCTACCTCACTGAAGGCTATGTCGATTTCAAGGTCACCTCGGCGGTGGCTGAACTGACGCCCGACAAGCGTGATTTCATCATCACCTACGTCATTCAGGAAGGAAAGCGGTACCATTTCGGCGATGTGACCGTCGACAGCGACATTCGCGATTTCGACAACAAGAAGCTCGCCAAGGGCCTCGTTGCCAAAAAGGGCGACTGGTACAACGCCAAGAAGGTCGAGGATTCGGTCGAAGCGATCAACCAGACCGCCGGCCTGTTCGGTTATGCGTTTACCGACGTGAATCCGGAGTTCGTGCCGGACCGCGAAGCGCTGACGATGGACATCAACTTCCACATCTCGGAAGCCAAGCGCACCTATGTCGAGCGCGTCGATATCAACGGTAACACGCTGACGCAGGATCAGGTCGTTCGCCGCGAGATGCGTCTTGCCGAGGGGGACGCCTTCAACAGCTTCCTGGTCAAGCGCTCGCAGGATCGCATCAATTCGCTCGGCTTCTTCCAGGAAAAGCTGGAAATCACGCAAAAGCAGGGCTCGGCGCCCGATCGGGTGGTGCTCGAAACCAATGTCGAAGAAAAATCGACGGGCGAGCTCAATCTGTCGGCTGGCTTCTCCAGCCTGGAGCGGTTCATTCTGCAAGGCTCGGTCAAGCAGCGCAATTTCCGCGGCAAGGGCCAGGAACTGCGCGCAAGCGTGAGCTATTCGAGCTATTCCAAATCGGTCGAGCTTGGTTTCACCGAGCCCTATCTGTTCGGCAAGTCGATCGCGGTCGGTGGCGATCTGTTCCGCCGCGATTATAATTCGTTCAACTATCTCGGTAACCAGCGCCAGACGACGTTCACTCAGGTCTCGACGGGCTTCCAGCTTCGTGCCGGTGTGCCGATCACCGAGTTTCTGTCGCTCGCGGGGCGCTATGGGCTGACCTATGATCAGGTCGGGCTCGATCAGAATACCTATTTCACCAATGGCGCGTGCGATCCGCTGAAGGCCGGGCGGTATCTGTGCGATTCGATCGGCAACCGCGTGACCTCGTCGGTGGGCTATTCGCTGATCTATGACAGCCTCAACAGCCGGGTGCGGCCAAGCCAGGGCCAGCGGGCGATCTTCAGCCAGGACCTCGCCGGTCTGGGCGGGGACGTACGCTATATCCGCACCAAGCTCGATGCCGACAAATATTGGAATGTCGGTTCGGGCTTCATCTTCTCGGTCGGTATCGAAGCGGCCTATATCCGGTCGCTTGAGGGTAGCCGCGGTGCCGGGATCGATCGTATCCGGATCAACGATCGCTATTATCTGGGTGAGCCGCAGTTCCGCGGCTTCGACATTCGCGGCGTCGGCCCGCGTATCCAGCGCATCAATTACGACAACGGCCTGCCAACCCAGGTGCTGCTCGATGCGCGCAACCAGTTCGTCGACGATGCGCTTGGCGGCAACGCCTACTATCTCGGCCATGCCGAGCTCGAAATTCCGCTCGGTTCGGGCGCGCGCGAGCTTGGGCTGCGGCCGTCGATCTTTGCAGATTTCGGCGCCCTGTTCGGGGTAACCCGTCCGCTGCCGACCGCCAACCTGATCGATCCGGTCAATTACCCCAATGGCTTCCCGGTGCTGACCCGGACAGATGGGACGACCTATCTTGGGTCAATTCCGGCAATCTACGCCTATAATAGCGGCACCACTGATGCGCCGGTGCTGGTACAGACCAATTGCCCTGTCGGTATCCCGAATTCGTCAGGGGGCTGTGTCGGTACGGATGCCAATGTCGTGGTTCGCCAGGAAGTGACGCCCTTTATCGAGCGCTTCCTCGGTAATTCGGCCTCGCCGCGCCTGACGGTCGGCATCGGCGTCAACTGGAATTCACCATTCGGGCCGCTGCGTATCAACCTCGCCAAGGCGTTGTTGTCGCAGCCGGGCGATGACAAGAAACTGATCACTTTCAATGTAGGGACGAACTTCTGATGAAAAGCTTTCTCAAGTCTGCAGCCATCGCTGCCACGCTGATGGTCGGCACCGCGATGGCGCCGCTCGCTGCATCGGCGCAGTCGCTGACCGTCGACGTCGACCAGATCTACAAGGACAGCGCTGGCGGCAAGAATGGCGGCGACCAGCTCGAAGCCAAATATGGCGCTCAGCTCAAGGCGTCGCAGGAAAAGCTGCAGGCTGCAGCGACCAACTGGAACACCCAGATCGAAGCCGCCAAAAAGATCGTAAAGCCCGATGGCACCGTGCCGCCGGCCACCGAAACAGCGGTCAACTCGGCGCGCCAGCAGCTCAACGATGCCAAGACGGCGTTCGATCAGCTGCGTCAGGAAATCCAGTATGCCGATCAATATGTGAAGTATCAGATCCTGGAAAAGCTGGTGCCGGTTACCGAGAAGATCCGCAAGGATCGCAAGGCTGATGCCGTGCTGCCGCGCTCTGCCGTGTTGGCCTTTGATCCTGCGTCAGACATCACCGCTGTCGCGCTGCAGCAGCTCAACGCTACGCTGACGACGGTGTCGATCACGCCGCCGCAGCAGAATGCGCCTGCCGCTGCACCTGCGGCAACGCCTGCCAAGCAGCAGCCACAAAGCCGGTGAGTGAGGGCGAAGCGGCGGTGACGCTGGGCCCGCTCGATATCGGGCGGATCATGGCAGCGCTGCCGCATCGCTATCCGATGTTGCTGGTCGACCGGGTCGAGGAGATTGTCCTCGACCGGTCGATCACGGCAATCAAGGCGGTGACAATCAACGAGGGGTTCTTCCAGGGGCATTTCCCCGGTCGGCCCAACATGCCCGGCGTGCTGATCGTCGAGGCGCTGGCCCAGGCGGCCGGCATATTGGCAGTCGAGTCGCTCGGGCTCGCCGGCTCGGGCAAGCTCGTCTATTTCATGGCGATCGAGGCGGCCAAGTTCCGCAAGCCGGTTGAACCCGGCGTGCTGCTCCAGCTCCACGTAGAATTTGTGCAGAAGCGCTCAAGCGTCTGCAAATTCGCTGGCCGCGCGACGATAGACGGTGTGCTGGCCGCAGAGGCAAGCTTCACCGCGATGATAGCCGATCCGCCCAAGGCATAACGCCCCCGGGCGGAGTCGGCACTCGAAAGCTATCTCCGCCTGCACTCGATTTCACTCAGGTTGAACCGGACCGTTCCCCTGCAAAAGCAGTGGGCCAGCGCCACCACCGGCAGTGCCTGGGCTCCCGATATTGCCGGAGAAGGAGTCCATCAAATGGACAGCGGGGTTAGCTGCCCGCCTTGCTCGCGGCGATCCAATTCTCGATCTTCTTTTCCAGCACCGGCATCGGTAGCGATCCGCTGTCGAGCACCTGCGCGTGGAACGCCCGCGGGTCGAACCGGGCGCCAAGCTCGGCCTTGGCCTTGGCCTTCAGGCGGCTGATGGTGAGCTGGCCGATCTTGTAGGCGAGCGCCTGGCCCGGAATCGCGATATACCGCTCGACCTCCGCCGTCGCATCGGTGCGCGACATGGGGGAGTTGGTGAGCATATACTCAATCGCCTGGTCGCGCGTCCAACCCTTGGAATGGATGCCGGTATCGACGACCAGCCGCATCGCGCGCAGCATCTCGTCGTTCAGGCCGCCCATCCGCTGATAGGGGTCGCTCTCCATCCCCAGCTCATGCCACAGCGATTCCGAATAGAGCGCCCAGCCCTCGGCATAGGCGGTGTCGCCGCCAAAGCGCATGAAGGCGGGCAGGGCCGTATTTTCCTGCGCCAGGCTGATCTGGAAATGGTGCCCCGGCACGCCTTCATGCAGGAACAGCGTCTCGGCCTCCCAGATATAGCGTGAGGGCAGGTCATAGGTGTTGTAATAGAACACCCCCGGCCGGCTGCCATCTGGCGTGCCGCCCTGGTAAGAGCCGCCCGCTTCGGTCTTTTCCTTGAAGGCGGGCACCGGCCGCACCTCCAGCGATGTCTTGGGCAGCAGCGAGAATTGCTCGGGAATGCGCTGGTAGATGCGCTTTTCGATCGAATCATAAAGATCGTGGAGCTGGGCTGCCGATGTCGGCTGGAACTGCTTGTCGGTGCGCAGGAAGGTGAAAAATTCGGGCAGCGTTCCCTTGAAGCCGACCTTTTCCTTTTGCATCTCCATCTCGGCCAGGATGCGCTTGACCTCGGACAGGCCTAGCGCGTGCACCGCATCGGCCTTCAGCGGCAGCGTGGTGTTGCTCTCGATCTTGAAGTCATAATAGGCAGCGCCGCCGGGCAGGGCAGAAAGGCCCACCGTGTCGCGCGCAACCGGCAGATAGGTATCGGCCAGAAAATCACGCATCCGCTGTTCGGCAGGGTTGATCACATCGCGGATCTGGGCCGCATAGGCCGCGCGCAGCCGTGGCTGGTCGGCGGGCGAAATCGTCTCGGGGAATTTCTTGACCGGGCCATAGAAGGTCGATTCCTCCACGCTTTCCTTCAGCAGATTGTCGAACTGGCCAATCATGTTGCGCACCACCAGCTTGGGCTGGACGATGCCGTCCTTCATGCCGGTGCGGAAATGCGCGATCGCCCGGTCGATGATGGCGGCATATTCCGCGTTGCGCTTCAGGTTGTTCTCATAATCCACCAGCGTCTTGAACGGCGCTGCGCCGATGCCGGAGGCAAATTCGGGGTAGAAGACCTGAAAG
>JBBQHG010000096.1:0-9740 GCA_038323755.1 Sphingomonadales bacterium
AGGCAAAGCCGACCGCGACCTGGCCGACAAGGCCGGTGCCGCGCGACGACGCGGTGGCGGCCGGCCGAGCAAGCGCGCCGCATGCCTGCACCGTCGCGCCCCAATCGGCATCGCCGATGCGCCCGCCATCCACCTTGCCGAGTTCGATCTGTGCCCGCGCGTGATCATCGAGCCGGCACAGCGTGGCGACATAATAGAGCCGCACCTGCGTTGCCGCCACGCCTGGATTGTTGAGCAGGGCGCGCTCCAGCGTGGCAGCGGCACCAGTCAAATCGCCCTGATCAGACTGTTCCTGCGCGAGTCGCAACGCGGAATCCGGGTTGGTGGCAACATCGATGATCGCGTCGAGATCGCTCGCCGGTGCCGGCTCTTGCGCCAGGGCCGGCACAGCCGCAGCCCACAAAGCAACGCCCGATGCAGCAAAGCACAATGATCGCAAATAGTTACGGCTAGTCATCGTTCCCCCCAAGAAACCGATGCCAACATTATCCGATTGGGGGCGGCTGACAGCTGACTTCGGCTGCCCCCCGGCGTGCCGACACTTGCCCGTCCATACGCACGGTTTAGGCGATTATTGTGAACCCCGGCCCGGATTGGGTCAAGGCGCTGCGCGGCCCACGCTGTCCCATAAGGACTATCGCCCAAGGGGATAGGCTCAGCTCATGCTCGCCAACACATCGCTGATATTGGCAAAGGCGAAGGCGACCGAACTGTCGGCAAGGCCGTAGGGCAGGAACAGCTTGTCCCCGACGCGCATCGCGCCGCAGGAATAAACGACATTGGGCACATAGCCCTCACGATCATGGTCGACCGCCGCCAGCAGTGGCCGGGCGGTGCGGCCAAGTACCGTCGCGGGGTTGGCCTTGTCGAGCAGCATGGCGCCGATCGCGTATTTGCGCATCGGCCCGACGCCGTGGGTGAGCACCAGCCAGCCTTCATTGAGTTCGATTGGCGGGCCGCAATTGCCGATCTGGATGAATTCCCAGGGGTAGCGCGGCTCGAGCAGCAGCTCGCCGCCGTCCCAGCGATCGACCCGGTCAGACCAGAGCAGATACAGATTTTTGCCGTCCTGCCGACCGATCATGGCGTAGCGCCCATCGATGCGGCGTGGAAACAGCGCCATACCCTTGTTGACCGCAGCGCTGCCCTCCATCGGCTGGAGGACGAAATTGTGAAAATCGCGGGTCCGGAGCAGCTCTGACCGGATGCTGTGACCGCTATAGGCGGTGTAGGTGCCGATCCATTCCTCGCTACCATCATCTTCGATGAAATGCGTCAGGCGCAGATCCTCAAGCCCATTGGCCTGTTCATTGGTGACGGGAAAGATGACGGTGCCCGACAGCCGACTGTCAGGATCGCGGTGGATGCGGACGGCGCCGGGCGCGACATCGACGTCCATTGTGTCCACGGTGGCCGCAGTGGCGAAGGAGGGCTGCGGCGAGAGATAGAGCTTGTCATCGCCGCTGATGATCCCTTCGCGAAAGGCGATCGAGCTGATGTGCCCCTCCCCCACCGCACGCATGGCGAGAACGATGCGGATGGCATCGCCGTTCATGCCCGACTGATCGGGGTGCATCGTGACCGACGGGTTCATGAGCGCGGCCGCAGCAAAACTATATTCGTGGCAGAGATAGGCGCCGAGCAAACGGCGCCGTGGCAGATCGAACGACGCGGAGTCGAGCGACAGCGCCTTGGCCAGGCTGGCAAAGCGATCCTCAAACACGCGCATGATCTGCCAATGGCGCTGCTCAAAATCGGCCATGACCGATTCCAGGCAGCGATCGACCGTCATCTGGTTGAGCGCCATGACATCGGCCACCAGTGCGCGTGCCCGCGTCTGATCCACGCCGTGCGCATGCCAGGCGAGATTGAACGGGCGGATGACGACGCGGCGCGCGTCCGCGTTCAGCCTGACATCAAGCCTGCGAAAAATGGCCGCGCTGGAGGTGTCGATCGATTCAATCGACTGAACAGCCTCCTCACCAAGTGAGAGCGAAGAGATAATCGTCACCTATCGATCAGCTAGCCGCCAACATAAGAGGGTTTTCATCACGTCGTGCGGGCATATCGACCGCGGTGCCAAGCGTTGCCATGGTGACAATTGCCTGCTGGACCGCCAGCAGCGATTCCGCCCCGCGATTGAGGTTGACGCCTTCTGCCGTCAACCCATCGAAACAGCCGCCGTCGCGCGCGTCGAACAGGCCGAGCCCGAGATCATTGGCCCCTTCGAACCATGCCATCGCCTTTTGTGCGTGGCGCACCCAGCGCGGATCCCGCGTCGCACGCCAGGCGGTGGCGCAGGCATCGATCGTCGCGGTCGCATCCACGGGTTGCTGATCAAACGGCTTGGACGTGGCGTAGCGCTCACCAAAGCTTTCGCTGCCGATTGGGCGAAAATGCCCCTGCGGCGCGGTTTGCCGTTCCATGATCCAGTCAAGCGTGTCGATGCCGGTGCCTATCATCTCGGCATCCTTAAGCACCATGCCAGCTTCTATCAACGCCTGGGGCAGGCGGGCATTGTCATAGGAGAGGACCGCTTCGAACCATGCCCAATCGGGCCGGCGCGCGCGACCGAGCAGCTCTGCGAACAGCCTGGCGCCGCGGGCGAGGTAGGCGCGGTATTCCGCCCGCTTTTCGCCACCCTGCCACGCTGCGGCCATGCCCAGCATCGCAAAGGCAATCGCGCGCGGCGAGCCAAAGGCGTCGGCAATCGGCATGGTCTGGGCAAGCAGATCGGTTGCCCAGCGGACCAGCCCTGGCTCTTCGCCCGAGCCGGCCGCCTCACCAAGCGCCCAAATGGCGCGCCCGTTGCTGTCTTCGGACCCGAGCGGTTCCAGCCATTGCCGGTCATAGCCCATGAAGTTGCGAAAGCCGCCCTGATCGGGCGCCCAGGCGTGGTGCATGAAGGCGGCATAAGTGCGCAGCAGGCGCCCCCGCTGTTCGGCACTGCCAGCCGCGGTGCGGCACAGCAGGATCAGCGCCCGGGCGTTATCATCAATGCAATAGCCATGATGGCGGTTGGGCAGGCCGAACACGCTGTGCTGGAGGATGCCAACATCATCCGTAAACGCATCGACCGCGGCGAGATTGACCGCGCTGGTGCTGACCGGGCGGGGCGTGAGCAAACGCGCCGGGCGATCATGCCAGGCCTTGACCAAGATCTGCATCACCCGTTCTGCGTTGCACGACCAGATCGTGGGACGCGCCGCCTGCCAGATGGCGCGCGAGCGACCGGCCAAGGCATCCGGATCGGCGAGCAGCGCCAGCACTGCATCGGCGATCGCATCGGGATCATCGACGGGCACGAGCGTGCCGATACCGTCTGCCAGGGCTTCGCGCGCATGGATATAGGGGGTCGAGACCACCGGGCGCCCCAGTGCGAGCGCATAAGCGAGCGTGCCCGAGGTGACCTGATCGAGCCCGAGATAGGGCGTTACATAGACGTCGCAGGCGCCGAGCTGGTCGAGCAATGCCGCATCATCAAGGAAGGTGTTTACGAATTCGACATTGGCACCCACCCCGAGATCATCAGCCAGCGCGCGGAGCATCTCGCGATATTGCTCGCCATCGCGCAGACGCAAGTGGGGATGGGTGGCGCCGATGATGCGGTAGCGCAGATCAGGATGCGCCGCGACAAGCCGGGGCAGCGCGCGGATGGCGACCTCATACCCCTTGCCGGGCGACAACAGGCCGAACGACATGAGCATTGGCCCTTCGGGTAGGCCGAGGCGCTGCTTGATGACGGCGTTCGACAGAAGGGGCCGATCCGGCGCGCCATGCGGCACGAGGCTGATCCTGTCCCGATCGATGCCATAGACCTGGTGGAGCAGCTGGGCGGCATGATCGGCCATCACGATGAAATGGGCGGCGCGATTGGCCAGGCCCGCCATGACGCGGCGCTGGTTGGGGTCGGGATCGGCCAGCACGGTGTGGAGCGTGACCACGACGGGCTGGGTGCAGTGGCGGAGCAGGATGAGCAGCTTGTCCCCGGCAGGCCCGCCGAAAATGCCGAATTCATGCTGAACCCAGATCGCCTGCGCGCCCGATGCCTCGATCCGCGCCCCCGCCCGCACATAAGCAGCGGCCTCATCAGTCGGGATCAGGTGGCAGACGCTGTCGTCATAGGTCGTGCCGTCGTCATCATCCATGGCGTAATGATCAACGACTAGCCCGGGATAGGCAGCGCGCATCGCCTGCGCCGAATGGGTGGTGTAGGTGGCGAGCCCGCATTGGCGGGGCAGCGCGTTGCCGATGAGCGCGACATGGTGCAGCGGCCGGGTGATCCGCTCCAGCTTCATCGCGTGCTTGCCCCGTGTTGGGTGTGGCCCGTTAGCTGGCCGTCGCGATTGCTGCTGTCACGCACCGATGAGCCTCCAGATCTGTCAGCGCGACATGCGCTTTGACCTCAACGCTCGGGCCAGAAAAAGGGTGCACTGCAATATATATGTCGGGAAAATAATCGGCAGCGCGGCCGAAGGCGCGCGTGGTTGGCTGGGGCGGCAGGATTCGAACCTGCGAATGGCGGCACCAAAAGCCGCTGCCTTACCACTTGGCGACGCCCCAACGGAACGGGGGGCTTTAGGGGCTGATCACGCCGCTGAAAAGGGGCAACCGCATGATTGGCGGCGTTTCAATCGAGCCGATCAACCCAGCCGTGGTGATCGGGGGCGAGGCCGCGCTGAATTTCTATCAACGCCTGCCGCAATTTGCCCGTAATCTGGCCGGGGCCGCCGCTGCCGATGGTGAAGCTGTCATCGCCCAGCGCCATCGACCCGATTGAGGTGACGACCGCTGCTGTACCGCAGGCAAAGGCCTCGACCAGCCGCCCGCTTGCCGCATCCGCCTGGCATTGATCGATGCCATAGGGCTCTTCGCGCACCGTGAGCCCCTGGTCGCGCGCCAGCGTGATGATCGAATCGCGCGTGATGCCCGCGAGGATGGTGCCGCCGAGCGGCGGGGTCGACAGCGAACCATCATCGAACACGAAAAAGATGTTCATGCCACCCAGTTCCTCGATCCAGCGGCGCTCGACCGCATCGAGGAACAGCACCTGATCATGCCCGCGCCGCGTTGCCTCGCGCTGAGCGATCAGGCTGGCCGCGTAGTTGCCGCCGCATTTGGCAGCGCCGGTGCCGCCGGGAGCGGAGCGGGTGTAATCCTGCGACACCCAGAGCGAGACTGCGGGCGCGCCGCCCTTGAAATAGGCACCGGCAGCAGACGCGAGGACGGCATAGAGATATTCAGTCGATGGCTTGACGCCGAGGAACACCTCGCTCGCGACCATGAAGGGGCGCAGATAGAGCGAGCCTTCCGGCGTCGGCGGGATCCAGTCGCGCTCGACAAGCACCAGCCGGCGCACCGATTCCAGGAACAGATCCTCGGGCAGCGGCACCATCGCCATGCGTTCGGCCGAGGCGCGGAAGCGGCGGGCATTGGCATCCGGCCGGAACAGCGCGGTGCCGCCATCGGGCAGGCGGTACGCCTTCATCCCTTCAAAAATCTCCTGCGCATAATGCAGTACGGCCGATGCCGGATCGATCTGGAAAGCAGCGCGCGGGCAGATTTGCGCATCATGCCAGCCCTTGGCCTCGCTGTAGCGGATCAGCGCCATATGATCGGTAAAGACGCGCCCGAAGCCGGGGCTGACGAGCAGCGCGTCACGATCCGCCGCCAGGGTGGGCGATGGATGCTCGATGACGGCGAAGCCAAGGTCGCCGCTAATGGTGGTCTCGTCGAGCATGATCGTCACCGCTTGCAGGTTTTTCGGGGCTTGACCCCTCTATGGAAGCGGGCAAAGTCGGTCAACATGGCTGTCTCACCGCCCTCCGCTTCCCCGCTCTTCCTGCGCGAATCAGAAGTGCGTCGTGGCATCGAGCTGCTCTATTTCGGCTATGGCAACCTGACGCGCACCGCCGATGAGGCGCTGGCCGCGCAGGGGCTTGGGCGGGCGCACCACCGCGCGCTCTATTTCGTTGCGCGCCAGCCCGATCTGACGGTGAGCGCGCTGCTCGCGCTGCTCGCCATTACCAAGCAATCGCTGGGCCGCGTGCTGAACGATCTGATCGATCGCGGGCTGATCGAGGCGCGCCCTGGCGATCGTGACCGGCGCCAGCGGCTGTTGCGGCTGACGCCCGAGGGCAAGGCGCTGGAGAGCGCGCTGTTCGACACCGTCCGCACCCGGCTGTCGGCGGCCTATGCGAGCGCCGGGCAAGGCGCGGTGGGTGGCTTTTGGGCGGTGCTCGAAGGGCTGATCCCCGAGGCGGACCGGGCGCGGATTGCGGCGCTGAAGGATTAGCGCGCGGCGGCGGCCATCTCTGCATTGCGCCTGGTTGCCGCGGCCAATGTATCAGTGAGCAACTGTTGCAGCGCCCGATCGCGATCAAGCACGTTCAGCCCCTCGCGGGTCGATCCGCCGGGACTGGCGACGCGGTCTGCCAGCACGCCCGGCGATACATCCGCCGCGGCGGCGAGCAGGGCTGATCCTTCGACCGTTGCCAACGCCAAGCGCTGCGCCTGATCAGCGGGCAGACCGAGTGCGGTGCCGGCGGCTGCCAGCGCATCGATGAAGCGGTAGAGAAAGCCCGGACCACTGCCGGCGAGCGCGGTAACCGCATTGAACAGGCTGGCATCGACCCATTCGACCAGCCCGAGCGGGTGCATGAGCGCGGCGATATCGGCGCGCGTCTGGTCGTTCGCGCTATCCGAATGCAGTGCGACCACGCCCTTGCCGATGCCGACCGGCAGATTGGGCATCGCGCGGATAATGCTACCGGCGGAAAAGCGGGCGGCGATCGCGGTTTCCTCGACACCGGCGAGGATGGAGATCAGCAGCGGTGCGCCGTTGAGCCGATCTGCCCAGCGTGCGGCGATGTCATCAAGCTGCTGCGGTTTCATCGCCAGCATCACGGCATCGGGCAAGGGGCCATCGGGGAGCGTCCGTGCCTGCCGGACACCCGGCGGCAGATCCCGATCCTGACGGTTGACGACATCGACTGTATCGGGCGCGACCATGCCGCTCGCAATCCATTGGCGGAGCATCGCCCCGCCCATATTGCCGCAGCCAACCAGCCAGAGCCGGCCAATCGTCACGCTTCGCCCTGGGTCTCGGTCAGCGCAGCCGCCATCGCTTCCTTGGGGCTCTTGCCGCCCCACATGACGAACTGGAAGACGGGGTAGAATCGTTCACATTCGTCGATGGCGGACTCGATCAGCAGTTCGGCTGCGGCGAGCGAGAGCGTGCCCTCTTCGCTGCCATCAATCATGGCGGCGTGGCGGTAAAGCAGGATGCCGCTTGTCGACCAGAGCTCGAAATGGCCGACCCAGAGCTGCTCGTTGACGAGGCCGATCGCCTCGTAGATCGCGGTGCGGCGCTCATCGGTCACGCGGATGTCAGGGAAGGCGAGAAACTGCAGGACGCTGTCTTCCTCACGCCACAGCGCGCGGAGCTCATATTCGGTCCAGCTGCCCTTTACGTGCGCCACGACCTCATCGTCCTGGCGCTCATGCGTCCAGCCATGTGCCGCGTAATAGCTTTCGAGCATGTCGATCGGCGCGGCATCCTCGCGCTCGTCGTCGGCCTCATGCAGCTTCACTGGGATATTCCTTGCAATCGCTTCTTCCACTGCACGGCGTGCCAAGATGGCCCGGGCGGGGCAAGCATTGCGGCTGCCCCGGCACCAGAAAGCTGTGGAAAACGACGATCCTCAGGCAGCGCCCGAAGATTTCTTGGGCTTGGGCGCTGGCTTCGGGGCGGATGACGCCGCCGCGCCCTCCAGCTTGTCGAGCCGGGCGCGCAGCGCGTCTGCCTCGTCGCGCGCGGCAGCGGCCATTGCCTTCACAGCCTCAAACTCCTCACGCGAGACGAATTCGAGCCCGCCAATCCATTCCTTGGCGCGGGCGCGGGCGCTCTGCTCGGCCTCACGGCCCATGCCGGCGAGCGTACCGGCGGCACCGTTCACGAACTTGGCGAAATCATCGAACAGGCGATTTTCGGACTGCATCACGGAATTCCTAGAAATGTTCAGCTAATGATCTGGGTGCTCGATGCCGATGGCACAAGGGTTTCGGCGTTCGGATTGAGGACACCGATCATATAGGTGAGATAGCCGGCAAACACGATCCAGCCGAGATAGGGCACCATCAGCAGCGCCGCGCCGATGCGAATGCGGCCAAAGGCGATCGTCGTGGCGAGCGTGAGCGCGAACATCGCGCCAAGCGTGACCAGCGACCAGAAGACCTGATGCGCGCCGAAGAACATCGGCGTCCAGATGAGGTTGGCGACCATTTGTGCAGCGAACAGCGCGATGGCTAGCCCACGCGTCTTGGAACCGCGCGCGTGAATGACCAGCGCAAGCGCCAGGCCGATCAGGATGTAGATAGCGATCCAGGCGACCGGAAAAGCCCAATCGGGCGGGGTTTGAGCCGGTTTAACCAGCGCGGCATACCAACGATTATCCGAGCCGACAGCCACGCTGCGTGCCGAGGTGAACCCCAACAGCAAGATGAACGGCACCGTCACCACTGCCCATCGTAAAAACGCCAGTCGAAGCTGTTGCTTCGATGCAATCTCTCTCACGCATAACCCTTTTCGAAATAATCCATCAGATGCGAAGGTTTTTAGAGACGATTCCACGCCTTGCGTCCCGTCAGCGGCAACCTAATCCATTTTGCACCCATCACGCAAAACATCTTAGTGACCGAAATTGACACTTTTCGGTCTCAGCGATGGGCTGCCAGCAGAAATTCGACATTGCCTTCCGGCCCGGTGATCGGGCTCTGGCTGATGCCATCGACCTGCCAGCCCTGCTCGACGAACCACGCCGCTGCCGCATCGCAGACGCGGTCATGAACGGCGGGATCGCGGACAACGCCGCCCTTCCCCACCTCCTCGCGCCCCGCCTCGAACTGCGGCTTGACGAGTACCAGTGCGCGCGCTGCCGGCGTGGTGAAGGTGAGCGGCACCGCCAGCACCTTGGCGAGCGCGATGAAACTGGCGTCACAGACGATGAGATCGACGGGCTCGGGGATATGCGCAGGCGTGAGAATGCGCGCGCTGGTCTGTTCATGGACGATGACGCGGTCGTCCTGGCGCAGCTTCCAGGCGAGTTGATTGGTGCCGCTATCGACCGCATAAATGCGCGCGGCGCCCCGGCTGAGCAGCACATCGGTAAAACCGCCGGTCGACGACCCGACATCGATCGCGACCGCGCCCGTAACATCCCAGCCGAAATGATCGAGCCCGTGCGCGAGCTTCACCCCGCCGCGCGACACCCAGGGATGATCACGGCCCTTGACCTCGATGGCGGCATCATCGGACACGGTCTGCCCGGACTTCTCGATCTTGCGGTCACCGGCAAAGACCAGCCCGGCCATGACGAGCGCCTGTGCCCGCGTCCGGCTCTCTGCAAGACCCCGGTCGACGAGAAGTTGATCGATGCGGACCTTGGGCATGGCGAGCAGCTTACGCCCGCACTTCTCCGACCGCCTCTTCATTCCACCTGAGTGCTTTCAGCACTTCGTCGATGATGGCGTCGGCGTCGAGCCTGGCTTCGGCGTACTGGATTTCGGGTTTGTCGTGGTCCTGGAAGATGTCGGGCAGGCGCAGCGTGCGCAGTTTGAGGCCGGCGTCGATGAGGCCGGTGTCGCTGGCATAGGTCAGCACATGCGCGCCGAGGCCGCCGACCGCGTTCTCCTCGATCGTGATTGCGACCTCGTGGCTGGTCAGCAGCTTGCGGATCAGC
>JBBQHG010000097.1:0-9653 GCA_038323755.1 Sphingomonadales bacterium
GGTGTGGCAATCGCCGCCCGGCAACCTCTACGCCAGCACGCTCGTCCGCCTGCGCCCCGCCGATCCCCCGCCCGCAACCCTCGCCCTTGTCGCCGCGGTCGCGCTCGAACAGGCAGTCGCGGCCTATCTTGGTGAGGGCAAAGCGCAACTCAAATGGCCCAATGATCTGCTGCTGGGCGGCGCCAAACTCTCGGGCATCCTGCTCGAACGGTCGGGCGACGCGATCGTCATCGGCTTCGGCGTCAATCTTGCACACCACCCGACCGACATCGATCGCCCGGCAACCAGCCTGACGGCGCACGGCGTGATGATTGACCCGGCAGACTTTATCGCCACCCTTGCCGAGAGTTTCGCCCGCTGGCTCGGTCGCTGGCGGGGGAAGGGGCTCGCCCCGATCCGCGACCGCTGGGCCGCGCGCGCCCACCCCGCCGGCACCGCGCTGACCGCGCGCCTGCCCGATGGCAGCGCCATCGATGGTCTGTTTGATCGCCTCGATAGCGACGGCGCGCTCATCCTGCGCTTGGCGGACGGCGGCAGCCGTGTCATTCACGCAGGCGATGTGTTTTTGATCTGAAGGGCCCAAAACCAATGCTGCTCGCGATCGATGCAGGGAATACCAATGTCGTGTTCTCGCTGGTCCGCGACAAAGCCATCATCGCGCGCTGGCGCATCGCCACTGATCCGCGCCGCACGGCGGATGAATATGCGGTGTGGCTCAGCCAGCTGCTTCAGCTTGAAGGGCATGACCGCAAGGACATATCGGGCGTCATCATCGCTACCGTCGTCCCGCGCGCGCTCCACAATCTGCAGACGCTCGCGCGCAAGTATTTTGACAGCGAACCGCTCATCGCCGGCCAGCCACCGGTCGAATGGGGCATCGAGATCGACGTCAAGGAACCCAATTCGCTGGGCGCAGACCGCGCCGTCAACACCATCGCCGCGCACGCGCTCTATCCCGGAGACCTCATCGTCATCGATTTCGGCACCGCCACCACCTTCGAAGTCGTCGACTATACCGGCGCGTATAAGGGCGGCATCATCTGCCCGGGCATCAACCTGTCGCTCGATGCGCTCGTCACTGCGGCTGCCAAACTGCCGCGCATCGCGATCGAAGCCCCCGCTGACACCAGCGTCATCGGCCGCGATACGATCAGCCAGATGCATATCGGCATTTACTGGGGCTATATCGGCATGCTCGAAGGGCTGGTCGCGCGGATCAAGGCAGAGGTCGGCCGCCCGGTAAAGGTGATTGCAACCGGCGGCCTCGCCACATTATTCGAAAAACAAACCGCGGTTTTTGACGTGGTCGAGCCCGATCTGACCATTCAGGGGCTGGCGATGATGTGGGATCGCGCCCATATAAGTGCCTAGAGTTGTACCGGAGCGCGCCCAGCTGCGCCGCCCCGCACCCCCATCTCGACGATATTTATGCGCCTGACCGCGCACCCCCATGGCCGCTTGCATGTGCCGGCGGCCGCAATTGAAAGAACAAGACCTTAGTGACTGTCCCAAAGAAAGAACTCCTGTTCCTGGCCCTTGGCGGGTCGGGCGAAATCGGCATGAACGTCAATCTCTATGGCTGCGAAGGCAAATGGGTGATGGTCGATTGCGGCATCACCTTTGCCGATCCCAACTATCCCGGCGTCGACGTCATCCTGCCCGATTTGGCCTTTATCGAGGAGCGGATCGACGATCTGCTCGGCATCGTGCTCACCCACGGGCATGAGGATCATATCGGCGCGCTGCCCTACCTCGCCGAGGATCTCGGCGTGCCGCTGTTCGCCTCGCCCTTCACCGCCGGCCTCATCCGCGGCAAGCTCGATGAAGAGGGCATTGCCGACCGGGTGAAGCTCAACATCGTCAAGCCCGGCAAGCCATTCCAGCTCGGGCCGTTCGGCTTCCGCTTCGTCCCCGTCGCGCACTCGATTCCAGAGGGCAACGCGCTGCTGATCACCACGCCTTATGGCAAGGTGTTCCACACCGGCGACTGGAAGCTCGATGACGAACCCGTCATTGGCAGCCCCGCCAGCGCCGAAGTGATGACCGCGATCGGCGATGAGGGCGTGCTCGCGCTCGTCTGCGATTCGACCAATGTCTTCAACCTGCAGGCCTCGGGTTCCGAAAGCTCGGTGCGCAAGGGCCTGTTTGAGGTTGTCGCTGCTGCCAAGGGCCGCGTCCTCGTCACCACCTTCGCCTCCAACGCCGCGCGCCTGAAGACGCTGGGTGAGGTCGCGCTGGACAGTGGCCGCGCCATCTGTGTCGCCGGCCGCTCGCTCGATCGTATCCTGAAAGTCGCCCAGGCAACCGGCTATCTCACCGATTTCCCGGAAAGCGTCGACTGGGATACCGCGATGCGGATGCCGCGCGACAAGGTGCTGATCGTCGCCACCGGCGGGCAGGGTGAGGAACGCGCGGCGCTTGCCCGCGTCGCCTTCGGCTCGCACACGATTTCGCTCGATGCCGGCGATACCGTGGTGTTCTCGTCGAAGCAGATCCCCGGCAACGAAGTCGCAATCGGCCGCATCCAGAATGCGCTCGCGGCCAAGGGTGTGATCATGATCACGGATCGCCAGGCGCATGTCCATGTCTCGGGCCACCCCGGTCGCCCGGAACTTGCGACCATGTATGGCTGGATCAGGCCAGAGCTGCTCATGCCCGTCCATGGCGAGATGCGCCACATGATGGAACATGCCCGGTTCGGCCTGCAACAGGGCGTCCCGCGCGCGCTGGTGCAAACCGATGGCGATATCGTCCGCCTCGCGCCCGGTGCGCCTGAAAAGATCGGCCACGCACAGGTCGGCCGGCTGGTGCTCGACGGTGATGTCATTCTGCCGGCAGACGGCACGACCATCAACGAGCGCCGCAAGCTCTCGCTCAATGGCCAGATTTCGGTCGCGGTCGCCGTCGGCAAGAACGGCGCGCTGCTCGGCCATCCGCAGATCAAGCTGCAGGGCGTACCCGTCGAGGAAGACCGCGATCCGTTCGTCGACGAAGCGGTCGATGCGGCTGCCAAGGCGGTGCGCGACGGCGGCAAGGATCGCGACAAGACCCGTGAGCAGGTCCGTCTTGCCGTGCGCCGTGTCGCCTCGCGCTGGACCGGCAAAAAGCCTATCGTCGATGTTCTGTTGATTGAGGCCTAACCCATGCAGATCACGTCCATGGTCGCCATTTATTTCCTGATGTGGGCGTTTTCGATCTTCCTCGTCCTGCCCTTCGGCGTGCGCACGACCGAAGAGGCGGGCGGGGACCGCATCCCCGGCCAGGCCGAAAGCGCCCCCCATCAGTTCAGCTTCGCCCGCATCGCGCTGCGCACCACCATCGTCGCGACGGTGATGTTCGTGCTGTTCCTGCTCAACTATCGCTTCGGCTGGGTAAGCGCGGAGACGTTTGACTTCTTCGGGGGCATGAAGCCCGTCAGCTGACGGGCCATCAAACCGACAGCTTGGCATCCCCTTCGAGCATGCGCTGCTCCAGCTTCGGTGGTGTGCCCGGCTGCCACAACTCGGCCCGGTGGGATACGCGGTAGCGCAGGGGGCCACCGTCGGGCGTGGTCGCGCGGGTAATCGGGCGGACGATGCAGACAAATTCGGTGTCGATCGCATCGGGGCCAGCGGTGACCACGGCATAGCCATGCCCGGCCATATCGACGAATGCCACATGGGGCGCGACATCGGGATTGGTCAACGCGCGGGCCTTGGCAATGTCGCCGTTCGCCGCATAGTCCAGCGCCGCACGCACGCCGCGCTTGATCATCAGGTTGATGGTATGCTCGGGCGCGGCGCCGGGTGTTTTCCGCACGAACAGCGGCAGCGTCGGGGACTCTTTTGCAAATTCCATCGCCTCGCCCGTGCCGGGCGCCGAGACCGATCCGGTGATGAAGCTCAACCCCACCGGGTTGAACCCGGCGGGTGGCAGCGCGGGCGCGGCATAGCCCGCCCAGAAGCTGTGGCGGTCGCCGGAAACGGTGACGAAGCCGGGGATCTTCTGGTCGCGGATCAGGGTATAGATCTCGGCGCGCTCGGCATAGGCACCGCTGAAATCAGCGTTGCCGAAGGTGCCGAAATCCTTGCCCGGCCAATTGCCCTTGACCAGCCCGTCGGGCAGGTTCTGCGGATCGGTGCGCATGACAAGCGGGCCGTTGGTCACGCCCCAGATCTTCCATGTCGCGGTCGATTTGGTCAGCTGCTCCTTTAGCCACGCCTTTTGTTCGCGGCCGAGCACGGTGTGCGCGGGCTCGTCCTTGCGGAAATTGGGGATGGTCTTGTCGCCGATCGTGATGGTCGCTGGGGGATTGCCGCCGGCATAATCCTTTCCACCGTCCACGATCTCCAGCCACTCCTGCGGGATGACCGGATAGGCGCCCGAATCGAGCGCCGCCGCTTCAGGGCGATTGGTCGGGTCCGCCGCTTTGTAGCTGTGCAGGTCGGTCAGGATCAGATCGACATGCTTGCCATAGCGCAGCGTGCGATAGGCGGTCATGCTGCCGATCGCTGCGATGCTGTTGGGCTCGGTGGCGAAGCCGTGATCGTCGAACGTCTCGATCGGCGCCTTGGTTACCGCGGGCGGGCCGAACGCATCAAGCCCGTCGCCAGAGGATTTGCGGACGCGTGACGGAATATATTCCCACCATGCCTGATTGGCCGCAACGCGCAGTGGCTGCGCGGGTTCGACCTTGCTGCCGGGATAGACGACAAGGCTTTGCCAGCCGAGCCACGAGAATTCGTGATTGTCGCCGATGCATACGAACGGGAAATGCGCCCGCGCGTCCTGAATGTCGGGATCGTTGATATGCGCGCGGTAGACGTGGCGATAGCCGGCCAGGTTGGTCGGCACATGGAAATTCCCAACCTTTCGCCCATCGGGGATGTGGCCGAGGTCATAGACGGTGCGCGCATAGCGATGCGACACCTCTTCGGGATATTCCACCACTTCATAAATAAAGTCGCCAAGGTGGAGGACAAAGCCGATCTTGCGGTCGGCAGGCGCGCGCTCGTCTTCCCAGATCATGCGGGCATAGGCATTCTGGGCGCCTTCGTTCACGCTGTTGCACGAAACAAAGGCAAAGCGCACCGGGCGCCGGTCGGTGGCGCGCGGCGCCGTAATCGTGCGGCCGATCCGGCTGCCCGCGCCAGTATCGTCGACGAAACGGTACCAATAGGTCGTCGCCGGCGCGAGACCGCCGATCAGCGTTCGGCAGGTCCAGTCGGCTGCCGCCAGCACCGGCGCTTGTGCGCTGGCAACGACGCGCCGGAACGCAGCATCCCGCGCCACTTCCACCGTCAATATATGCTGGTCGCCCTCGTCAAAGGGGCGCCGGGTCCACAGGATAACGCTGTGATCGTCCGGATCGCCCGATGCGACACCTTGGGGATAGCGCGCACGATCCTCCCGCCACCCGGATCGCGACGGCGCGGCAGCAGACCGCGTCGCCCAGACGCCGACGACGCCCAGGGCAGTGGCGCTAGCGATAAACTGCCGACGATCCATGTCATTCTCCAACCGGTTGCGCGCGACCGTCCCGAAAGCTTGTGTGTTGGTCAAGTCAATCGCCTGTGAACGGCATCGGTCGTCGTCTCAACGACCCGGCAAGGCGTGGCGACACTGTCGCGTCCGGCTCGCTTGGCTGAATATGGCAGATGTCCTGTCATCGCCGGCGATCGCGGATGCCGGCCCGATCAACCACCAGCCGCCCACAAGAATCGATTTTCCTACACCGCCTGTCCTGTGATATGCTCCGGACAGGCACCGCGCAGATCACGCGTCATCGCATGCGTTGGATGCCGTAATATATCGCCCGTCCCGCAACTTCGACAACTTCGACAACTTCGGACGGATTTTCGCGACGGGTTCCTGGGCAGGGTTGTGGGGTGTCCCCGGTCAGGCGCGCAGGCGCTCGATCGCCTGTGCGAGCGCGACATAGAGCTTGCCCATGTCGGAGGAGAGCAGGGTGACACCCATCGGCGATCCGTCCCGCTGCGCCAGAATGGTGCGGAGCATCGCCTCGAAATCATGGATATAGCGGTTGACCTGCTCCCGGAATGCACCGTCATCGTCATAGAGCCGCGCCACCTCGCGGACGTCTCCGGCATCGAGCAGTCGAACCGCCCGGCGGGTGAAGACACCGCGATCACCCTTCAGATACGCTGCCCAGGCGCTGTCCGACACATCCGATGAAAAGCTCTTGGCGATGTCGATCGCGGCAGAGTTGAGCGATTCGATCAGCAGGGATGCGCGCCGCGCAAAGCTGTCGCTGTCGGCCTTGTCGCGCTCCGCCCGCGCATCCTCGATCCGGTTTTCGACGAGCGAGGTCGTCTCGGCAATCGTCATCATCTGCCGCGTCAGCCGCTCGGAAGCGCGGGTCGCGGCATCGACCGCAGCATCGGCGGCATCGGCAATCGCGTTCACCTGTTCGGCGACGCTGTTGCCCAGCGCCTGTTGCATCGCCTGCGCGCTGGCGAGTTCGAGCGAACGCGCGGCTTCCGGGATCACGGTCGCCAGCGTCTCCCGCGCGCGGTCTGCTGCTGTCGTCGCAGTCTCGCGGACCCGGATCAGCGCCTCGACCAGTCGGGGGGCAGCTTGCTCGGCAAAATCGTGCGTGCGGTTGATCGCCTCGTCGAGCGTCCCGCCAATCTCGGTTGCCCGCTCCCGGCCCGTCGTCAACGTCGCAAGCAGCAGCGCCGACAGATCGTCCAGCGTGACGCGCTGACCCTGGATAACCTGCGCAATCGCCTCGATCGCATCGTGCGTGCTCTCCGCCGCCGTGACCAGCGCGAGCAGCTCGGGCTTGGCGCCTGCGACCACGTTGCGGCTGCTCCCAATCCGCGCATCGAGCCGCGCCAGCGCCTCGGGCAGTGTCTCGTCGATCTCGCGCGCGGCAGCGTCGAGCGAGACCAGCAGGTCTTCGGATGTGGCGATCACAGCGCGCGCCATGTCGTCGCCGGCCTTCAGCGCTTCGGTCATCGCATCGGCCGATCCGCCCAGCGCACTGATTGATGCGGCAAGCGTCTGTGTGCGCTCGATGCCCTGGCTGTGGAAGGCTGCGACCTTGGCCTCGACGCTGGTGAAATCGGCATCGACCCGTTCGACCATCGCGTCGCTGGCGCTGCGCTGTTCGTCGAGCCGTGCGGCAATCCGGTCGATGACGCTTTCAATCGCGGCGATGCGCGTGCCAAGGGCCTCAATGGAGTCGCGACCCGCGCGGTCGAGCGCTGCCTGGTTTGCCTCCAGCATGGCGAGCATCGCTTCACCTTGCGCAGCGATGCTTTTGCGCGCCTCATCGACCGCCCCGGCCGTACGATCAAGCAGTTGGTCCACCGCGCCCGACATGTCAGCGGTGACGGTTTCCAGCCGGGCGCCAGCCGTTTCGCTGGTCGCCTCCATCCGCGCGATATGCGCCGCGAGCTTCTGCGCGGCATTGCCAGCGACGTCGTTGGCTTCGCGTCCGCGCTCGGTCAGCGCTGCAATCTGTGCCGCAAGCGAGGCCGTCTGCTCACCCGCCGTCAGCCCCGTTGCTTCCAGCGTCTTCGCCATATCGGCGGTTTCGCCGTGCGCCTTGGGGAGCGAGGAAAGCAGGATTTCCAGCTTGGTCTGCGCCGTCGAGATTGCTTCGGCAAGCTTGCGGGCCTGCGCGTCGGCGGTGGCAATCTCGTGCCCCATGCCGTTGCTGATCGCCACGAGCTGCTGGCTCGCGCCATCGCCCATCCGCATCAGTTCATTGGTCTGGTTGGCCAGTGCCGCTCGATTGGTGTCGATCTGGTGCGACACCACCGCAATTGTCCGCTCCAGCGCCGCCGCCTCTTCGCGCAGCAGGCGGGCAGTCGCGCCAAAGCGCCGCGCTTCCGCTGTACTGCTGCGCATCGCCAGCAACCACAATATGCCGATCAACATTGGCGGTACGCATAGTGCAGCGACGAAGTTGATCAGTTCCAGCGGCAGCAGGCCGACTTCCAGCCTCGACCAGCTCAGCGACAGCATGCCGCCAACCCAGCCAAGCGAGGCCAGCAGCGCCAGGGTCGCGCCGAACAGACGCCAAAGCGATCCACTCGATGGCATATCGTCGTCGTGGGTGGCGATCGCAGGCAGCTCTGGTGCAGCTTCTGGCATGATGGGATCAGACAGCAAAAGATCGTCCTTCGCCACAGCCCCCGCCGTGCCAAACCGCAAATCGATAATGCGCGAACCCCCGTTCATCCGCCTCGTTTACCACGATTTCGCGGCGATCAAAGCGAATAGCATAACCAAGCCTTAACTGCTTGGGGCTTAGCACTTGAGGCATGGCATATGATCCCGGTGCAATCGATGCGAATTTGGCCGCAGCAGTGGGCGATGAGCCTGCACTGATCGCTGAGCTACGCGAGGCGTTTGTCGAAAGCGCGCATCGCGCGGTTAAGGCAATGGAAGTGGCCGAAAACGCAGGGGATTGGCGGACCGCTGCGCTGCGTTTGAAGGGTTTGGCGGCCAGCTTCGGCGCGATCCGCCTACTCGCCATCGCCACCGAGGCGAGCGAAAGCACGCCACATGCGCCCGATATGCTCCGCCGCGTACGCCGATCGGTGGATCGCATTTAGTATCTTTGCCAAGCCGCGCTCTAGCGCTTAAGCGCCTCAGATGCTTGCAGGCCTGATTTTCGCAACAGACGACGCGCATGATCGTCCGGACATGCTCGCGGCGACGCTGCCCTTTGGCGGCGCGACGCTGATCGAGTTTCAGGCGCGGCTTTTGCTCGCTGCGGGGGCGGGGCAACTGATCGTTGTCGTTACCCGGCTGACGCCAGAGCTGCTGGGCGCGGTCAGCCGCATGACGCATCGCGGGATCGCCGTCGATATCGTGCGATCGGCCGTCGAGGCGGAGGCAAAGCTTCATCCGTTGGCGCGCGTCCTGGTTGTCGCGGACGGCTTGGTTACGACCGACAGGATCATGGCGCTGCTCAGCGACGAGGGTGGCGATACCCTATTGGTTACAAGCGACGCAGATGCGCTGCCGGGGCTGGAGCGCGTTGGCGCCAATGCGATCTGGGCTGGCCTTGCCCGGGTCGAGGCGCAACGGATCGCCGACGTGGCCGCCTTGCCGCGCGATTATGATTTCGAATCGACGCTGCTGCGCGTGGCCGCTCAGGCAGGCGCCGCGCATCTGGCATTGCCGCCGGGTGCGGGGCGCGCCGGGCATGGGATAGAGCGCGATTCGACCCGGTTGCGTGCACGCAATGATGATGTGGTTGCGGCCTTCGTCTCCAATCGTGTGTCGTGGGTCGATCGCTACGTCATCGCGCCTGTTGCCCGGCGCGTGCTGCCGATTTTGATTGGGCGATCGGTGTCGGGCTTGGCCGTTGGTGCCGGTGCGGGCGTCGGCATGGCGGTGGGCCTTGGACTGTTGGGCTGGGGCTGGCCGTTTTTTGGATTGCCACTTGTCATTGCCTCGATAGCGGGGCTGGCGACCGGATCGGTTCTGTCCTGGATGCGCGATGAGCAGGATCACGCGCTGGTACAGCGCGGTGCCATTGTGGCCGGGTCGCTGGCCGCCGTGCTGCTGCTCGGGCTGGCGCTATCGCGAGCGGAGGGAACTGGCAGTGCGCTGACGATCGCTGTGGCGCTGGCGGTAGCCACCGCTTTGGTCGAGCGTGGCGCCAATGATCGGATCCGCCGCCGATGGTGGGT
>JBBQHG010000098.1:0-9641 GCA_038323755.1 Sphingomonadales bacterium
CCTGCCGCCAGGATCGCGCTGATGGCTCCAACCATTGCCTCTGGCATGTCGCGTATCCTGACGCGGCTGGCTGCGGATCTGGGCGATGGGCAATCGTCCCGGCTGATCCTGGCGATGGCGCGCGCTGCCCTGCGGCTCGAACCCGACAATGATCGCGCCAAGCTGCTCCTCGCCACTGCCATCGGGCGAGACGAGCTGGCAGGGGATGCGCTCGCCGTCATTGATCAAATAGCTGCTGACAGCCCTTATTTCGCTCAGGCTCAGGCCCTGCGGATCGCGGTGCTCGACAAGGGTGGGCGACAGGCGGCGGCGCTTGGTGCTGCCGCGGCGCTGGCAGAAGCGCCGAAGGCAGGCCTGGCCGATCTCCATCGTTACGCTGATCTGCTGACCGAAGCGCATCAATATGATGCCGCCGCAGATGTCTATCAGCGCTTGCTGGAGCGTGATCGGGAGAGTGCCGATTGGGTGCTCTATCTTCAGATCGGCAGCGTCCTTGATCAAGCGGGGCATTGGGCAAAGGCAAGGGTCGCGCTCGAAAAGGCAGTGGCGCTCGCGCCCGATCAGCCTGTCGCGCTCAATTATCTCGGCTACTCGATGCTTGAACATGGCGGCGATGTCCCCGCAGCGCGCAAATTGCTCGAGCGCGCGAGCATGCTGAAGCCGGAGGATTTCTCGATCCTCGATTCGCTCGCCTGGGCCTATTTCGTCGATGGCGACACCAACAAGGCGCTGCCCCTGCTGGAAAAGGCGGCCAAGGGCCTGCCCGGCAACCTCACCATCAACGAGCATCTCGGCGACGTCTATTGGCGGGTCGGGCGTCGCTATGAGGCGCGCTACGCGTGGCGTGCGGCGGCGGTGGTAGCGGATGAGGCCGAAGAGGCGCGCTTGCTGGGCAAAATCGCCAATGGCCCGGCCAATCGCTGATCCCGGTCGATGATTGTCGAACTCGCTCCCGCCAAGATCAATCTGGCCCTCCACGTCCGCCACAAGCGGGCGGATGGCTATCACGCGCTGGAAACGCTGTTCGCGTTTCTCCAGCATGGCGATTCGATCCGGCTCGCTGTCGCAGACACGCCGCGCTTTACGGTTACCGGCCCCTTCGCATCGGCGCTGGCGGGCGAGGGGGACAATCTCGTCCTGCGCGCGGCCAGGCTGTTCGCTGAGGCCTTTGGGGACACTGGCCCGCTCGATATCACTCTCGACAAGCATCTGCCGGTCGCATCGGGCATCGGCGGTGGGTCGGCGGATGCGGCCGCCACCTTGCGCGCCTTGGCGCGGTTGCGCGGGGTGCCGCTGGATGAACCCCGCCTCTTCCAGATCGCCGAAGCTCTGGGCGCCGATGTGCCGGCATGCCTGCTTGGGCGCAGCGCCGTCGGTACCGGCAAGGGCGAGCAACTCGATCCGGTCGATGGTCTCCAGGATGCGCCGGTGTTGCTCGTCAATCCCGGCGTTGCCGTCTCGACCGGGCCGGTGTTCCGCGCGTGGGATGGCGTTGATCGGGGGCCCATCGCTTCGGGTGACCTGCTCGCGCGCGCCATTGCCGGTCGCAATGATCTGGAACCGCCCGCCCGCGCGCTCGCCCCGGTCATCGGCGATGTCGTGGCGATGCTGCGGGACCAGCGCGGTGTTCTGCTCGCGCGCATGTCGGGATCGGGGGCGACATGCTTTGCCCTGTTCGATAGTGCCGAGAGTCGCGCGGCCGCCGCTCGCGCCATACGCACTGCTCAGCCCGGCTGGTGGTGTCTTGAATCGGCACTCGCGTGACAGTTTTCTGGCCCGTATCGGGACGCGAGATCGCTGAAATCGCGCACAATCCAGCGTTTCCGGGGTTGGCCCGAGTCTTGCTGCTTAATGGCATGAGCGGGTCCGGTGCTTTGCGCACTGCGTCCGTGGACGGTCCCCGTCTGCCATGGGCATCGTCAGGGCAGGAGGGCGGCGACAGCCTCGCCGCTCTCCGCCGACCCACGGCATGAGCGCACCCGAATTGCCTGAGTTGTCGGAATTGCCCGAATTGATTGCGGGCGCAGGCCCTATCCTGCTCATCTGCGATCATGCGTCGAATGCGGTGCCGCCGGGCATCGATCTGGGCATCGCCCCGGCACTGCTGACAAGGCACATCGCGATTGATATCGGCGCCGCCGACGTCACCCGCGCGCTGGCTGCGATGCTTGGCGCACCCGCCATCCTTGCCACGGTCTCCCGTCTCGTCATTGATTTTCACCGCCCGCCCGATCACCCGGGCCTTGTCCCGCCGGTGAGCGACGGACATCCCATCCCCGGCAATATCGATGCCGACCGGTGGGATCGCATCGCCCGCTTCCACGCACCCTATCACCGCGCCATTGCGGACTTGGTCACGCATCATCGCCCGCGGCTGCTGGCCTCCATCCACAGCTTCACGCCCGCGCTAGAGACCGGCAGCGCGCCCCGGCCCTGGGAAATCGGCATCCTCTACAATCGCGATGGCCGCGCAGCACGGTGCGCGATCGATCTGTTTAAGGCGGCAGGGGTCGTGACCGGGGACAACCAGCCCTATTCGGGCCGCGATCTCAACATGACGCTCAATCGCCACGCAGAGGGCAATGGCATAGCAAGCTTCGCCATCGAAATCCGAAACGATCTGATCGATCACCCGGCCGGCGCCGCTCGCTGGGCCGCGATCATCGCCCCGGTAGTGAAGCGCATTGCCGAACGGCACACCACTGCTTAGGCAGGGTGGCATGACGCTGCGCTCTGTTCTGCCCCTGCTCTGCCTGCTGCTGTCGGGCTGCGACAAGGGCGGAACCTCATTGGCAGCGGTCGAATCGAGGCAGCGCGCAGCCGCTAGCGAGTCCGGGCAAATCATTTGCGCGCGCGCCGGATCGGACGCCTTCACCCGCGACTGCTCGCTAGAGCGCACGACGACCGCAGACGGATTGGTCCTCACGCTGCGCCACGCCGATGGCCATTTTCACCGCTTTCTCGTCACTCAGGACGGCCGGGGCGTCATCGCCGCTGATGGGGCAGAACTTGCCAAGGTCAGCGTGCACGGCACCGATGAGATCGAGGTGGCGTTGGCTGGCGATCGTTATCGTCTGCCCGCCACGGTGCGCGATCAAGCACCGCCTGGCCAATGAGCGTCTTTGACGCAGAGGTGATCGTCACCGCCGCAGCAATGCGCGCGGCAGAAGCAAAAGCGATCGCAGCAGGCGACAGCGTTGATCGTCTGATGGCGCGGGCCGGGCAGGGGATTGCTGCTGCTGTGGCGTCAATCGCCTCGGGGCGCCCGGTGTTGGTCCTGTGTGGTCCCGGCAACAATGGCGGTGATGGGTATGTCGCGGCCCGCTTGCTGGCCGCCGCCGGGGTGAGCGTCCGGGTCGCCGCCAATGACGAACCGCGCACGGATGCCGCCCGCAGGGCGCGCAATGGCTGGCATGGTCCAGTGGAACCCATTGCCGACGCGCCACCTGCAGCATTGCTGGTCGATTGCCTGTTCGGCACGGGCATTGCGCGCGGGCTTTCGTCCAATCTTGCCCAATCGCTGACGCGCCTTGTCGACCAGGCCGAGTGCGCACTTGCGGTTGATCTGCCGAGCGGGATCGACAGCGACAGCGGCGCTCTGCTCAGCCCGGTCCCACACTTTCATCACACATTGGCGCTGGGCGCGCTCAAGCCGGGGCATCTGCTTCAGCCGGGTGCCGCCTATTGTGGTCTCGTACAGGTTGTCGATCTCGGCATAGAGATTGCCAGCGAATACCGGCGCATCGCCCGGCCAGATCTGGGTCCACCGCCGCCCGATGCTCATAAATATTCGCGCGGCATGGTCACGGTCGTGGCAGGGACCATGCCGGGTGCAAGCCTGCTCACAGCGACAGCGGCGCTGCGCGCGGGGGCGGGCTATGCGCTCGTCCTTGGCGGTCACGGCGGTGGGGCGATGGCCCTGGTCCACCGCGCCTATGACCCTGCTGCGCTGGCCGATGAGCGGATCGGCGCGCTGGTTATTGGCCCGGGGCTCGGCCGCGACGATAGCGCGCGCGACCGCCTCGCCGCAGCGCTTGCCGCGGATCGGCCATTGCTCATCGACGGTGATGCCCTGCACCTTGTCGCTCCCGCCCGCATCGCTCAGCGAACGGGCCCCACGATTCTCACGCCCCATGTAGGCGAGTTTCGCGCGCTGTTCGGTGATCTCCCAGGAAGCAAGGTCGACCAGTGTCGCCTCGCCGCGCGCCAGTCCGGCGCGGTTGTCGTCTTCAAGGGCGCGGACACGGTAATCGCCGCGCCGGATGGCAGGGTGCAGCTATCGGCACCGGCCAGCAGCTGGCTGTCCACGGCCGGCTCCGGGGATGTCCTTGCCGGTGCCATCGCCGCAATGCTGGCTGGCGGGCTTGAGCCACTCGCTGCCGCCGCCGCTGGCGTCTGGCTCCACGGTGAGGCAGCGCGCCATTGCGTCGGCGCCTTTATCGCCGATGATCTTGCCTTTGCGCTCAGTGCTGTCAGGGGATCGGTATGACCGATCCCGATACCGATCTTATCGTCCGCGTCGCCGGGCGTGGTGAAGGCGTTACCGCCGATGGCCGCCACGCCGCGCTCGCCGCCCCCGGTGATCGGCTGACGCCCACCGGCGCCGTCATCCCGGGCCCGCACCATCAGGCGCCGCCTTGCCGCCATTTTCCGGTCTGTGGCGGCTGCCAGCTCCAGCATCTCGATGATGCCGCATATGCCCAGTTCATCATTGACCGGATCGAGGGCGCGCTCGCGTCCCAGGGCCTGTCGACCACCATCCGCTCGCCGGTCCTCTCGCCCCCGCGCAGTCGCCGCCGCGCCAGCTTTCATGCCGAACGCAAGGGCGGGCAGGTCGTGCTCGGCTTCAGCCAGGCGGGCAGCCATGATCTGGTCGATCTGCAGGCATGCTGGATCCTCGATCCCGCCTTGTTCGATTTGCTCAAGCCGCTCCGCGCGCTCCTCGCCCGGCTGATGACCGGCAAGCGCCGGGTGGAGGTGCAGCTGACCATGATCGATCAGGGCATCGACATGCTGGTGACGGGCATCTCCGCCGAGGGCCTCGACGCGGCCGAGGCGATTTCGGCATTCGGTGGCCGTCATGGCATCGCGCGCGTCTCGATCGACAATGGCCTGGGCCCTGAAACGCGCTGGGAGCCCGATGAGGCGACGATCACGCTTGGCGGCGTGCCCGTGCCGTTCCCCACCGGCTCGTTCCTGCAGGCAACCCCGGAGGGCGAGGCAGCGCTCATCACCGCCGTGCGCGAAGCAATCGGCAAGGCTGGGACGGTCGCTGATCTGTTCGCCGGGCTCGGCACCTTCACCTTCGCGCTGGCGGGCGGTGCCAAAGTCTATGCAGCGGAGGCGGGGCGCGACGCGCTGTTCGCCCTCAAGGCGGCGGGTGGCCGAGCACAACTGCCTGTGTTTGCCGAACACCGCGATCTTTATCGCCGCCCGCTCACCCCTGCCGAGCTCGATCGCTTCGGCGCGATCGTGCTTGATCCTCCGCGCGCCGGTGCCAAGGAGCAGGCCGACGGCCTGGCGGCATCAAAATCGCCGATCCTTGCTTATGTTTCGTGTAATCCCAGCACTTTCGGGCGTGATGCTAAGGTCATCTGCGAAGGCGGCTACGCGCTAGATTGGGTGCAGCCCGTCGGCCAGTTCCGCTGGTCGACGCATATCGAACTCGCCGCGCGCTTCAGTCGCTGAGCGCGGGATAATCGGCGCGCACGAAATACAGCCCGTCGGGCGGGGCATTGAACCCGAGCGCCGCCCGGTCGCGCGCGTCCAGCGCCGCCGTCATGTCGCCGGGTGACCATTTGCCCTCGCCGACCAGTGCGAGACACCCAACCATCGATCGCACCTGATGATGCAGAAACGACCGCGCTGACGCCGCTACGCGAATGACGTCACCCGCGCGCGTCACATCGAGCCGGTCGAGCGTTCGCACCGGGCTGTCCGCCTGGCAATGCGCCGAGCGAAAGGTCGTAAAGTCATGTCGCCCCACCAGCCGCGCCGCACCCGCTGCCATCGCATCCACGTCCAGCGGCACAGCGACCCGCCATGCAAGGCCGTTATCCACCGTCAGCGGCGCGCGGCGGTTGACGATCAGATACTCATAATGCCGCGCCGTGCAGGAAAAGCGTGCATGCCAGTCATCGGGCACGATAGCGCAGTCGAGAATCGCGATCGGTGCCGGGCGCACCAGGGCATTCAGCGCCTCCATCAGCCGAAAAGGGGTGACGTCTCGCGCCAGATCGACATGCGCGCGCATCCCGCGGGCATGCACCCCTGCATCGGTGCGCCCGGCCGCGAAGACGACCGCGTCCTCGCCCGTCATCTGCGCGATCGCTGCTTCCAGCGCCGCTTGCACGCTCGGCCCATGGTTCTGCCGCTGCCAGCCCATGAACGGGCGGCCGTCAAACTCGATTGTCAGCGCATGGCGCGTCAAAGCCGGGTGCCTGCCGGGATCGGGAAACCGCGCAACAGCTCGCCCGCCGTCATGGCGCCACGTCCGGCGCGCTGGAGCAGGATCGGGCGGATTGCACCCGCGCCGCAGGCGATCATCAGCGACTCATCGATCACCATTCCATCCGGTCCGCTGCCCTCGACCACCTCGGCCGCCAACAGCTTCACCCGCTCGCCCGCCAGTTCGAAAAAAGCCCCCGGCACCGGATTGAACGCTCGCACCTGCCGCTCGATTTCCGCTGCCGGTCGGCGCCAGTCGATCCGCGCCTCGGCCTTGTCGATCTTGGGGGCATAGGTCATGCCGTCATCCCGCTGCGCAACCGGGGGATAGCGATCCAGGTCGCTCAGCACTGCGACCATCAGCCGGGCGCCCATCGCGCTGAGCTCATCGGTCAACGCCCCGGCCGTCTTGGCGTCAATCAGCGTGCGGTCCTCAAGCAGCACCGGCCCGGTATCGAGCCCCGCTTCCATCTGCATGATGCCCACGCCCGTCGCCGCATCGCCCGCCAAAATCGCCCGCTGGATCGGCGCTGCACCCCGCCAGCGCGGCAGCAGCGATGCGTGGACGTTGATGCAACCGCGCTTGGGCGCGTCGAGGATCGCCCGTGGCAGGATCAAGCCATAGGCCGCGACCACCGCCACCTCGGCGTCAAGCGCTGCAAATTCGGCCTGCGCCGCCGCATCGCGCAGCGACACCGGCGTCTTGACGTCAATCCCCAGCGCCTCGGCCCGCGCCTGTACCGGGGAGGGCGTCAGCGTTTTGCCTCGCCCCGCGCGGCGCGGCGGCTGGCTGTAGGATGCCATGACGTCATGCCCGGCATCGACCAGCGCCTGCAATATCGGCACCGAGAATTCGGGCGTCCCCATGAAGATGATGCGCATGCCGCTCTCTGGCCGCTTGGCAGAGGGGCATGCAACCCCCTATCTGTTCCCTCATGGCTTCTCCCGAAATTGATGCGCTGACGCAGGCCCTCGCCAAATTGCCCGGCCTGGGGCCCCGCTCGGCCCGTCGCGCGGTGCTGCATCTGCTGAAGAAGCGAGAGACCGCGCTCGAGCCGCTGCGCGCCGCGCTTGAGGCGGTGGGGGATCGGCTGACAGATTGCACCACCTGCGGCAATGTCGACACCACCGATCCCTGTGCCATTTGCGCCGACCCCCGCCGCGATTCGCGCGCGCTCTGCGTGGTCGAGGAGGTCGCCGATCTCTGGGCGCTTGATCGTTCGCGCCTGTTTCCGGGGCGATTCCACGTCCTCGGTGGCCGCTTGTCCGCGCTTGATGGCGTCCGGCCAGAAGATCTCTCGATCGATCTGCTGGTGCGTCGGATCGAGGCCGGCGGCATCGACGAGGTCGTGCTCGCCATGAACGCCACGCTCGAAGGGCAGACGACCGCGCATTATATCGCCGAGCGAATCGACCGCTTCCCGGTCCGCGTCACGCAGCTCGCGCATGGTCTGCCCGTTGGCGGCGAGCTCGATTATCTCGACGAGGGCACGCTCGCCCAGGCATTGCGCGCCCGGCGCCCCGTTACTTGACGAGCGGTTACTTGACGAAAAGCCTTGCCTTTCCTAGCTGACAGCCATGGCCGTCCATCAAATCGTCGAGATACCCGATCCGCGTTTGCGCACCATCTCCACCCCCGTGGAAACGGTCGATGCAGAGGTGCGCGCCATCATCGACGATATGTTCGATACGATGTACGCCGCGCGCGGCATCGGTCTCGCCGCTATCCAGATCGGCGTGCCAAAGCGTATCCTCGTCATCGACCTTCAGGAGGATGGTGAAGACGGCAAGCCCGTTCGCGATCCGCGCGTCTTCATCAACCCGGAAATCGTCGCAACCGATGACGAGACCAACATCTATAACGAGGGCTGCCTGTCGGTCCCTGATCAATATGCCGAGGTAGAGCGCCCCGCGACGTGCCGCGTTCGCTGGCTCGACCGCGACGGCAAGACGCATGACGAGCAGCTCGAAGGGTTGATTGCAACCTGCATACAGCATGAGATGGATCATCTAGAAGGCATTATTTTCATTGATCATTTGTCGCGGCTGAAGCGCGAAATGGTACTCAAGAAGCTCGCCAAGCAGCGCAAGGCCGCCTGAGGCTCGTTTTCCCTTTTAACAGTCTCGTTCTCCCGCGAACGCGCGAGCCCAGAGTCTCAGGCGCAGCCCTTTATGGCTCTGGCGCCGGCTTGCGCCGGGGACCGCAGCTGGTTCAGCCTGACTGAGATCGAGACCAGGCGCCGCTTCCCGCCTATTTGGCGCGGTCAGTGCAAATGGTTTGAAATCCTCCCCCGCTTCGGGCCAAGACCTGTTGCGACAAGGGAGAGAACCGATGACCGCCTATCGCCTGTGGGGAATGCCCGGCTCGCTCTATACGGCCAAGGCGCGGTCCTATCTCATCAAGCAGCGTATCGATTTCGAAGAAAATGTTCCCGGCGATCCCGGCTGGCCTGACATTACCAAACAGATCGGCCGCTGGATCATCCCGGTGCTCGTCACGCCATCGGGTGAGATCATCCAGGACGGGGCTGCCATCATCGATCATATTGAAGCAGCCGGCCTGGCACGGCGATCCGCCTATCCCGCTACCCCGGTGCACCGCGCCGTTTCCCATCTGTTCGAGCTGTTCGGTGGGGAGGGGCTGCTCCGCCCGGCCATGCATTATCGCTGGGATTTCGACGCCGAGAATCGTGATTTTCTGCGTACCGATTTCGTCGCTGCCTTGATGCCCGGCGCAACCGGGGAAACGCAGGAGGCGGTTTTTGGCGCGGCAAGCGGTCGCATGCGCAAGGCCAAGGATGCATTCGGCGTCTCGGCTGAGACGATCCCGGCGATCGAAACGAGCTATGAAGAGCTGCTCACACTGCTCGACGCGCATGTCGCCAGCCATCCCTATCTGCTCGGCGGCAGGCCGACCCTCGGCGATTACGGTCTGATCGGCCCGCTCTACGCCCATCTCGCGCGCGATCCGTTTCCGGCACAGAGAATGAAGACGCGCTTCTACCATGTCTGGCGCTGGGTAGAACGCATGAACGCGCCCCAGGCGTTGCTCGATGGCCTCCGCGCGGACGAACATCTGATTGCCGACGACGCCATACCGGAGACGCTGGCCGCGCTGATGGCCTTCATCGCGCGGGATTATCTGCCGGAACTCACGGCGCATATCGCCTTCGCCAATGATTGGCTGCTGGCCC
>JBBQHG010000099.1:0-9433 GCA_038323755.1 Sphingomonadales bacterium
GCCCGCCCTGGTCGATCCACATGGGGTCCGGCACCCGCGCCTATGCTTTTATCTGGGCGATGGCGGGCGAAAATCAGGACTATACCGACATGAAGGTCCTCGACATCTGTCAGCTGGCATAGGCATCCAGGGCCCTTCCTATTCCCGTTCGTGTCGAGCGAAGTCGAGACACATTGGCCTGGCGGCCCGGGGCGGTTTCTCGACTTCGCGCGGAACGAACGGATGATCGCTTGACCCACCCCTTTGATCTCACCGGAAGGGTTGCCGTCGTCACTGGCGCCAATACCGGCATTGGCCAGGCGATTGCGGTCGCGCTGGCGCAGGCAGGGGCGGATGTCGCCTGTGTCGGGCGGACCGCCGCTGACGAAACGGTGTCGCAAATCCACGCGCTCGGGCGCCGGGGCGTGACTGTCGCCGCCGATCTGTCGACGATCGAGCCTGTGGATAGAATTGTGGATGAAGCTGTGGATCAGCTCGGCGGGCTCGATATCCTCGTCAATAATGCGGGCATCATCCGGCGAGCCGATGCGGTCGATTTCACCGAGGCGGACTGGGATGCGGTGATCGACACCAATTTGAAAAGCGTGTTCTTCCTGTGCCAGGCGGCGGGACGGCACATGATTCAGCAGGGTGGTGGCAAGATCATCAACATTGCCTCGATGCTGACCTTTCAGGGCGGCATCCGCGTGCCAAGCTATACCGCGTCCAAATCGGGCATCGGTGGTTTGACCAAGCTGCTCGCCAACGAATGGGCGGCCAAGGGCATCAACGTCAATGCGATTGCGCCGGGCTATATCGCGACCAACAATACAGCAGCGCTTCAGGCCGATGAGGTGCGCAATAAATCGATCCTTGATCGCATCCCCGCCGGACGCTGGGGCGATGCCCAAGACCTGGGCGGGGCGGCGGTTTTCCTTGCCTCCGACGCTGCACGCTATGTGCAGGGCCATATTCTGGCCGTCGATGGCGGATGGCTGGCACGGTGAAGAGGTTCATCGCTTTCGGCGAAATCATGCTGCGGCTTTCGCCACCGGGGCGCGAGTTGTTGCTGCAGACGCCCAAGCTCGATGTCTGGGTGGCGGGCGCGGAGGCCAATGTTGCGACTGCGCTGGCGCGACTGGGGCATGATGTCGGCTTTGCCAGTGCGGTGCCCGACAATGATCTGGGGCGGTCGGCGATCGGCACGCTGCGCGGCCACGGCATCGATATCAGCGGTATCCAGCTTTGCGGCGAGCGGATGGGGCTGTATTTCGTGACCTCTGGCGCCGGCATGCGCGCGACCGAAGTCATCTATGATCGCGCGCATTCGTCCTTCGCGCAGATGCCGGCCGATCGCTGGGACTGGGACGCGCTGCTGACGGGGGTTGATCGGCTGCACCTGTCCGGCATTACGCCTGCCTTGGGCCCGGTCTCCGCTGAAGCAGCGCTGGCGGCGGCGCAAGCAGCGCGCGCGCGCGGTATCGCGGTGTCGTTTGACGGCAATTACCGCGCCAAACTGTGGGAACGTTGGGAGTCGAACCCGCGCGCGATCCTGCATGAACTTGTCGGCCATGCCGATCTGATGTTCGGCAATCACCGTGATATTGCGCTGTTGCTTGGCCGGGATTTTTCGGGGCAGGGCGAAGACAGGCGGCGCGAGGCGGCGGATGCGGCGTTTTCTGCCTTCCCTTGCTTGCAGACAATCGCCTCGACCGCGCGCCATGTTGAGGATGCCGATCGCCACCGCCTGTCGGCGCGGATCGACACCCGACAAGGGACGGCGCAGACCGAAGAAGTGGTGCTCGCCGGGATTGTCGACCGGATCGGTGGGGGCGATGCCTTTGCCGCGGGAGTGCTCCACGCACTGCGGCGTGGCGGTGGGCCCGAGGATGCAGCGCGCACGGGGCTGGCGCTTGCCGCGCTCAAACACTCGTTGCCGGGCGATGCCAGCCTGTTTCGCCAGGCCGATATCGACGCCTATCTGGCTGGCGGGCTCGATGTCCGTCGGTGAGATCAGCCGACGTGTCGTCGTGGCGGGCGCAGCGGCGCTCGCGCTGATGCCCCGCATGGGGCGGGCGGCACTCGCTGAGATCATCGCACCCGATGGCCGGTACACCGCCAGCAACGAAGGCGGCCTGCTGGTCGCACGCGGCATTCGCTATGCCCGGGCCGAACGGTTCAAGGCGCCGGTTGCCGTCTCGACACCCGGCCAGCTTGTAACCGCCCAGGGCTTTGGCCCGGTCGCTCCGCAGCAGGGCAGCCGCTATGGCACGCAGTCCGAGGACTGCCTGTTCCTCAACATCTGGACCGCCGACGCCGACCCGCGCGCACACAAGCCAGTGATGCTCTACATTCATGGCGGTGCCTATTCGGGGGGCAGCGTCACCGACCCGCTCAACGATGGCGCGGCGCTGGCCGGCCGGGGCGATTGCGTGGTGGTGACTGTCAATCACCGGCTCAATGTGCTGGGCTATCTCTACCTTGCCCGGCTCGATCCGCGCTTTGCCGATAGCGGTAATCTCGGGCAGCTCGACCTGATCCTTGCGCTGCAATGGGTGAAGCGCAATATCGCGGCCTTCGGCGGCGATCCGGCGCGCGTGATGGTGTTCGGCCAGTCCGGCGGCGGCGCCAAGATCGCGACGATGATGGCGATGCCTGCGGCGAGCGGCCTGTTCCACCGCGCCGCGACGATGAGTGGGCAACAGGTCACCGCCTCAGGCCCGATGAATGCGACCACCCGAACGCGGGCCTATCTGGCCAAGCTCGGCATTAGCGAGCGCGACCTGTCGCCCTTGCTTGCGATGCCGGTCGAGCGATTGATCGAGGGGCTGACTGCGACGGATCCAATCCTGGGCGGCGGGGTCTATTTCGGGCCGGTGCTCGACATGAAATGGCTCACCCGCCACCCGTTCTGGCCCGATGCTGCGCCGCAATCGAACAATATTCCGATGCTGCTGGGTAACACGCACGACGAGACGCGCGCGTTCATCTCACCCGATTCTGACCGGGTGAAGACGCTGACCTGGGACAATCTTGCCGAGCGGATCGCGCCGGAACTACGCATCGATATCCTGCCGGAATGGGTCGTCGCGCAGTATCGCGCACGTTACCCCGACTGGTCGCCGACCGATATTTTCTATGACGCGACGACCTGTGGCCGCAGCTGGCGGGGACAGGTGATTGAGGCAGAGGCGCGCGCGGCCGCCGGGGCGGCGAGCTGGGTCTATCAGGTCGATTTCACCGCCCGCGTCGACCCGCGCCGCGGCGCGATGCACACCATGGATATACCGCTGGTGTTCGGCACGCTGGGTGCGGAGGGTTCGCAGACCGGTATTGGGCCCGAGGCCAAGGCTGCGTCGAAGGCGATGCAGGACCGCTTCGTTGCTTTTGCCAAAACGGGTGATCCCAACCGCTCCGGCATGGCCACGTGGCCCGTATACGACCTCAAACGGCGTGCGACGATGATCTTCGACTCGCCCTCGCATCTCGAGAATAATCCGCGCGCTTGGCAGCGTGAGCTGTTTGCGCGCGTGCCCTATATCCAGCCGGGGAGCTGATATGATCGATCGCCGCCAGGCCCTGCTCGGCACGCTTGCGCTTGGCCTCGCCACGCGTGCCAAGACCCAGACGCTGCCGCCGCGCATCGGCGACAAGGCCCCGGTGGCAGGCCTGCCCGAACCCGACGAGACGATTGACCTGTGGCCGAACGGCGCGCCCGGTGCGCCCGCCAAAGCGTTGGTCGAAACCGTCGATGAACGCAGCAAGGACAGCGCGCTGACCGACCGCGCGGTCTATGGGATCAGCCGCCCGCGCATGGTGGTGTTCCGGCCGCGCATTCCCAATGGCAGCGCCGCGCTGATTACTCCGGGCGGCGGTTATCGCTGGGTGGTGATCGACAAGGAGGGATATGAAATCGCGCGCTGGCTGGCGGCGCGCGGCTGGACTTGTTTCGTCCTTTTCTACCGGCTGCCCGGGGAGGGTTGGGCGGCAGGCCCCGATGTCGCGCTGAGCGATGCCCAACGGGCGATGCGACTGATCCGCCACCGCGCGGGCGATTATGGGATTATACCTGAACGCGTGGCGGCGATGGGTTTTTCGGCAGGCGGGCATGTCTGCGCCGATCTGGCGACGCGCTTTGGCGTGCCGACCTATGCGCCGGTCGACGCCGCCGACCGGCTCGCCGTGCGGCCCGATATCGCGGCACCGATTTATCCGGTGCAATCGATGCTGTTGCCCTTCGCGCATCCCGGGTCGCGCAATCTGCTGCTCGGGCCCAGCCCAAGTCCGGCGCTGGAGAACATGCACTCGCCCGAGAACAATATAACGGCGGGAACGCCACCCACGTTCCTGGTCCATGCCGAGGATGACCCGACGGTGCCAGTCGAGAATAGCCTGCGGTTGCGCGCCGCGCTGAAGGCCAAGGGCATTATCGTCGAAACGCATCTGTTCACGCATGGCGGCCACGGTTTTGGTCTTCGCCGCGCCGCAGGAAAGCCGGTCGAACGATGGCCTGATCTGTTCCTCGCCTGGGCGCAGAGCCAGGGGCTGGGGTAGAGGCTAGCGGTGGCGCTGGCCCCAAAGCCTTAGGCGCATGGTCGGGCGTTGGAGAAAACCGGACCGGATGGTTGTGACGGCACGTGCCGACTTTGGTGGCATGCAACCCAGCGCAGCCAACGCGCCGATGGATATGGAACGGCTACCGACCGGGCAGCCAAGCTAGCAAGGTCTAGCGCCGCAACACGCCGTCTGCCTGCGCCGGGGCTGCATGATGCGTGCCGACGACAGCTCTGCGCAAGGAGGCAGGGCCCCACCCAGTGACTGAGCTCCAGGTGATTTTCGCGATCAGCGCAGTTGGCGAATGGGGAAGTGTAAAGGCTGGATCGGGGCCCGCCATATCACGCACCGCCGAGGTTAAGACCGACGGCTTGCGCCAATACCGCAATCGCCGGTTGGTCACAAATATGGTCATCGTGAGAGCCGAAACCCGCCCAAACTCGTGGGCGAGCAAACGCAAATTGGTGATTGAATATGGTGGACGCACTTGGGCTCGAACCAAGGACCCGCTGATTAAGAGTCAGCTGCTCTACCAACTGAGCTATGCGTCCAATACCAGGGCGAGGGAGGGGCGCCTTGGTGGGCACGCTCGCGACGGGAGGAGGGCGGTTAGCATCGGCTTCGGCAGATTGGAACCCCTAATCGCCATTTTTTTACCAGCGAACGACCTGCCGGTTTTGGCGGTCGATCGACATCAGAATGCCGATGCAGATCAGCACCGTCATTTGGGCTGAACCGCCCCAGCTCACCAGCGGCAGCGGGATGCCGACGACAGGGGCCAGGCCCATCACCATCAACAGGTTGATTGCGACATAAAAGAAGATGGTGCTCGACAGACCTGCAGCGGCCAGCCGGGCGAAACGCGTCTGCGCGCGCATCGCGACACTGATCCCCCAGTTGATCAGCAAGAAGAAGGCAAGAATCAGCGCCAGTCCGCCAACCAGGCCCCATTCTTCCGCCATTGTCGCGAAGATGAAATCGGTGTGCCCTTCCGGCAGATAATCGAGATGGCTTTGGGTCCCGTTGAGAAAACCCTTGCCGAAAATGCCGCCTGAGCCGATCGCGATCTTCGACTGACTGATGTGATAGCCTGTGCCGAGCGGATCGCTCTCCGGGTTCAGGAACACCAGGATGCGGTTGCGCTGATAGTCGTGCAGCACGAAATTGACCGCGAGCGGGATCGCGGCGGCCAGCGCCAGCGCACCGCCGATGAAGAGCCGAAGCGGAACGCCCGCCAGGAACATCACGGTCACGCCGCCGCCAACGATCATCAGTGCGGTGCCCAGATCGGGCTGCTTCATCACCAGCAGCGCTGGCACGGCGATCAATGCTGCTGCCGGCCAGATCGCGCCGAAGCGCCGCGTTTCATTCGGTGGCAGCAAATCATAGAAGCGGGCGACCGCGAGCACGATGCAGACCTTCATCAATTCAGAAGGCTGCAGCCTGATAATGCCCAGATCGAGCCAGCGTTGACCGCCACCGCGCACCGCCCCGATCAATTCGACCAACACCAGCAATACCACCAGCACTGCATAGCCGGGCAGGCTGATTGCGCCCCAGGTCGATTCGCGGACGCGAGAAAGCAGCACTGCGCCTGCGACAAAGGCGAATAGCCGAATGCCCTGTTTCAGCGCCCAAGGCTCCATCGATCCGCCGGCGGCAGAATAGAGCACAACCAAGCCGAAACAGCCGATGCCAAGCACCAGCAAGATGATCCGCCATGGCAGTTGGGCGAGAGGCGCGGGGACGAAATCGTAGCGCGTGCTCATTCGTCCGGCCTTTCTGTCGTTCCTTCGGCCGCGACCCCGCCCTCGCTGGTGTTCCCGACGATCGCTGCAGTGCGATTGCTGGCATCGGCCGCGGCGTTGACGGCGGCGGCTTCGGTCGCGGCCACGGCATTTGTCTCGGTGGCAGCCGCTGCCGGGTTCTTCGCGGCTTCCCGGAAAGCATTGGCCTCTGTCGCCATCCGGGTCTTGATGTCACCGCCCCAGCTCGGTTCGATTTCCGCAAGCGACGCCAGCGCCCTGTCCCGATCGAACAGATAGGTCATGATGTCGCGGCCGATGAGCGGTGTATCGAGATTTCGGACGGTATGGCCGTTATGCTCCAGCACAACGGACGCGGCATAGCGCGGATTGTCGGCCGGCGCGAAGCAGACGAACAGCGCGTGGTCGCGCAGCTTGAAGGGCAGCTGGCCATTTTTGAGGACGCCCGTCGCGCGCTCTGCCATGCTGATTCGGCGCACCTGCGCGGTCCCGGTTTTGGCCGCAATGGCGACGCCAGGCACCTCCATGCGGGCAGCCCCGCCGGTGCCGCCTTCGTTGACCACGCCGAACATGGCATCGCGCACCCGCGAGAGATGTTCCTGATCGATACCGAGCGGGGGTGCGTTGCGATCGATCTGGTCCATCAGGATGGTCGGCTGGACCTGCCGGCCCGACGCGATCCGCGATGCCATCACCGCCAATTGCAGCGGATTGGTGAGCACATAGCCCTGACCAATCGACGCGTTGAGCGAATCGGCGACCGTCCAGTCTTCCTTGTACTTGGCCTTTTTCCAGGCTGGGTCCGGCATCGTGCCGTAACGCTGGGACGGAAAGGGAATTTCGAACTTCTGGCCCAGCCCGACCAACCGGGCAATCGGTGCGATCCGATCATAGCCGACCCGGCGGACCATCTCATAAAAGTAGATGTCGCAGCTCTGCATGACCGCGTTTTTCATGTCGAGCGCGCCATGGCCACCGCGTTTATGGCAATGGAACACGCCATTGCCCACGCGCATCGCGCCAGTACAGCTGACCCGATCATTTGGATCGACGCCGGCAGCCAGCAGCGCAAGCGCGTTCATCGGCTTGACGGTGGAGCCGGGAGGATACAGCCCTTGCAGCACCTTGTTCATCAAGGGGACGTGATCGTCCTTTGACAACATCTCCCATTCCAGGTGGCTGATGCCATCCGAAAAGGCATTGGGGTCATATGCCGGCATCGATACCATCGCCAGCATCTCACCGGTATGGCAGTCCATAACGACTGCCGAGCCTGAATTGGTGCCGAGGCGCCGCGCCGCATATTCCTGCAGGCCAACATCGATCGTCAACCGCGCTGTCTGCCCCGGCGCGTCGGCGCGGGAAGCAAGTTCACGCACCAGCTTGCCACGTGCCGTCACCTCGATGCGCTTCGCACCCGGCACGCCGCGCAAGCGATCTTCAAGCGCCTTTTCAAGTCCATCCTTGCCGAGCTTGAAACCGGGTGTGACGAGCAGGGGATCTCGCACCTTGCGATATTGCTCGACCGAGGCGGCGCCGACATAGCCGGTCAGATGTGCGACCGCTGCGCCGCCGGGATAATTGCGTGCAAAGCCACGGGTCGGCGCAATGCCGGGCAATTCCGGCAAGCGCACGCTGACGGCGGCGAAGCGATCCCAGTCGAGATTCTCGGCAACCTGCACGGGTTGAAAGCCGGCCGCGCCTTTCAGATCGAGCTTGATCCGCTCGATGTCCTCCTCGGACAATCCCAGGACCTGCCTGAGCAGCGCAAGTTCGCGATCCGCGTTCTGTAATCGGTCGGGAATGATGTCGACGCGGAAATCAGTGCGGTTATTGGCAATTGGAACGCCGTGACGATCAACGATCCAGCCCCGGCGCGGCGGCACCAGCGTCATGTTGACGCGGTTGCTTTCCGCCATCATCTGATAATGTTCGTTCTCCGCTACCGACAGCCAGCCCATCCGGGCCGCCAGCAACAACCCAACACTGCCCTGCGCCGCTGCCAGCGCCACCGCACGGCGGGAAAAGCTGTAGGACTGGTTCGCTTCAGTAACGATACGGGTCGGACGGTTCATGCGGGCATCCGTTTGCGGTCTAGCCAGGCGATCAGCCGCGAGATCAACGGAAACAACATGAGGGAGATGATGGCCTGGAGCAACAGCACGGTATCGACATGCGCCCCGATCGGGGACGCTATCAGCCGGCCAGCGATGAGGCAGGCGCAGATGGCGCCTGCCGCCAGCAACCAATCCTGCCAGAAATCGCGCCAGACAAGGCGCTGATCGAGCAGATCGATGACAAGGAAGCTCACCGACCAGAGCAACATAGCGCTGCCAAAGGGCTGGCCGCTGATCAAATCGTCAAACAGCCCCAGCAGGAGCGGCGCCCAGACGGGCAGCGCATCGGGCCGCGCGAGCCGCCAGCCCAGAAGCATCATCAAACCAAAGGGCGGCAGGATGGGGAAGGTCGCAATCATCGGCAGCAGCGTCAGCGCTGAGCCGGCCATCACCGACAATGCAGGGATTCGCCACGGGGCCTGTCTTGGCGCATTCGCATCGAACGGGCCCATGACGGGGTCGCTCATGGCCGGCGATCCCTCCCTTCGGCTGCTGGCATCGCCATGAAGCTTTTCTGGACCAGTGCAAAATCCAGCGCGTCAGGCCGAGCAAAGGTACGAGCGAGCGCGATATCCCGGCCTTTGCGCACGACGCGGGCGACAGGAATGTTCGGTGAATAGATGCCGCCTGTGCCCGAGGTAATCAGAACGTCACCGGGTTCGAAGATGGTATTGGTCAGGTTGACCGAGCGAATTTCGATCCAGCCGTCACCACGGCCAGCGGCGATTGCCGGCAAGCCATCCCGGGTGCGGCGAACCGGTACGATGCTTTCGGGATCCGTCAGCAGCAATACCCGCGCGGTATTGGGGCCTGCCTCGAGAATACGGCCGACCAATCCTTCCGGCCCGCGGACCGGCTGACCTTCGGCAACGCCCTGACGAAAGCCGGCATTGAGAATCGCAAAGCGACGGGTGCTCGACGCACTTGAACTGACGAGGCGAGCAGTGACCACGGGGTCACTGGTCCGCTCGCGCAGTTGGAGAAGCATTTTCAGACGGCGATTGTCATAGGACAGCG
>JBBQHG010000100.1:0-9306 GCA_038323755.1 Sphingomonadales bacterium
ATCGGCGATATCGCTAATGACCATCACGATCTCATAGGGGCAGGATGCCGCCCGCGACGCAAATAAAAGCGCAGCAAAATTGGTGCCGCGCCCCGATAGCAGAACGGCCACCCGCGCCTTAGCCATGGTGCGTCGCCGACCAACCGCCGCGCGCGCCCCAGACGTCGCCTGGGCCAGAAACGGTGCAGCCGCGCTCGCCCGCCTCGATTCTGCCTATCGTGAAGACGGTTTCACCCGCCGTCGTCAGCGCGGCTGCCACCCCGGCCACCTCGTCTGCATGGACGATCGCGACCATCCCGATCCCGCAGTTGAAGGTGCGCGCCATTTCCTCCGGCTCGATATTGCCCTGCGCCTGCAGGAACGCCATGAGCCGGGGCTGTTCCCACGCGGCGGCGTCGACCACCGCGTGCGTGCCCTGGGGCAGAATGCGGGGAATATTCTCAAGCAAACCACCGCCGGTAATGTGCGCCAGCCCCTTGATCCGGCGCTCGGCGAGCAGCGGCAGCAGGCTCTTCACATAAATCCGTGTCGGCGCCATCAGGACATCGACCAGCAATCGCTGCTGATCGAACAGGGCAGGGCGATCAAGCCGCCAGCCGCGATCCGCCGCCAGCCGCCGCACCAGCGAAAACCCGTTGGAATGCACACCCGACGAGGCGAGCCCCAGAATCACGTCGCCCGCAGCAATATCACGTCCCGTCAGCACCCGGTCGCGCTCGACCGCACCAACGCAAAACCCGGCCAGATCGTAATCGCCCTCGGCATACATGCCCGGCATTTCTGCCGTCTCGCCACCAATCAGCGCGCATCCGGCTTGCAGGCACCCCTGCGCAATCGAAGCGATGACGCGCTCTGCGACCTCGGGCACCAATTTTGCCGTGGCATAGTAATCCAGAAAAAATAGTGGCTCTGCGCCCTGCACGATCAGATCATTCGCGCACATCGCAACCAGATCGATGCCGACGCCGTCATGGCGGTTGTGCTCGATCGCCAGCTTCAGCTTGGTGCCCACGCCGTCATTGGCCGCGACCAGCAATGGGTCGACAAAGCCTGCCGCCTTCAGGTCGAAAAAGCCGCCAAACCCGCCAAGATCGGCGTCTGCGCCCTTGCGGCGGGTTGCCTTCGCCATCGGGCCGATCGCGCGGACAAGCGCGTTCCCGGCGGCGATCGATACCCCCGCCTGGGCATAGGTATAGGGCGATTGCGCGTCATCCGTGTCGTTCATGTACGCGACCTAGCCATATCGCGCTTGGATTTCCACGTCTGCTTCGCCAAAAGGGCGCCGACATGATCCGCTTTCACCCATCCCTGCCTTTTGCCGCCATGCTCGCGACGGCCCTCGTCGTCAGTGGCGTCAGCGTTGCTCAGGTCGACAACAACAACGCCCCGACTAGCTCTGGCAGCTTCGAGGTCGGTGGTGTCGAGGTTGATACCACGGGCAAGAACGGTGAAGCCGCGCGGCTCGCCGGCTGGCGACTGGCACAGCGCAAGGGATGGCAGATGCTGTCGCGCCGGATGGGCGGGGGCGGGGGCGGCTTGTCCGATTCGGCGCTCGATTCGATTGTGTCGGGCATCGTCGTCGAAAATGAGGAGATTGGTCCCAATCGGTACATCGCCCGGCTCGGTGTGATGTTCGATCGCGGCCGCGCGGCATCGATTCTCGGCGTGGCGGGTCGGCTGACACGCTCGCCGCCGATGCTGGTGATCCCCGTCGAGTGGACCGGCGGTGCGCCCACTGTGTTTGAGCAGCGCACCGATTGGCAGGAAGCCTGGGCACGGTTTCGCACCGGCAACAGCACGATCGATTATGTCCGACCGTCGGGCACCGGGCCCGATCCACTGCTGATGAACGCGGGCCAGATCAACCGGCCCGGTCGCGGCTGGTGGCGCACGGTGCTTGAACAATATGGCGCCGCAGACATCCTGATTCCGATCGTCCATCTCTATCGGCAATATCCCGGCGGCCCGGTCGTCGGTACTTTCCAGGCGCGGTTCGGCCCTGACAATCATCTGCTGACCAGCTTTTCGCTGCGCGTCGCCAGCAGTGATGCCTTGCCGGCCCTGCTCGATGCCGGGATCAAGCGAATGGATCAGGCATACCAGTCCGCCCTCAGCAGCGGCCTGCTTCGGGTTGACCCGGGCCTAGCCCTGCGTCCCCCGTCGGCCGAGGTTACTGCCGACACGAGCGACGAAACGGTTGCGGCTGACGAGGCCGTCACAGCCACGACGGGCGGGGCCAGCGTCAGCGTTCAGTTCGACACCCCGGGCGCGGCATCGGTCGCCTCGGCAGAACAAGCGCTGCGTGCTATCCCGGGCGTGCGATCCGCCATTACGACCAGCCTGGCGCTTGGCGGCATTTCGGTCATGCGCGTCGGCTATGAAGGGGACATCGGCGCACTGAAAGCCGCCCTGGAAGCGCGCGGTTGGCAAGTGACGCTGGGCAACGGCGCAATCCGCATCCAGCGTGCGCGCCCCTTGCTGCCGCCACCCGATGTGCAACCGGACAACGCGTCGGCGGGATGAAGCAGCTTTCGCTACCGCTTCCCTATCCGGCTGAGGCAAGTGATGCCGAATTTCTGGTCAGCGCGTCGAACATGATTGCGGCACAGTCGCTCAAGCGCTGGGGCGCCTGGCCGGTCATGGCCGCATTGCTGGTGGGCCCGCGCAAATCCGGTCGCAGCCTGCTCGCCCGCATTTTTGCCGCGCACAGCGGCGGTACCATCATCGATGATGCCGAGCGGCACAGCGAAACGGCGATTTTTCACGCCTGGAATGCCGCCCAGTCCGACCGCAAGCCGCTGCTGATCATCGCGGATTCGCCACCCCCGTCATGGCAGATCGGGTTGGCCGACTTGCGCTCCCGGCTGGCCGCTACACCGGTGCTGACGATCGGTCCGCCCGACGATTCGCTGATGCAGGCGTTGTTGGAGCGCGATTTCGCGCGACGCGGTCTTGATGCGAGACCTGAACTGATTCAGTGGCTGATGGCGCGGGTGGAACGCAGCCATATCGCCATTCTGCGAACCGTTGATTTGCTCGATGAAGAGGTCGGCCAGAGCCGCAAGCGCTTGTCGATTCCGCTCGCACGGGGCACATTGGGCATTGCTGGCCTCATCGCCGATCGTGGCAGCAAAACAGGGATAGAAGCCGCATGAACCGCCCCGCCCATATCGCGGCCGTCGATGATGATGATCTGTTTGTCGGCACCAGTGCGGGCGACAGGTACTTCAACCGAGAATTATCTTGGTTGGCCTTCAACCGGCGGGTGCTGGAGGAAGCCTGCAATCCGGCGCACCCGCTGCTGGAGCGCTTGCGCTTTCTGTCGATCTCGGGCTCGAACCTCGACGAATTCTTCATGGTCCGCGTCGCCGGGCTCAAAGGGCAGCAGCTGCAGGATGTTGATCGGCTGTCTGCCGATGGCCTCAATTCCAGCCAGCAATTGACCGCGATCGTCGCCGGGGCCGATCAGCTGGTGGAAAGCCAGCGCAACGTCTGGCGCGAGCTGCGCCGGTTGCTGGGTGAAACCGGCATTGCCGTGCTCGGCTCGCGGATGATCGACGAATCCTTGTCTCCGGCTGATCTCGGCTGGCTCGAAACCCATTTTCGCGAACAGATTTTCCCCATCCTCACGCCGCAGGCGCTCGATCCAGCTCACCCCTTTCCGTTCATGCCCAACAAGGGGCTGGCGGTGATGTTCGATCTGGTCCGCCTGTCCGATGATCAGCCCATTCGCGAACTTGTCATGCTCCCGGCCCCAATGCCCCGCTTCGTGCGGCTACCGGGCGAGCAGGCGCGCTATGTCGCGGTCGAATCGCTGGTCAAGCGCTTCTCGTCGATTGTCTTTCCCGGGTACCGCGTGGTCGGCGCCGCCGAATTCCGCGTGCTGCGTGACAGCGATATCGAGATTGAGGAGGAAGCAGAGGACCTCGTGCGCTATTTTGCCAACGCCATCAAAAGGCGGCGGCGTGGCCGCGTCATCCGGCTTGAGCTTGAAGCCGGCATGCCCGAGGGGCTTGGCGCGCTGCTGCGCGGTGAACTGGGCGGCACCGATGCCTTTGTGACCGAAAGCGCCGCCTTTCTGGGCGTCGGCGACCTCGAAGCGATCGTGGACGAAGACCGCCCCGATCTCAAATTTTCACCCTATTCGCCCCGGTTTCCCGAGCGAATCCGCGAATATAGCGGTGATTGCTTCGCCGCCATCAAGGCCAAGGACATTGTCGTCCACCATCCATATGAGAGCTTCGACGTGGTGCTGGCGTTTCTGCGCCAGGCGGCGAGTGACCCGGATGTCGTGGCGATCAAGCAAACGCTTTACCGCGCCGGCAAGCAGCCCGCCGTCATCAACGCGCTGATCGCCGCCGCTGAAGCCGGCAAGTCGGTCACCGCCGTGGTCGAGCTGAAAGCGCGGTTCGATGAGGAGCAGAATCTGCTCTGGGCCTCCGCACTGGAACGTGCCGGCGTCCAGGTCGTCTATGGTTTCATGGAGTGGAAGACCCACGCCAAGGTATCGATGGTCGTGCGCCGCGAGAGCGGGCAATACCGCACTTATTGTCACTTCGGCACCGGCAATTACCACCCGATCACGGCAAAAATTTATACTGATCTCAGCTTCTTCACCGCCGACCCTCGGATCGGGCGGGATGCCGCGCAGATGTTCAATTACGTCACCGGCTATGTCGAGCCCGAGAATATGTCGCTCGTCAGCCTGTCCCCGCGCGATCTGCGCAAGCGTCTGGTCGATTGCATCGATGCAGAGATCGCCTTTGCCCGTGCGGGCAAGCCCGGATCAATCTGGGCGAAGATGAATTCGCTCGTCGATCCAGCGGTGATCGAAAAACTTTACGAGGCCAGCAATGCAGGCGTCGAGATCGACCTCATCATTCGCGGCATTTGCTGCCTGAAGCCGGGCGTCCCTGACATGTCCGAGCATATCCGCGTCAAATCCGTCGTTGGCCGTTTTCTCGAACACAGCCGCATCTGGGCGTTCGGCAATGGCAAGGCGCTGCCCAATGACGGCGCCAAGCTGTTCATCTCATCGGCTGACGCAATGCCGCGCAATTTCGATCGCCGCGTCGAATATCTGCTGCCGATCGAGAACAAGACCGTCCACGATCAGGTGCTCGATCAGGTGATGGTCGCCAACCTGATCGATAATGAACAAAGCTGGGAACTCCAGTCGGATGGCAGCTATGTTCGTGTCGATCCGGGCACCCGGCCCTTCAACCTGCACCGCTATTTCATGACCAACCCCTCGCTCTCGGGGCGCGGCGCGGCACTGCAGGGCAGCGATTCGGTACCAAAATTGTCGCTCAGGCGGCGTCACTAATGTCGGTCTGGGCGTTATAGCCGCATGGCAACCCTGCTTTTCCGCAAGCCCAAGGTAGACAGCATCGCTGAACCGCGCACGGCGATCATCGATATTGGCTCAAACTCGATCCGTCTGGTGGTTTATCAGGGGCCTGCACGGCTGCCTGCTGTGCTGTTCAACGAAAAGGTCATGGCCGGGCTTGGCCGTGGTTTTGCCGAAACCGGCGCCATCGAGGCCGGAGCGCTGAAGGTCGCGCGGATGGCACTCGCCCGCTTCGCCGCGGTCGCGCGGGAGATGGAGGTCACCCGGCTGCGGACTGTGGCAACGGCTGCAGTGCGCGATGCCGTGAATGGCGAATCGTTGCTGGTCGACGCGCGCGCCATGGGCCTCAGCGTCGAGCTTCTTTCGGGTGAGCAGGAAGCGGTTGCAGCGGGCATGGGCGTGCTCTCCGCCATCCCGCATGCCGACGGCATTGTCGGTGATCTGGGTGGCGGCAGCCTTGAACTCGTACGTATCAAGGGGGGAGAGGTGCATGAGCGTGCCTCGTTCCCGCTTGGCGTGTTGCGAGTCGGCGCCTTGCGAAGCCGCGGCATGCGCTCTTTTGATCGGCAGGTGGGCGCGATGATCGACAAGGCTGGCTGGAGGGGCAAGGGGGTCGACTTGCCGCTTTATCTCGTTGGGGGGTCATGGCGCGCGCTGGCGCGGCTCGACATGCACGTGACAGGTTATCCACTGCCGGTGATCCACCAATACAGCATGGACCCGGCCGCGATTACCCGCATGGGCCGAACCCTCAGCCATATCGCCAAGGGCAAGCTGCGCGCCATTGCCTCGCTTTCCTCCGCCCGCGTGCCGACCCTTGGTGATGCGGCCGCATTGCTGAGCGTGCTGCTCAAGCATCTCGAAACCCCGACAACGGTGGTGTCTGCCTTTGGCCTGCGCGAGGGCCTGTTGTTCGAGGCGCTGGCCCCGAACGAGCGGGCGCAGGATCCGCTGATCGTCGCCGCACGCGAAGAGGGGCGGCGGCTCGGGCGGTTCGCTGAACATGGCGATTTGCTTGATCACTGGATTGCGCCGCTGTTTGCAGACGAGTCAGCCGATCTTGCCCGGTTGCGCCACGCCGCCTGCCTGCTCGCCGATGTCGGCTGGCGCGCCAATCCTGAATTCAGGGCGGAACGCGGCGTTGAAATCGCGCTTCACGGCAATTGGGTCGCCATCGATTCGCGTGGCCGGGCGCTGGTTGCACAAGCGCTCTTCACGTCATTGGGCGGCGGGGGCGATTCGCCAGCGCCGCTCGGCGCCCTCGCAGCACCGGCTGAGCTGAAGCGTGCCGCCAATTGGGGCCTCGCGATGCGGCTGGGGCAGCGGATGAGCGGTGGCCTTGCTGGTCCGCTCCAGCGATCCTCGCTCAAGGACGATGGGACCGCGCTCTCGCTTGTTCTTGGTGCCGATGATCGGGCGCTTTACAGCGAGGCGGTGGAGCGCCGCCACAAATCATTGGCCAATGCGCTCGGCCGGCAGGCGGGTTTAGTAATCTAGGTCAGCCTTCATCCTCGGCGCGGGTCATTTTCAACCGACCGTTCTTCACGGCGAAGGCGAGCCGCCCTTCGACCAGTGCCAGGGCATCACGCCCGAATTGTTCGAACCGCCAGCCCTCCAGGATGGCGAGCCCCTCGCGCTGGCCGGCTGCGAGTGCTTCAAGATCTTCGGTGCGGGCGAGCAGCTTGGACGCGACATCAATGTCGCGCGCGCGGATCTTGAGCAGCAGCTTCAGCAGATCCGCCACCAGCGCGCCTTCCTTGCCCATGCCCGGCTTGCGGTCATCGCGCGAAGGCATGTCGGTCGCCGGCATCGGCGTTGCGCCTTCCAGCGCTGCCATCAACCGCGCACCGATATCGTTATTGGCCCAGGCGGGGGATAGCCCGCGTACCCGTGCCAGATCAGCCTGCTTCTTGGGCGGCGTGCCAGCCAGATCGGCCAGCGTTTCGTCCTTGATGATGCGGCCGCGTGGCAGATCCTTGCCCTGTGCTTCGATCTCGCGCCACCGGGCGAGTGCCTTCAATCGGCCGAGCACTTCAGGCTTGCGGCCCGCGATCCGCACGCGGCGCCATGATTCCTCGGGATCATTTTCGTAATGGGCAGGATCGGCGATGCGTTCCATCTCCTGGTCCAGCCAGGCGCCCCGCCCCGTCTTGCGGAGTCGCTCGAGCATTTTCGGGAAAATCGTCGACAAATGGGTGACGTCGCCGATCGCATATTCGATCTGTCGCTTGTCGAGCGGGCGCCGGCTCCAGTCGGTAAAGCGCGCGCCCTTGTCGACGCTGATGCCGAGATAACTCTCGACCAGATTGGAATAGCCAATCTGCTCGCCTTGCCCCAGCGCCATTGCGGCAATCTGCGTATCGAACAGCGGATACGGCGTTTTGCCCGTCAGGTTGTACACAATTTCAATATCTTGCCCGCCGGCATGAAAGACCTTGAGCACATCCTCATTCTCGGTCAGCAGGTCGAGCAGCGGCTTCAGGTCGATGCCCTGTGCCATCGGGTCGATCGCCGCAGCCTCATTGGTGTCGGCAATCTGGATCAGGCACAGTTCGGGCCAATAGCTGTTTTCGCGCATGAACTCGGTGTCGACCGTGATGAACGGCGCTTGCGAGAGGCGTTGGCAGAGATTGGCGAGCGAGGCGGAATCGTCGATCAAGTCATGTATATGCATCGATGATGCCATAGCGACGGCTAAGCGTCTTGACAAAAGCTCTGTGAGGCCCCGAAAGCGCGCCGGTCACAATGATGCAATGGGGATGCAATGGGCGCCAAGGCTGGCATCTCTTGCCGGACCGCATTACGGCCCCAGACCCCGGCTTTCGCAGGGGCAACGACCAGGGAAAAGAGACGATTCCGATGCACGTTTACCGCACCCACACTTGCGCCGAACTCCGCCCCGACCATGTCGGGCAGGAAGTGCGCGTCTCCGGCTGGGTCCACAAGAAGCGCGATCACGGCGATCTCGTCTTCATCGATCTGCGCGATCATTACGGCATCACCCAGATCGTCACTGATGTCAGCGGCCCGGCTTTCGAGGTGATTGAAAAGCTGCGCAGCGAAAGCGTGGTCACGATCACCGGCATGGTCACCGCTCGCGCGGCGGAAGCGGTCAACCCCAACCTGCCAACCGGCGGGATCGAAGTTCGCGCGACATCGGCAGTCGTCCAGTCAGCGGCGCAGGAATTGCCGATGCCTGTCGCGGGCGAAGCGGAATATCCCGAGGATATCCGCCTGCGCTACCGCTTCCTCGATCTGCGACGCGAGCGTCTCCACGCCAACATCCTGCTGCGGTCGAACGTCATTTCGTCGCTGCGCCAGCGGATGATCGGCCAGGGCTTCACCGAGTTCCAGACGCCGATCCTGACCGCGTCCTCGCCTGAAGGCGCCCGTGATTATCTGGTGCCAAGCCGCGTCCATCCCGGCAAATTCTACGCGCTGCCCCAGGCACCGCAGATGTTCAAACAGCTGCTGATGGTGGCGGGCTTCGACCGCTATTTCCAGATCGCCCCCTGCTTTCGCGACGAGGATGCCCGCGCCGACCGCAGCCCAGGCGAATTCTACCAGCTCGATTTCGAAATGAGCTTCGTCACGCAAGACGATGTTTTCGCAGCGATTGAGCCAGTGCTGCACGGCGTGTTCGAGGAATTCGCCGACTGGCAGGGCAAGGGCCGCACTGTCTCCGCGCTGCCGTTCAAGCGCATCCCCTACCGCGAATCGATGCTGAAATATGGCAGCGACAAGCCGGATCTGCGCAACCCCATCTTGATCACCGATGTGTCGGATCACTTCAAGGGATCGGGCTTTGGTCGCTTCGCGTCGATGGTCGAAGGTGGCGATGTCGTCCGCGCGCTGCCAGCGCCCAACACCGCCGAGAAAAGCCGCAAATTCTTTGATGACATGAACAGCTGGGCCCAGAGCGAGGGCTTTCCGGGCCTTGGTTATGCCACGCAGAA
>JBBQHG010000101.1:0-9287 GCA_038323755.1 Sphingomonadales bacterium
CGATCCCGCCCGGCTGAAGGCCACGGTTGAAAAGCTCGTATCGTTCGGCACGCGCAACACGCTGTCCTCGCCGACTGATCCTGTCCGCGGCATCGGTGCAGCCCGCGCTTGGGCGGCGGATGAGTTGGATAAACTCGGCGAAGCCTGCAAGTGCATGCAGGTCCAGCGGATCGGCCGCACCTTCACGGGCCCCCGCGCGCCGGACGGTGTTGAAGTCATTGATGTGCTGGGCGTGCAATGGGGCCGCGATCGTGACCGCGTCGTCATCGTCGGCGCGCATATCGACAGCCGCGGCAGCGACACGCTCGATGTGACCAGGGACGCGCCCGGCGCGAATGACGACGGATCGGGCGTGGCGCTGGTGATGGAGGCGGCCCGCATCCTCTCCAAGCAGCAGTTCGAAGCGACGATTGTCTATGCGATCTTTTCGGGCGAGGAGCAGGGCCTGTGGGGCGGCACGCTGCTGGCCGAAACCGCCAAGGAACGCGGTTGGACTGTTTCGGCGATGCTGAACAACGACATCGTCGGCAATACGATGGGGCAGAACGGCATCCGCGTAGCAGACCGGGTCCGCGTCTTTTCGGAAGGCATCCGCGCGTCGGAAGAGTTGAAGGAACAGCTCGCCCGTCGCGGCAATGGCGGGGAAGATGACGGCCCCAGCCGCGCGCTCGCCAAGACCATCGATGGCATTGCAGCGACCATCCCCGGCGGCCTCGATGTGTTCATGGACCGGCGGCCCGACCGCTTCGGGCGCGGCGGCGATCATGAACCCTTCCTCAAGCTTGGTTATCCGGCTGTCCGCTTTTCCGTCGGCGCGGAGAACTGGACCCAACAGCACCAGGATATCCGCACCGAAAATGGCATCGACTATGGCGACACGATCGACAAGATGGACTTTGCCTATCTCGCCAAGGTCACCGCGATCAACGTCGCTGCGATTACCCGCCTCGCCAGCGCGCCTGCCGCACCCAAGGACGTGACGATCAACGGCGCGTTATCCTTCGATACAGTCGTCAAATGGGCGCCGGTCAAAGGCGCGAGTGGCTACCGCGTCTATTGGCGGCGGACCGATACCGATCAATGGATCGGCCACCGCGACGTGACCGATGCCAGCCTAACCTTGGTCAATACCTCGATCGACGACAATCTGTTTGCCGTCGCCGCTCTGGGTGCCGGTGGCGCAGAGAGCATTGCGACGCTGGCCGGGCCTGCCCCACGGCAATGACCCTGGATGCGAACCAAATTTGGTCAGGCATTTAATCCCGTTCGTTTCGAGCGACGTCGAGAAACATGCCACAAGCGTTGCGCCAGGTGTCTCTACTTCGGCCCACAGGGCCGACGATGACTCTGGGCCCCTGCCTTGGCAGACAGGCGAAGGGCTGAACACGAACGGACGGGAACACGCGAGAAAATGACACCGTAATTTATCGACAGGCGCAGGTGCACGTGCAGCGGGGCTTCGGCTTCCACTTGCGCACCGGCTTGCGATAGCTGCGGCGAACGGGCGAACGGTACACCGTCTCCTCGATATATTCGGTCGTCGTCGTCGTGGTGACGACAGGCGCTTGCTGGATCGTGATCGTCGTCGTCACCCCGCCCGGGTACCAATAGCCGCTGCCCGCCGACCAGCTTTGGGTATAGCCCTGCGGATAGGCTGGCTGGACCACCGCGCCGGCATAAGGCGGGGGCGGGGGTGGCGCCGAATGGTAGGTCACGCCAGGCGCGGCATAAGGGGCGCCATAGCCGCCGTCTTGCTGCTGATACCCCTCATACCCTCCAGCCTGGTCATAGCTGTCCCAGTCGATACCGGAGACCGAATCATACACCCGCCCCTCACTATCGAGCAGCACCGCGTCGTCATAATAACGCGACCAGCGATAGCCATAGGGCGGCGATGACAGACCATAAGCAGACCAGTTGCCGATGAAAAAGCTCGGCGCGAACCAATAGCCGGGCAGGCGAAATCCGCGGCCTGGGCGACGATAGCCATTCCAGCCGCCCGGCGCCTGCACACCGCCGATCCAGCGGCCATTCACCTGACCACCCCAATGTTGCCCGTTAAGCCGCGGACCGGCAAGGCGCTGTTGCGGCTGATTGGTGCGGGGCCCGTTCATCTGGCGCGCATTCATCTGCGGCACGTTCATCTGCGGCACGTTCGGCGGCGCGAGTGACGGTTGCGGCATGCCTTGCTGCATCATGCCCTGCGGCACCCCAATCTGCGGCGCCATCATCCGACCGCGCCCGAGTCGCTGCGCATCGGCTGGCATGGCAAGCGTAGCAGCAAGCACCGCAAGCGACGCGATCATGGGGGTTCGCATGGTTAACTCTCCGCAAGCAGCGCGCCAAAGCTTTGGCAGCGCCCAGATACTTAACGGATTGGATACCATTTTTGGCAGATTTCCGCCACCTTTGGCGCTGTCCCAGATCGGGTCAGATGCGCCGGGCGAGCATCGCCGCCAGGTGTTCGACGCCTGCCGCGTCATCGGCATCGAACCGGGCTGGCCTGGGGCTGTCGAGATCGAGCACGCCGAGCAGCACGCCATCCCGCATGATCGGCACCACCAGCTCGGACCGGCTGTCGGCATCGCAGGCGATATGGCCGGGGAAGGCGTGGACGTCATCGACCAGCTGCGTCGCAAGGCTTGCCGCCGCCGCGCCGCAGACCCCGCTGCCCACCGCGATGCGAATACAGGCGGGCTTGCCCTGGAACGGCCCGAGGACGAGTTCACCGCCGACCAGCCGGTAAAAGCCCGCCCAGTTGAGATCGGGCAGATATTGCCACATCAGCGCGGCTGCATTGGCCATATTGGCAATCGCATCGGGCTCATCCGCCGTCAGCGCATCAAGCGCGGAGGCGAGATCACGGTAGAGTTCGGCCTTTGAGCCAGCCTGCACATCGAATTCAAACATTGCTCACTCCATGCGCACCTTGCCGCGCCCGGCCTTCACTTCGCTACGGCCCTTCTTTTCGTCAACCCGGCGGGCTTTGGCCGCCTTGCTCGGCTTGGTCTTCACGCGGCGCACAGGGCGGTCATGCGCCTTGCCGATCAACTCGCTGATCCGTGCCCGCGCATCGACACGGTTGGCATCCTGCGTGCGATATTTGCGCGCGGTGATGATCAATTCGCCCGCCAACGTCATCCGCGTGCCCGCCAGCGTTTTCAGCCGATGATAAACATCGGGCGCTAGGCCCAACCTGAACACATCGACACGCAACTGGACGGCGGTCGCCACCTTGTTGACATTCTGCCCGCCCGGTCCCGATGCGGCCAGGAAACGCTCCTCCTCGATCGCGCTTTCGGGGAGGACATAGTCAGCCATCGCTAGGCTCAGGCTTTGGCTCGGGCTCGGGATCGGGCCCGGGGGCTGGAGCGGGGGCTGGAGCGGGGCCGAAGCCAGCTGCCACGAATCGCTCGGGCAGCGGCGCTTCTGCCGTCACATCGGGCTTGCCCTCGCGCGGCACGCTGAGCGCGGCAGCGTGGAGCAGCAAGCCATACGGCCCCTTTCGCCCATAGACCGGATCACCAGCCACCGGTGCGCCCAGCGCTTCAGCCGCGTGCACGCGGATCTGGTGTGTCCGTCCCGTTTCGGGCGAGAACTCGACCAGTGACTGCCCGCCTTCCACCCGCAGCAATTTCCAATGCGTGCGCGACGGCTTGCCCTTGGGGCTACCGATCATGCGCCAGCCCTCTGCCTCGCTGCTGATCTTGTCGAGCGCGAGATCGACCAGCCCGCCCTCTCCCTCGGGCACGCCATCCAGCACCGCCAGATAGGTCTTCTTGACGAGCCCCGCCTCGAACACCCGCTGGAAGCGCTTGTGCGCCTTGGGATTGCGCGACAGCAGCAGGCAGCCGCTGGTATCACGATCGAGCCGGTGCACCGCCTGCGGCCAGCGCTGAAAGCCGAAAGTCAGGCTTTGCAGATGATTTTCCAGGCTGAGCGCCCCGTCGCGCGGGGGATCGACCGGCAGGCCGGCGGGCTTGTCGATGATGATGGCTTCGCCATCGATAAAAAGAACATGGTCTGTAATCATGTTCCTGCCCTTGCCACTCGGCGGGCCTGCGTGCCAGAAAAAGCGCGACGCCTGAGGATTTCAATGAAGCATCTATTCGCACGCACGCTGGCGATCATCGCCCTGGCGACCATGATGGCGAGCGCATCGGCCGAGCAACTCTGCGTCGGGCAGCAGGTGCCACCGGGGCCCGACGGGCGAGTGCTGGGGCATTTGCCCTATGGTCAGGCAAGCGCCGCCGAGCTGGTTTACGCCCCGCCTGCCTTCGCGATTGGTCCGCCATGTCGGCTGCGTCCCGAAGCAGCCGCGGATCTGGTACGCCTGTTGCACGCGGCCGCGCTGACGCCCGGACTTGCCGGGCGAATCCGGGCCGTTTCCTGCTACCGGACGATTGATCATCAGCGCGCTGTGTTCTGCGGTCAGATCGGTCCCGGCAAACGCTGCCGCGACGCCGCTGAGCGCGCCCGCGCCGTCGGCCCCCCCGGTTATAGCGAACACGCCACCGGCTATGCGATCGACTTCGGCACGCGCCCGTCGCCCGGGTGCGGCGATGTCGATGCCTGTTTCGCCCGCACCCCTGCGGGGCTGTGGCTGATCGCGCACGCCGCCGAGTTCGGCTTTGAACTTTCGTTTCCTGCCGGCAATGCGCAGGGCGTCACCTGGGAGCCCTGGCATTGGCGCTGGGTGGGCACCGCATCGACCATCCCGGGTGCCGGACCGGCTCGCGCGATCTTCGCCCGCGCCCGGGCCGAATTTCAGGCCTTGCCAATGGTGCCCAATGATCCAGCCGAGATTGCCACGCCGCCGTTATTGAGCGTGCCGACCTTACCGACAATGGCGACGCCTGCATCATCCGGCCAGGGGCAGCGCCTGCCCGTTCAACCGGCACAAACCATTGCGCCGCCGGCCGCGAAAATGCCAGCGGCGGCGCCAGCCAAGCCGACGCCGCCGCTGTGATCTGGGCTGCGGCGACGATCAGCCAGCCTGCTTGATTGCCACCTCGGCAATGCGCTTGCCCTGATAGCGCGCACCGGCCAGTTCGCTCTCGCTCGGCTGGCGGCTACCATCGCCATCGGCGATCGTCGTGGCGCCATAAGGCGAACCGCCCTTGACCGCATCGACGCCCATCTGGCCCTGAAAACCATAATCGAGCCCGACGATCGTCATGCCGAAATGCAGCAGGTTGGTGATGATCGAGAACAGCGTCACTTCCTGCCCGCCATGCTGGGTCGCGCTCGAGGTGAAGGCACCGCCCACCTTGCCGTTCAGCGCACCGCGATACCACAGCCCGCCGGCCTGATCGAGGAACGCCGCCATCTGGCTTGGCATCCGGCCAAAGCGCGTCGGCGCGCCGATGATGATCGCATCATAACCGGCCAGTTCCTCGACATTGCCAATCACCGGGTGTGCGGCATCGGTCTTGAAATGCGCCGCCTCGATCACCGCCTGCGGCGCGGTTTCGGGAACGCGGCGGATATCAACCGTGGCCCCCGCCGACCGTGCGCCCTCGGCAACAGCATCCGCCATCTTTTCGATATGACCATAGGACGAATAATACAGAACCAGCACCTTGCTCATCGCAGGTCTCCTTCATGATTAACGGGAAAATTTCGGGGCGGGCATTTCTCGGGAGGGGAGGAGCAACGCCCGCCCCGTTCCGCACCCGTTTGAGTGCGGAAACTGGGGAACGGGGAAAGACTTATTCCGAATCGACGAGGACGATTTCCGATTCCTCGATCGCGGTGATCGTGATCGTCCGGCCGCCGAGCAGCGCGACGCCATCGCGCGCCTCGATCCGCTCGCCATCGATCTCGATCGCGCCGGTCGCGGGCACCAGATAGGCATGCCGCCCCTCGCCAAGCACATGACTGATCGTCTCGCCCGCCTTGACGGTCGCGGCGAGCAGCCGGGCATCGGCCCGAATCGGCAGCGCACCTTCATCCTCGGCAAAGCCGCTGGCGAGCGTCACGAACTGGCCCGATCGGTCTTCCTTGGGGAAAGGCTTCGCACCCCAGCTTGGCGAACCGCCCAGCCTTTTGGGTTCGATCCAGATCTGGAACAAAGTCGTCGTCTCGCTTTCCAGATTATATTCGGCATGGCGAACGCCTGTGCCTGCGCTCATCACCTGGACATCACCGGCCCCGGTACGGCCCTTGTTACCCATCGAATCCTGATGGGTGATGGCACCGGTGCGGACATAGGTGATGATCTCCATGTCGCGGTGCGGATGCGGCGGAAAGCCCGAATTGGCGGCGATCTCGTCGTCATTCCAGACGCGAATGCTGCCCCAGCCCATCCGGGCGGGATCGTAGTAATCCGAAAACGAGAAGTGGTGCCGCGCATTCAACCAGCCATGATCGGCATGGCCAAGGCTGGCAAAGGGGCGACGGTCGATGCGTGATTTGGTCAGCATGGGAACCTCCATATTGTTGCCGCCAAGATAGGCAATCGCATTGGCGCGTAAATAGAAACGATGGAAACCTATCGTTTCCTAATATATGCCAACGTCAAGGAGACCTGCGATGCGCCTGCCTGATCTCGAAGCCTGGGCGATCTTCGCCAGTGTCGTCGAGCACCGATCGTTCAGCGGTGCGGCCGAAGCGATCGGCTTGTCCAAGGCCACCGTTTCCAAAGCGATCACGCGGCTGGAGGCGCATATCGGCACCAGCCTGTTCAACCGCACCTCGCGCCGCCTGTCGCTCACCGAAAGCGGCAAGACGCTGGCCGAGCACGCGCACCGCATCTTGGGCGAAGCCCGCGCGGCGGAGGAAGCAGCGCATGATTCGACCAGCGCGCTCGCCGGCCTTGTCCGGGTGAGCGCGCCGATGAGCTTTGGCCTGCTGCATGTCGCCCCGGTCATCGCCGATTTCATCGCGGCGCACCCCGCCATCGAAATCGACCTGCAACTCTCCGACGCGCTGATCGATATCGTGGCGGAGGGCATCGACATCGCGCTGCGCATCGGCGACCTGCCCGACAGCAGCCTGCGCGCGCGGCGGCTGGGGCCGATACCGACGCATATCGTGGCTGCGCCTGCTTATCTTGCGCGGCGCGGCCGCCCGACCCATCCCGCACAACTGGGCGAGCATGCCTGCTTTGCCTATACCAACACGAGTGGCCCATGGCGCTTCCAGGGCCCCAAGGGCGAGGACGTCGCGGTGCGCCCATCTGGCCCCTTCCGGTCGAACAGCGGTGATGCGATGATGCCCGCGCTCCGGGCCGGCCTCGGCATCGCCAGCTTGCCCGATTTCTTCGTAGGCGCTGATATCGCCAATGGCACGCTCGAGGCGATCCTCACCGACTGGCACGGCCCGCCGGTGGCGCTGCACCTGATGACCCCGCCAAGCCCCTTGCGCCCGCGCCGCGTGGACATGCTCGTCAATCACCTCAGCGTCACGTTAACCGGTCTGTGCCAGACCACATTCTGACGCCGCCCAACCGATTCAAATGACTCGCAAACCACCCGCGACTCGTGGAGTCAGGCCGATTAATTACAAATTAACCTTTTACCTTCATCACTGATGAGGTTAATGGATTGTGCGTTGAGGGTGCCGAGCCAACAGGGACTGTTCGGGGCCACGAGCGACAGGGGAACTGCCAGATGCGCGTGCTGCTGATCGAAGACGAGCCGACAACGGCCAAGGCGATTGAACTGATGCTCTCGACCGAGGGTTTCAATGTCTACACCACCGATCTTGGCGAAGAGGGCCTCGATCTCGGCAAGCTGTATGATTACGATATCATCCTGCTCGACCTCAACCTGCCAGACATGCACGGCTATGACGTGCTCAAGAAATTGCGGGTCGCTCGAGTGCAAACGCCCGTTCTGATCCTGTCGGGCATCAACGAGATGGACAGCAAGGTCCGCTCCTTCGGCTTCGGCGCTGACGATTACGTCACCAAGCCCTTTCACCGCGAAGAACTCACCGCTCGCATCCACGCGGTCGTCCGCCGCTCAAAGGGCCATTCGCAGTCGGTCATCCGCACCGGCAAGCTCGCCGTCAACCTGGATGCCAAGACCGTCGAAGTCGATGGCGCCCGCGTCCATCTGACCGGCAAGGAATATGCGATGCTCGAGCTGCTCAGCTTGCGCAAGGGCACCACGCTCACCAAGGAAATGTTCCTCAACCACCTTTATGGCGGCATGGACGAACCCGAACTCAAGATCATCGACGTCTTCATCTGCAAGCTGCGCAAGAAGCTCAGCATGGCATGCGAGGGCGACAACTATATCGAAACCGTCTGGGGCCGCGGCTATGTCCTGCGCGAACCCGACGAGGTGGCCGAAGCCGCCGTCGCTTGACGCGAACACACTTACGGGGGAAAAGCCCGCAGCTGCGATGAGTGGCTGCGGGCTTTTTGTTTGGGCGGTGGGTGCTTGGGGACAGTCGTGAAAGACCAAGTGGTTAGTTACAATTGCGTTGGCGACTCTACCCGACAGCCTCTAAAGCGTCCAACCACAGTAATACGGATCCAGCCACGATCACGGGGAAAACAATGATCCACGCAACGACATTGTTCCGGAAGAGGCGTCGATCTTTATCGCGATAGACCCTGCGTTCGGGAACGCCGCTTAGCACGTAGCCGTGCATTGAAGCTGTGTAGAGGTTCTTTGCTCCCTCCCAAACGATCCACGGCGCACCGACTGTGACAGCTACTAACCAAGCCCAATTAGAGCTTTGCATAGCGGGCATTATCAACCGCACTGCCGCTCCTACGAATACCATGGTGATGATCACCGACATGAGCTGGCGCTTCGACACTTGAATACATTAGAGAAAGTCTCGATGTCGGCTAGTGGGCATAAACAGTCTCCCTCTCAACCGTCACCCCGGGCTTGACCCGGGGTCCCGCTTTTCTGACACCGCCGATATGGAGCGAGAGCGCAAGGGCGGTTGGGTTTACATCATGGCCGATCGCTATCGCGGCACGATGTATGTCGGCGTGACAGCGCATCTGGCAGCGCGGATCGATTAACACCGGTCGGGCGACGGCTCGGATTTCTGCGCACGATATGGACTGAACAATCTCGTCTGGGCCGAACGAGGGGACGATATCCTCACCTGCATCGAGCATGAGAAGCGGCTCAAACGCTGGCGGCGCGAATGGAAATTCGAGCTGATCGAGCGCGGCAATCCCGAGTGGCGGGACCTGTTCGACTCGCTCGCGTGAAGAAGAAGAAGCGGGACCCCGGGTCAAGCCCGGGGTGACGGTTGAGGAAGAGCGAGCAGTTCGACATGCGGGGCGCAGGCGATCGGCGACCTTTGCCCCACCC
>JBBQHG010000102.1:0-9276 GCA_038323755.1 Sphingomonadales bacterium
GGTCAAGCAGCGGTTGTGTTCGGTGGTGCTGCCAACCTGTCGTCGATCTCGACCTCGGGTGTCGATGCTGAAGTCAACTATGTCCAGCCGCTGAACTTCGGTCTGGTCTCCAGCACGTCGAAAATCGGCTTCAACTTCCAGGGCACCTGGACCGACAAGAACACGTTCGTGCCGGTGATTGGCCAGAACACGACGATCGAGTGCGCCGGCTTCTTCGGTAACACCTGCGGCACGCCGCAGTCGAAGTGGAAGCTGAACTCGCGTCTGAGCTGGCTCGATGGTCCGCTGACCACCAGCGTGCGCTGGCGCCACCTGTCGGCAACGAACGATGACGATGTGTCGACGCTGTACTCGGTGGAGCGCATCCGCGCTTATGATCTCTTCGATCTCACCATGTCGCTGGAAGTGAACAAGAACCTCAGCCTCACGGCGGGCGTCAACAACATCGCGGGTCGCACCCCGCAGTTGATCGGCGACAATCAGGAGCAGGCCAACACCTATCCTGGTGTGTTCGATGTGCTGGGTCGCGACTTCTTCATCTCGGGGAAGCTGCGCTTCTAATCTTGCAAAGCGTGCAAATAGGGGGCGGCTCACGCAAGTGAGTCGCCCCCTTTTTTGTGCCCATCTCCAGTGCGAGGCGGGGGATAGAAGGCCTGCTACCAAGCAGCCATGTATGCGGCAGCGGCCTGGACTCGTGTTGCTGTCGATTGAATTACCCTGCCGCGAATGCGGGACCCCAAGATCGCAAGGGCAGGTACTGGCCGCCGTCCTTTATGGCCCGCGCGCCCCGCTTTCGCAGGGGAACGGCGCAGGTTCAGCCTAATCGAAATCAAGCCTTGCCGCGCAGCCGGGCGACGCCAATCGTTTGCAGCTGATTAGCGACGATCTGGATTACGCCTGCGACGCATATCATGGCGGGAATATAGTGCCCCCGGGGCTTGGGCGGTCGGCTAGCGGATCGTCCCAGTAATTGACCAGGCGATGGGCGCTCCGTCGCCGATACGCAGCGGCCGCGCAGAACTTGCGACCCCCAGCGATGCCAACTGATCGACGATCCGGGTGGCACCCGCTTGATCTAGCGCAGCCGCCTCCATTGCCCCCAGCCGCTCGATCTCTCCGTGTGCTTTTGCCCTAATCGCATCGACCAGCGCCACAGGGTGGTGACTGTTTAACGCCTGACCGAGGGCTATCGGTAGCTCTTCGACGATCGATTGGGCACGGTGCGCATGGCGCGCACGCGTGACGGCATCCGCCGTCTCGCCGTCTTGTGGATGGCCCATCGCGATGCGGCGGGCGAGAGCAAATAGGCCGGCGCCTTCCATCGCGACCATGGCGCTCCGGCGCGCGGCATTATGACGAACTGCCATGCTGTCCGCGTGGTGGCATATGAAGCTGAGGCACGCCCCGCGCGCACCAACGCGCACTGCCTCAGCAATCGCTGCAGGGGCACAATATTCAATCCCGAACTGGCTGGTGATCGCGTCAAAGCAGCCATCCTCGAAGGGGAGTGCGTCGGCCTGAACCCCGCCCCGCACGCCGATCGCCACTGCGGCGGGACCAACCTTGGCAGAATCAATCCCCGTAAAAACCAAGTCTTCACGGACAGCTGCCATCGTCGAAAATACAGCACCGCCGCCTGCAGCGATATCCAACACAGAAGCGCCTGCCGCCAATGATACCGCCAGCTCGCGCCATATCGCCTGAAGGCAATCGCGCAGGGCTGCCGGAGCCTGTGTCAGGCAGCCTGCATCGGCGTTGGTCGACCAATAGTCGGTCCAGGCTTGGGTCGACGCGGTCACATCACGACATCAAAGGCAACGGTCAGCCGCTCGCCGGTGCTGAACGGTCGGGTGCCGTGGAACATATAGCTCGGAAACAACGCCAATCGTCCCTGCCGGGGCTCGATTGTCGCGAGCGGAGGAAGGTCTATGCCGAGCTCAACAGGCGGCGCGCCAATCTCAAGCCAGCCCGGGCGATCGCCTTCGCCGAAATCCGGCAACGCGACATAACAGGCGGAGCTCAATATCCCCTCTGGATGGATGTGGTGAACATGAAAGCCACCCCCGCCGAGCCGCACCGACCAACTGCCGCCGAACTGAAAGGCGTCATCACGAAAACGCAGCAAGGGGTGCGTTGCATCTGCCGGTGGCAACGCGGCGAGATGTTCGCCAACCGCCACCGTCAGCCGATGACGCAACAATGCGATGATCGGATCAGCGCGGATCAGCAACCTGCCCCGGGTCTGTGTGCCCCCGCGCAGCGACTGGCCAATCGGATGGGCGCGTGTTCGGTGGAGATCGCGCAGCGTTTCGGCGAGCATTGCCAGTTCGCTTGACGAAAAACCGATGTCAGACGTGCCATAAAGGCCAGGCTGATCGCATAGCCAGCCATGCCGTTCATCGCCAACGACCCGCCACGCCAGCGACAAATGCGCCCAGGCCGTGACGAGACCGATATTTGCTCGCGCCACCGGTTCGATCAATGCCGCCGCCAATGCCGGGTCCCCCCGCCTAAGGGCATGCCGCCCGCGCGCCAAATTGGCATCCGGCCCCGTTCCTGCGTGCGCAAACGCAGCGTCAGCGCGGTCGAGCGCGCCCGATTCACTGGCGAAGACGCCCTCGCGCAACGCAAGATCAGCGTCGCGGGCAAGATAGGGGCGTGCCCGATCAAGTGCCTGCAGCGCTTCTCCATGGCGGCCACCCTGGGCAAGGCATCGCCAATAGGCGAACTGAAGATCGCGATTGGTGGGGTGCAGGGCGACTGCATCGGCGAAGCCCGCCGCGAAATCGCCATCGCTCGCCGCTTCCGCGCGCATGCGTGCCAGCGTATTTTGGCCATCGATCCATGTCGGCTGGCGAGCAACCTGCTCTGCGAGGAGGTCGATGCCACCACCTTCTCCCGCTGCCTCCAGCGCCTCGGCGAGGCCGAGTACGAGGGCCGGATCATCGTCGGATAGGTCGAGCGCGCGCTGATAAGCTGGCGCCGCGCTATCCTCACCGCGCTCGAGCGCAACACGGGCGGCGCCGTGCAGCGCCACCGGGCGATTGGGAGCGAGCGCCAACGCGCGATCATAATCCGCGGTGGCGGCTACCAGATCAGCGCTCTCCCGATTCACGGCGCCTCGGGCTTCCCACATACGCGGATCGCTAGGATAGGCCGCCAACAGCTGATCGAGATCTTCACGAGCGCCCGCCAGATCGCCCTGACGCTGCCGCAGGAGTGCCCGATTATAGCGCGGATCGACGGCCTTCGGGTCGGTTGCCAACGCGCGATCAAAATGCCGCCGCGCCGCGATCGCATCACCCTGTTGATCGAGCAGGTTGGCATAGTTGTTGTTGATTTGCGGATCACCGGGCGCGAGCTTGAGCGCTCTACGGAACGCCTCGGCGGCTGCGCTGGCCCGCCCGAGATTGGTCTCGCACAGGGCTAGCAGATGGAGCACCTGCGGATGATCGCCGGTGACCCGCAACACCGACAGCACATCATTGCGTGCAGCCTCGAACCGGCCTGCCTGAAACCCCGTCTCGGCGCGATAAAAAATGGCGTTAATGTCCGGCTGAACCATCAAGCAACGATGCCGCCTCGGGCCAGCCTTGTCTAGGTAACGAGCTGGTAGCGCGACCTTGTCTGCATCAGCTTGTTATGATGCGCCGCTGGCGACCGCCTCCGCCACCATGCGGGAGTGCCGCATGCATGGCGTTAAAAAGTCAGATTGGCGGACGGCTCCTGCAGACGGCGCTGCCTAGCTGTCGCGAAACCAGCCGGTGATCGAAAAACGACCGACCGGGGCGAAGGGCGGTACATAGCTGACATGGTGATCCTGCGGCACGCGGAACAGGCTGAGCGCGTTGAAGCGCGGACGATATCCCGCAATAACATCGCCGTCGGCGTCCAGAAAATTCAAGTAGCCGCCCCAATCCGGCTTCCACTCATCAGGCGCAAGGCTCAGGACATAGGCAATTCGCCACCCTTCGCCGACATGGCTGTCATTGTGCCGCGAAAGGAAATGGGTCGGCGCATAGAGTGTAGCTTGGGCATCTGCCTTCACCAGCTCCGGGATGCCGGTCACCTGGCGAATAAAGTCGAGGAACGGCACATCGTTTATGTGCTCGAACAAGATGTCATGGGGGGAATCGGGCATCCAGCCGCCGAGATATGCGTCCAGCAACGGGTAACGCGCATAGGTAAAGGCATAGTCGCCGCGCATCGCCGCTGTTTGCACCGATGTACCAATGCGTTGGCGTTCAGCGGGCGTCAGGGCAGCAAACGCCTTTGCCGTCAACGCCTTTGCGCCATCTGCGCCGGCGCTCCAGGCCATGCCCCAGGGAGTCTGCTTGGCAAGAATAGACCGCAATTCTCGCGCTGACTCGGCTTTGAGCACATCCCTGATCTGGATGCGTCCATCCCTGACGAAGCGCTCGCTCAGCGCCGCGCGGTCAAGCGCCGGATTGAGCGCTAGCAGATGAAGTGGCTGATCGGCGGGCGAGGGCGTAAGGGACATATCGCGGCGACTTTCCGGATCGGAGCCAACCGATCTGTGAGTAACGTTGCCGCCTGCCCGCTACAACCCTTACGCCGATCATCAACTAACCGTCAGCACCAGCGCGCCATCGCCCTCATCGGCATGGATCGACGCGCCGTCCTTGACCGCACCCGACAGGATCAGGTCGGCAAGCGGGTCCTGCAGGTAGCGCTGCACCGCGCGTTTGAGCGGGCGGGCACCATAGACCGGATCATAGCCGACCCGCCCGAGCCAGGCGCGTGCAGCATCGGTCAGTTCGACCGCCACCTTGCGATCGGCGAGCAGTTTGCGGACGCGCTCGACCTGGATATCGACGATCGGCGCCATCTCGCTTTGGCCGAGCCGGTGGAACAGCACGATCTCGTCGAGCCGGTTGAGGAATTCCGGGCGGAAATGCGCGCGCACCATCTCCATCACTTGCGGCTCGACGGTTGCCACATCCTGGCCGTCCTCAAGCCCGGTCAGATACTGGCTGCCGAGATTTGAGGTGAGCACGATGATCGTGTTCGTGAAATCGACCGTGCGGCCCTGGCCATCGGTCAGCCGTCCATCATCGAGCACCTGAAGGAGGATGTTGAATACATCGCTATGTGCTTTCTCGACCTCGTCGAACAGAACGACCTGATAGGGGCGACGGCGGACCGCTTCAGTCAGCACGCCGCCTTCCTCATAGCCGACATAGCCGGGGGGGGCGCCGATCAGCCGCGCGACGGCGTGCTTTTCCATGAACTCGCTCATGTCGATCCGCACCATCGCGGTCGGATCGTCGAACAGGAACTCGGCGAGCGCCTTGGTGAGCTCGGTCTTGCCGACACCGGTTGGCCCCAAGAACAGGAACGAGCCGAGCGGCCGGTTCGGGTCCTGCAATCCGGCGCGGGCGCGGCGGACGGCGGTGGAGACAGCACGCACCGCCTCCTTCTGGCCGATCACCCGCTTGCCGAGTGCTTGTTCCATCTGGAGGAGCTTTTCGCGCTCGCCCTCCAGCATCCGCTCGACCGGGATGCCGGTCCAGCGGGCGACGACGCCAGCGATGTCCTCCGCAGTTACTTCCTCGCGCAGCATTGAGCCTTCGGCGGCGCCGACGGCGGCATCGAGTTGTTTTTGCAGCGCCGGAATGGTGCCATAGTTGAGCTCGGCCATCTTGCCGAGATCGCCTGCGCGCTGCGCCTGCTCGACTTCCAGCCGGGCGGCATCGAGCTGTTCCTTGATCCTGGCTTCACCGGCAATCTTGTCCTTCTCGCCCTGCCAGCGCTGGGTGAGCTCGGCTGACTGTTGTTCGAGATTGGCGAGGTCGCCCTCAAGCGTGGTCAGTCGGTCCTTGGAGGCCGCATCGGTCTCGCGCTTCAGCGCCTCGCGCTCGATCTTGAGCTGGATGATCCGCCGGTCGAGCGTTTCGATCTCCTCGGGCTTGCTCTCCACTTCCATGCGGATGCGGCTGGCGGCTTCGTCCATCAGGTCGATCGCCTTGTCGGGCAGGAATCGGTCAGTGATGTAGCGGTGCGACAGGGTTGCTGCCGCGACGATCGCTGCATCGGTAATGCGGACGCCGTGGTGGAGTTCGTATTTTTCCTTCAGCCCGCGCAGGATGCTGATCGTGTCGGGCACGGTCGGCTCGCCGACGAACACCGGCTGGAAGCGACGCTGGAGTGCCGCGTCCTTTTCTACATATTTGCGATATTCGTCGAGCGTTGTCGCGCCGACGCAGTGAAGCTCGCCGCGCGCCAGCGCGGGCTTGAGGAGGTTAGAGGCGTCCATGGCGCCTTCGGATTTTCCCGCGCCGATCAGCTGGTGCATCTCGTCGATGAACAAGACGATGTCGCCATCGGCGGCCTGGACTTCGTCAAGCACACCTTTCAGCCGTTCCTCGAACTCGCCGCGATATTTGGCGCCGGCGATCAGGCTGCCCATGTCGAGTGCCATCAGACGGCGGCCCTTGAGGGTATCGGGCACATCGCCATTGGCGATGCGGATCGCGAGACCCTCGGCAATGGCCGTCTTGCCGACGCCGGGTTCGCCGATCAGGACGGGGTTGTTCTTGGTGCGGCGGGCGAGGATCTGGATGGTGCGGCGGATTTCCTCGTCGCGGCCGATGACCGGATCGAGCTTGCCGTCGCGCGCTGCCTGGGTCAGGTCGCGGGCAAATTTCTTGAGCGCGTCATAGCGATCCTCGGCGCCGGCAGTGTCGGCGGTGCGGCCCTTGCGCAGTTCGTTTATCGCGTCGTTTACACCATGAGCAGTGACTCCGGCGGCGGCGAGGGCCTTGCCGGCGGGGGAGGTTGACGCAAGCGTCAAGGCGACCAGGAGACGCTCGACGGTCACATAGGAATCACCTGCTTTTTGAGCGACTTGCTCTGCCTGATCGAGCACGCGGAGCGCATCATTATCGAGGCCGGGCGCTTGCTGCGCGCCGCTGCCCGAGACGGCGGGCACCTTGGCGAGCAGCGCATCGGTTTCGGCGAGCGCGCGCGGGGCATTGCCCCCGGCGGCCTTGATGAGGCCGGAGGCGAGCCCCTGCTCATCCTCCAGCAGTGCCTTCAGGATATGTTCGCTGCCGATCCGCTGGTGGCTCATCCGGATCGCCACGGTCTGCGCCGACTGGAGAAAGCCCTTGGCGCGATCGGTGAATTTTTCGAGGTTCATGCTGTGTCCCTGCCTGTTGCCAAAGATGTAATGTTGCCATTTTGCAACACAAGGGGCCGCCCGACCCAAATCCGGCCGCGTGCCAGAATCGTTCATGTTTGTGCGATGTCGCGTGGCCATTCTCCCTGCGCGCCGCTACACCGCGATCAAACAAGACTGCGGAGGGGTGCATGCGGGTAGTTAAATGGGGCGCGGGGCTGTTGGTCGCGCTGCTGGTGGTGATCGCAATCGGCCTGGCTGTGTGGGAGCCGTTGACGGCCACCGCCGCTGCGCCGCCGCCTGTGCACACCTATGACACGCGCATCGTCCGCGATACATACGGCGTGCCGCACGTCTTTGGCACGACCGACGCCGATGTCGGTTACGGCATTGCCTATGCGCATGCCGAAGATGATTTCTCGACGCTGCAGGAAGTCGTGGCGATGACGCGCGGCCGCGCGGGGGCCCTGCTGGGCACAGACGGTGCGGGCGTCGATTTCGCGCTGCATCTGGTCCGCGCGCGTGAGACCGTGACGCGTGATTACATGAAGCAGCCCGCCGATGTGCGCGCGCTGCTCGATGCCTATGCAGCCGGCCTAAACCATTATGCCGATACGCACCCCAAAGAGATACGCTTGCGCAATCTGTTCCCGGTCAATGGCCCCGATATCGCGGCAGGGTTCGTGCTGCGATCGCCCTTCTTTTTCGGGCTCGATGCCGTCTTGGGCGCGCTGGTTGGCGACAAGCCGTTGCCGGTGGAAAATGCCGGTCCGAACCCGGATTCACCTGATATCGCGCCAATCCCTGCAGGGGCTGCAGACCCCAATGAGGGCAATCTCAACGGCTCCAACGCCTTTGTCGTTGCACCCAAGCGATCGGCGGACGGTTTTACCCGGCTCGTCTCCAACTCGCACCAGCCCTATCGCGGCGGCGTCGCCTGGTATGAACTGGTGGTGCATTCCAAGCAGGGCTGGGACTTTGCCGGTGCGACCTTCCCCGGCGCACCTTATCCGCTGCTTGGCCACAACAAGACGCTCGGCTGGACCAACACCGTCAACCGGCCCGACCTGATCGATATCTACAAGCTGGTGCTCAACAAGGAGGGCACGCAGTACCGGTTCGACGGGAAATGGCTGCCGCTGGAAACGCAGCGGGTGTGGCTGCACGTGAAGCTGTGGGGCCCGTTCATTCTGCCCGTGCCGCGCACCGCGTATCGATCGGTCCAGGGACCGGTGATCATCAATAAATCAGGTGCGTTCGCGATCCATTATGCAGCACCCGAACAGCTTGGCATGGTTGAGGAATATTACCGGCTGAACAAGGCGCGCGACTTTGCCGAATGGCAGGCGGCGCTGAGCAAACAGGCGGTGCCCGCGACCAATTTCCTCTATGGCGACGCAGCGGGCAACATCGCCTATTTCTACAATGCCGCCTTCCTGAACCGCAAACCCGGCTTTGATTATGCGCATGTGCTGCCGGGCGACACGTCTGCCGACCTGGCATCGGGCACGGTGCCGTGGGCGATGATCCCGCGGAACATCAACCCCGCTTCGGGCTTTCTGGTCAACGCCAACAACACGCCCTTCCAGGCGGCAGGCACGGGCAGCGAGCTGAACCCGGCGGACTTCTCTCCGCTGCTGGGGATCGAGACCGACACCACCAATCGTGGCACCCGCGCCATCGAGCTGATGGGGGCTGACCCCAAGATCACCGATGCCGATCTCCACCGCATCAAATACGACACCGCAATCAGCAAATATAGCTGGGCGGCGCGCTGGTTCGACGACATCAACAAGGTCGATCCCAAGGGCGACAAGCTGCTGATCGATGCCAAGAAGATCATGGCCCAGTGGGATTGGAATTATGATGGCAAGGGCCCGGCCGATGCGATGGCCGCGATTCTGCTGCGCGTTGGCAACCGCATCCATTATCCGCGCAAGCCCTGGCCCAATGCGCATGACGAGCTGAAGACGGCGGCCGAATATCTGATGAAGCATTTCGGCAAGCTCGATCCGCCGCTTGGCACGGTGCTGCGGCTGCGGCAGGGCAAGGTGGACCTGCCGCTCGACGGCGGGCCCGATGTGCTGCGTGCGACATCGACCTGGGACGAGGCGCCCGATGGCCGGCTGGTCGTG
>JBBQHG010000103.1:0-9149 GCA_038323755.1 Sphingomonadales bacterium
AGGCCGGTCTGGGCGGCTTAGCGCACCCACTGATCATGGCATTGGCGATGATATCCGGTTAGGAACCACTCCATGGCTATCCTGAAATCGCATCGCTTCTATTCCATCCACGCGCAGGAAATGGTCCGCGTCGCCGCGACCACGCCGCGCGCGACCGTGGGCGATCCCGCCACCAATGCCACGGCTGCGATCGATCTCGTCAAGAAAGCCGCCGCCAACGCGGTCGACCTCATCGTCTTCCCCGAACTCAACATATCGTCCTACGCGATTGACGATCTCCACATGCAGGCAGCGCAGCACAGCGCGACCGAAGCCGCGATCGCCAAGCTCGCCAAGGCGACCGCCAAACTCGCCACCGTCATGCTCGTGGGCGCCGCGATCCCGCGCAACGGACGGCTTTACAACTGCGCTATCGCCATCGCGCGCGGCAAGATTTTGGGTGTCGTGCCCAAGACATTTCTGCCCAATTACCGCGAATTCTACGAAAAGCGCTGGTTCGCCAGCGGTGCCGGCCTCACCGGCATGGAGATCGACCTCGCCGGCCAGCGCGTGCCCTTCGGCACCGATCTGATCTTCGCCGCCAGTGACCTGCCGCATTTCGTTTTCCACGCCGAGATTTGCGAGGATTTCTGGTCGCCGACCCCGCCCTCCACCACCGGTGCGCTGGCGGGGGCGTATATCTGCTGCAACCTCTCTGCCTCGCCGATCCTGATCGGCAAGGCACGCGACCGGGCAATGCTGGCGTCGGCGCAATCCTCGCGCGCGATCTGCGCCTATGTCTTCTCCGCCTCTGGCCCCGGCGAAAGCACCACCGACCTCGCCTGGGACGGCCAGAGCCTGATCTATGAAAATGGCGATCTGCTGAAGGAATCGCAGCGTTTCCGTTGCGAGGCGGACACGATCGTCGCCGATATCGATGTCGCGCGGCTGCGGATCGAGCGGATGCGTAACGGCACCTTCAACGACGCGGCGCGGCTGGCGGGCGACCCGGAATATGAGTTCCGCCGCATCGCCTTCGAGCACAAACCTGACTTTGCCGATGTCGGGCTCCAGCGCGACCTGCGCCGCTTTCCGTTCGTGCCCAACAATCCCGAGCGGCTCGACGCCGATTGCTACGAAGCCTTCAATATCCAGGTCGAAGGGCTGATGAAGCGGATCGAGGCGTCGCACGCCAAGCGCCTCGTCATCGGCATTTCGGGCGGGCTCGATTCTACGCACGCGCTGATCGTCGCGGTCAAGGCGGTCGACCGGATGAAAATTCCGCGCGATCACATCATGGCCTATACCATGCCCGGCTTCGCGACGAGCGAGGGCACCAAGGCCAATGCCTGGTCGCTGATGCGCGCGCTGGGCGTGGCCGGTGATGAGATCGACATTCGCCCCGCTGCCAACCAGATGCTGGCCGATATGCACCACCCGTTCGCAAGCGGCGAAAAGCGCTACGACGTAACCTTTGAGAATGTGCAGGCCGGTATGCGCACCGATTATCTCTTCCGCCTCGCCAACCAGCATGACGGCCTGGTGGTCGGCACCGGCGACCTCTCCGAACTCGCGCTTGGCTGGTGCACTTATGGCGTTGGCGATCATATGAGCCATTACGGCGTCAATGCGGGCGTCCCCAAGACGCTGATCCAGTATCTCATCCGCTGGACCATCGCGACCGACTTCTGGGACGCAGAGACCGAGCGGGTCCTCCAAGCCATTCTCGCGACCGAAATCTCGCCCGAGCTCGTTCCCGCCGGGGCAGACGGGCTGATCCAGAGCACAGAGAGCCGCATCGGCCCCTATGAGCTGCACGATTTCTTCCTGCACTACACGATCCGCCAGGGGCTGCCGCCCTCCAAGATCGCCTTCCTCGCGCTCCACGCCTGGCAGGATATCGACAAGGGTCGCTGGCCACGCGGTTTCCCGGTCGGCGGGCGGCATAGTTACGATTTGCCCGTCATCAGGAAATGGCTCGAGGAATTCCTCTACCGCTTCTTCCAGACCAGCCAGTTCAAGCGCTCGGCGCTGCCCAACGGCCCCAAGGTTTCGGGCGGCGGTGCCCTCTCCCCGCGCGGCGACTGGCGCGCGCCGTCCGACGGGGTGGCGACGGTTTGGCTGGAGGAATTGCGGGCGAACTGCCCCTAAGCGGCCTGCGCCTTGGTCGGCATTGCCATGATCACTTCGGTGCGGGCCAGGACGGCCATTCCGGGCGGCGGCTCGGCATGCTGAAAGCCCATGCGTTCATAGAGGCCGAGCGCAACGTCGAGCGCCTTGAACGACTGCAGGTATAGCGCAGGACCGCCATTGCGGGCGGCGTAATCAAGGCACCGCTCGACGAGCGCGCGCCCCGCGCCGCTGCCCCTGGCGTCCGCCGTCACGACGAGCTTGCAGAATTCAAAGCCGCTCGGCCCCAACCGCTTCACCGCCACTGCGCCAATGGCGACCCCGTCACGTGTCGCCAGAAATGCCTCGCCGCCGGTGCTGCGGTAGTAAGCCGCAGGATCGCGCATGATCGCCAAATCCTCGGCCTCGGGCACCCGGCCCATGCTTTCCAGCCAGGGAATCCAGATTGCCGAGAACGCCCCCGTCTCGGTGGCGGCCATAGGGTGAATGTCAATCATCGCTGCGTTGTACCCGATTGGCCAGGCGATCGGCAATTGGGCGCGCGCGCAAAGGCTGCGCCCGTTCAACGCGAAGGGGGGCGACTTCCCGGCGCGTGGGCTAACAGCCCCAAAGCGCCTGGCGGCGGCACGCTCTCCCTGCACGACGACTGGCGCGCGCCATTGGACGGGTCGCGACGGTGTGGCTTGAGGAGCTGAAGGCGAATTGCCCGTGATCGCGGCTGGCCGGAAGCGGCAATAGTCCCCGTTTTTATCAATATTGCTGTTTTGCGCGATCGCCTTTTATCTTGGGCTTGCTCGTCGCGGGAATTGGTTCGAGTATTGCTGATCGAGCCACCCTGCCGCCGGCTGAACGCGGCAGTTGCCGGGGCGTTACGCGGTGACGCCGGAGAGGGGAGTCAACCGTTGACTAGGCCAGCGCAGATAATCGAAACCGTAATGGCGCCGGAAGCATGCGACGCGCCGGAAACATTCCGGCGACCGAGTCCGATGATGAAGACGCATGCCGACACCGGCCTATCCTTGTTCCGCGTTCCGGCGCTACCGGGATCGCCCGGGCTGATGGCGTCCGGTCGTAATCAGTCCAGTCCCGACATGCTGTTGATCACGCGGGGCTCTGGTCGTCCAGCGACCGGCAGACTCTGCGGCACGCCTTATTCGGTGGCGCCCAGCAAAGGCATTCGCGCGACTTTTACGCCAAAGGGGGCGGACAGCTATTCGATCTATACCCCGACATCAACCAGTTTTGGCATCAACTTCCCCGATGGCTTTCTACGCCGGTTGGCGCGCGAACGCCTCGAATCGGCAGAGCTCGTCCCGATGTTGTATCAGCCGAATCCGCAGCTGGCCCTGCTCGCTCGCGCGATAGAGGCAGAGATCGACGCCCCCGGCTTCGCCTCGTCGATGCTGATCGAAGGAATCAGCCGCTCGATCATGATCGCTTTGATGCGGTTCAATCCGCAAGAAGCCCTCGCCCAGGCCAGTCGTATCCATCTGCCGGCCTGGAAGCTGAGCCGCGTGGTCGACTATATCGACGCCAATCTGGGCAGCGATATTCGTCTGGCCGATCTCGCCTCGGTCGCAGGCCTGTCGATCTTTCACTTCGCCCGCGTGTTCAAGCTCGCGACCGGCCTGTCGCCCTACCAATTCGTCCATGATCGCCGCCTCGAACGGAGCCGGCTGTTGCTGGCCGACGGCAGGCTCGAAATCGCCCAGCTGGCGCTCGCTTGCGGCTTCTCCAGCCAGTCGCACTTCACCGCCGCCTTCACCAAGGCGGTCGGTCTATCGCCCGGCCGATTCAGGCGACAGGGGCGGAATTAGCCGCAAAAACGGTCAATCAGACCCCATTCGCGGCACTTTTGCAGAATCTTGCTGTTTCGCCCGATCAGCCCGGTCGCGCCCGTCAGGCGTTGACCGGCTCGCGCTTCATCACCTGCGCCGAAAACCGTTCCATTTCCTCGGCCTGCGGGCTCATCTGCAGCAACAGCAGGTCGAGCCCCGCCGCCTCATATTCCTCGATCCGCTCGCGCAATTGCTCAGGCGTGCCGATCAAATTGGGGCGCAGGCCCCGGTTGGAGACTGAATATTCGTTGATCTTCATCTCGCGCTCGAGCTGCGTGCCCGACAGCCACTGGTCGAAATTGTCGTAACCGGCGGGCAGTTCGGTCACATCGGTGATCCGCTTCAGCTCGCGCTGTGCTTCGGCCTCGCTATCGCGGACAATGGCATAGGCCGCCATGCCGTATTGCATCGGCGGCCTGCCCGTCGCTGCCCGGCGCGTCGCCATGTCGGCAATCTTGGGCGCGATATTCTCGACCGGATCACCGTGCATCACATAGGCGTCGCACTGGTTGACGATCAGCGTCTTCACCGCCTCGCTCTCACCGCCCGCATAGGTCACCGGCTTGCGTACCGGCTTGGGGCTGCAGATCGCCTGTTCGGTGGTGTAGAATTTGCCCGAAAAATCGAACTCTTCATGGCTCCATAGCCCCTCGACCACCTCAAGCCATTCGGATGTGCGCGCATAGCGATCATCATGCTGGTCGAATTGCAGGCCATAACGCCGCGCCTCATCCGCCCACCACGACGACACGACGTTGAGCGCGAGCCGGCCACCGGCGATCTGGTCGATATTGGCCGCTGCCTTGGCGAACAGCGCGGGCTGGTGGAAATTGGGCCGCACCGCGACCATCAGCTCGAGCGTCTCGGTCACCGCCGCCACCGCCGCTGCGGTCGACCAGGCATCCAGGGTCGGCGCACCGACCCCCTTGATGTCATTCATATTGAGCTCGGCGATCAGCGAGAGGTCATAGCCCCATTGCTCGGACTTGATCGCGAGGTTTTTGGTATAGGCCCAGCTCGCGTCCATCTGCTCGTCGGCAACGTTGCGCAGCCAGCCGCCAAAGACGGGCATCCAGTAACCGTATCTCATTGTATTGCTCCGAACGCTGCATGCGAAAAAACTGAACCATCACCCGGGACTTGTTCCGGGGCCCACCGCGCGGCGCGCACCACAATGGTGGCGTTTGCGGATCCGTGGACCCCGGAACAAGTCCGGGGTGACGGATGGAGGTTATGGACATGCGGGGCGCTCACCCCTTCACCTTCGCCAATTCCGCCTCGATATAATCGATCAGATTTTCATGCGGGTCCCAGCCCAGCACATCAAGTGGCTTGGCAACAAAGTTAGACAAGGCATTGATATCATAGAAGCGCGGCACCCCGTCACGATCATCGATCATCACTTCGATGCCGCCAACGTCGAGCCCTGCCGCAGCCGCAATCCGCTCTGCCGCCTCAATCACCTCAGGCGCGGGATCGGCCTTTGTCATCACGATCGGCTTGCCATCGGCCACGCACGCATCGGCCGGGCACAGATCGAACTGCCCGCCGCCGTCGATATCGAGCGCATAAAGATATTTGCGGTCGAGCGTTTCGATCCGCGTGATCCGCCCATCGCGCGCGGGCACATATTCCTGCACCATCAGCACGCCGTCGATGCTGGTCGGCAGGAACTTGTCGGCCACCGCGAGCGCCAGGTCCGCCGGCGTTTCGTAGCGCATGATCCCCGCGCCCGATCCGCCGATATTGGCCTTCACCACGATCGGAAAGCGCAGGCCCTCAGCCGCCTTGGCAATGTCCACCGCGCGGTGCACCACCCGTGTCGCAGGTACCGCGTAACCCAGTGCCGAAATCACCGCCAATTGCCGCGCCTTGTTGGCGTCGACCGCGAGGACATCTGCGCCGTTGATGATCCGCGCGCCGCTTGCCGCCCAATGTGCGTACAAAGCCGGCGTATAGAAAATCGCATGATCGGCGCTGCGCAGGAAGCTCGACATGGCGAGGCGGCTCAGCACCACGCGTGCGGGCGGCGGCGATCCGGCGGGATCGAACATATGTCCCTCGATTCCGAGCTTCACATAATCAATGCCGCGCCGGTCGAGCGCTGCAAACAACGGCTCGAACCACAGCGGGTGTTCGTAAAAGACGGCGAGATCGTGCATGGTGTCCATTCGTCGGGCCGCAGCCATTGTTACAGCCGCAGCGGGTTATCGCTCTACAACAGTCGGGTCGCGCTGCCAGTCCCCGCTTTGACACAGGACCGTCTCGGCACGCCAGCGCACGGGTGCAGGCACGCGATGCCTTAATATATTCGCGTGCATGACGCGATCGGGATTGCCTTTGGGCACGCCGCGCGGTCAACTCCAGCCGCCGACAACGGGACGAGAGCAGATGACGGCCAGCGCCAGCAGAATTTTGGTCACCGGATCGGCCGGTTTCGTCGGCATGCATGTGGCGGCGCACCTGCTCGCGCTGGGCCATCATGTCCTCGGCGTCGACAATTTCTCGGATTATTACGATGTCGCGCTGAAGGAAGGCCGCAACGCCGCGCTCGAAACCCACCCGAATTTCCGCGTCGCCCGGGTCTCGATCGACGACATGCCCGCCCTTGCCGCCGCCTGGGAAGATTTCGCGCCCGATATCGTGATCCATCTCGCCGCCCAGGCCGGCGTACGCTATTCGATTGAACACCCCGAAAGCTATGTTGCGTCCAATCTCGTGGGCAGCTTCAACGTGCTGGAGCTCGCCCGCCGCACCCAGCCGCGCCACCTGCTCGCTGCCTCGACCAGCTCCTTTTACGGCGGCAACACCGCGATGCCGTTCCGCGAGACCGACCAGTGCGCCACCCCGCTCACCTTCTACGCCGCCACCAAGGGCGCGACCGAGCTGATGGGCCACAGCTATGCGCATCTCTTCGCTGTGCCGATGACCTTTTTCCGCTTCTTCACCGTCTATGGCCCCTGGGGCCGGCCGGACATGGCGCTGTTCAAATTCACCAAGGCGATCATCGAAGGCACCCCGATAGACGTCTATAACCGCGGCGAGATGGTCCGCGACTTCACCTTTGTCGAAGATCTCGCCGAGGCAGTCGTTCGCCTGATAGACGCCGTTCCCGGCACTGCGCCGCCCGTGGCCGGTGACAGCCTGTCCCCCGTCGCGCCGTTCCGCGTCGTCAATATCGGCCAGGGCGAGCCGGTGAGGTTGCTCGATTATATCGCCGCGATTGAAAAGGCCGTCGGCAAGCCCGCGATCATGAACCTGCTGCCGCTCCAGCCCGGCGAAGTGCTCCGCACCGAAGCGTCGACTGGCCTGTTACAGGCGCTGATCGATTATACGCCCGCCACCCCCGTCAGCATCGGCGTGCCGCGCTTCGTCGACTGGTACCGCGCGCATTACGGCTGCTGACCGCCACGCCAAACGGCGCGGTGCCCCTGGCGGGGAAAGTGATAAAAGGAAAATGGTGCACCCGGAGCGATTCGAACGCCCGGCCCTCAGATTCGTAGTCTGATGCTCTATCCAGCTGAGCTACGGGTGCTGGGAGGCGTGTCCATAGAGGGCAGATTTGGATTGCGCAACCCCGTTGCGCACGCTGGTGCAGGCGCATAGAGCAAAGGCCATGAACCGCCCCGCCATCCTCACTCTGTTGCTTGCCCAAATGCTCGTCCAAACGCTCGTTCTATCGGGCTGTGCGGTGCCCAGTGCGCGCTATCCGTCGCTGTTGCCGCGCGCGACTGAGCGCCGCGACGATTCGGAGCCGGTGCGTACCACCACCACCGCTGGTCCGGATGCAACGCTCGATGCCCGGCTTGTCGAGCTTCGGGCCGCCCTTGCTGATAGCAGCGCATCCTTTGCAACCGCCATCGCCCGCGCAACGCCGTTGACCGAAGCGGCCCGAGGCGCCGCCGTCGGCAGCGATGCGTGGCTGAGCGCGCAGGCCGCCCTCTCGGCGCTGGATGGCGCCCGCGGCCAGACGCTGGGCACGCTGGCAGATGTCGAGCGACTCGCCATTGATCGCGCCCAGGCGGGCCAGCCGCCCTATCCGGCGCTTGATGCCACGCGCGATGCAGGCGCGGCCCAGGCCGATCAGCAAGCCGCCGCCATCGACGCGCTGCAGAAGCAATTGCCGCAGGGCTGATCGCGTTTGTCCTTTGCGGCCCTGGCCGCCTGCTTGCGCATGCGTACCTGCCGGGTCAACCTGACCACAATCGACTCCAGGCTATTTCAGCAGCGGCAGGATCGTGGAATAATCATCAGTCCACGGCGTAAAGCCTGGTCGGCGCACCAGCGGCTGCCACGGCCCACCCCGTGCCCTCAACCGGTCGATCGAAGCGGCGCTGCGCGACAAGGCAACCCAAGCCGATACGGTCTCTCCCTCGCGCGGCTTTGGACCCGGCAGGTAAAGCAGCTTCACAGCCTTCCACCCGCCCGCATCCGCCGCAGCAGCGACAACCGGCTCCAGATCGAGGAAGCGGTTGGAAATATGCACCAGCAGCAGCCCTTCCGGCGCCAGCGCGCGGCCATAGCTGGCAAAGGCTTCGCGAGTCATCAAATGCATCGGCACCGAATCTGAGGAAAATGCATCAAGCGCGAGCAGGTCGAGCGCAGCCGGTCGCGCCGCCGTCAGATTGATCCGCGCATCGCCGATAACGATCTCGGCGTCCGGCAAGCATCGCCGCAAAAAGCTGAACTGCCCGGTGTCGCGCGCGATACGGGCAATTGCCGGGTCAATCTCGTAAAAGCGCCACGCCTGCCCGGCACGCGCATAGCAAGCCAGCGTCCCCGCCCCCAGCCCGACCACGCCGATCCGCGCATGCGGGCCAAACAGCGCATCGGTCGCGCGCATCGCCCGGCCAATCCCGGCGCCCGGCACATAATAGGTCGTCGGCGTCCGCTCGCGTGCGGCTGATCCGGTCAACTGCATCCCGTGCACCGTCGTGCCGTGCGATAGCTGGCGCACCTTGGCATTGCCGTTGATGGTATAGATGCCGAAATAGCTGCGCGTGCGGGCATCGCCCTGCCAACTGATCATCGCCGCCTCAAAGCCGCCAAAGATCACCAGCGCGCCTGCCAGCACAATCGCAAACGGCACCCGCCGCCCCAGCGCGAACAACCCGATGGCGACAATCGCTGCAAAGGTGGCGCCGCGCCCATGTCCTGCCTCGAACGCAATCACGTCGTGCGTGGCGAAAACGATCAGCAACC
>JBBQHG010000104.1:0-9121 GCA_038323755.1 Sphingomonadales bacterium
CAGCGCCGACGACATATGCATCATCAGGCCATAGGTTTTCTCGGTCTTGGCGATCGATGCGCCCGGCATTGGCCCGCGCAGCGGGGTCGTGCCCTGCACGCGGATCTTGTTGTTGGCACCAAGATAGGTGGTGAACGGATCATAGGGCAGTGAACTATAGGCAACGCTTGCCACGGGCGTGTCCTGCCCATGCTTGTTGCTCATCAACCGCACCGGGCCACCGGCAGGATCATCCACCATCGCCCAGACATTTTTGGGGATCACATTGCCACCATGGCAGGTGTAGCAGGTGACGCCCGTCTGTTTGACGTGCGGCTTCCAGTTCTGGTTGAGGTTGATCGTCATCTGCAACATGCGGCGTGCGACGACCTTGGTGTAGAGCTCGTCGGACGCCATGTTGTTCGGGTTGTGGCAATAATTGCAGCCCTGCTCCGGCGGCGCGATCCAGGTCGTGATCGACGCCATCAGATGGTTGAACCGCTCGGTGCTGACATTCCCCAGAACCTTGACGTTTTGATAGGTCTCGCTTGCGCGTGGCCCACTGTCGTCAGGCGTTGCATAGGGCGGTGGTGGCACGGGCTGACTAACCAATCGCTTGGCGGCGATGATCTGGTCACCCCCGGTGCCACGATAGCCGGTTTGCTCGATCTTCTTGTGCCCGAATTCGCACGCTGACAAAGCCAGCATGGCCGACCCGGCAACGATCAATTTGGTGATGGTGGCGACGCGGATCATTGCGGTGCTCCCGGCAGAGTTGCTGGATCGATGACGCCGGTCGAGGGGTAGCTTGGCGCATAGCCATGCTGTTGCGCCCATAGATACCAGTTATCGACGACAGTGCCCGTCAGCAGGATGCCGATGCCGCCCGTAAGCGTCGTCAGCACCGCAAACCACCAGGCCCAGCGGTGGATCGATTCCATCGTGGCGTTGAACCCCATCGTCCAGCGCCAGAACAGGGCGGCGCGTTCGGATGCGGTACCACGATCGGTAATTTGCTCGATTTCACGCTCGCCGCCATACCGACCAACGGCCAGGATGGTCGCCCCGTGCATCGCGAACAGCAGCGTCGATCCGTACAGGAAGGCGATGGAGAGCGCGTGGAAGGGGTTGTAGAACAAATTGCCGTAGCGGATCGAGAAAGCCGCGGTCCAGTCGAGATGCGGGAAGATGCCGTAAGGCACCGCCTCTGACCAGCTACCCATCAGCATCGGCCGGATAAAGCCAAGGACGAGCATCAGCCAGATCGCGCTCAGGAACGCCCAGGACACATGCGTGCCCATGCCCAGCGCCACTGCCCGGCGGTGCGTGCGCAGCCACCACAGCAGTACCGAAGCGCTGAAGAAGAAGCCGGTCATGATGAACCAACCGCCCTCAGCCAGCGGCACCATCGCGCGGAAGCCATATTTCGGCGCCGGCGGCTCAAGCGACAGCCAGAACAGCTGACGCACGAACTGAATGGGGTTCCAGCCCACCGAGGCGAGCATGTTCAGCCCGATGATCTCGAAAGCGATCAGCCCGAAGACAAGCGACAAGGTGCCGAGCCAGCCCAGATAGATGGGGCCGATCTGCGCATTGCCGATCTTGCCCATCAGCCAGCTGAAGCCGCCTGGTTTGATGCGGACTTCGCGGGGGTCGTTGGTGGGCGGGCCCATTTCGGGCACGCCGCGCAACTGCACCTGCGTAAAGATATTTTGGTAGGTTGCCATGTTGCGTGCTCCCCTCAGGCCCAGATCGGCAGATTGAGCCACCACGTCCACCATTCAGGCCAGCCGCGCGTCCATAGCGGGCCACTGATGATGATGCAGATAGCGCTCCAGAAGGCCGCCGAAAGCGCGAGGAACAAGCCGACACGGTGAATGCCGAGCGTGCCAACCGAGTAACCGATCGTATCGCGGAAAAAGGCGTCTTCATATTCGGGCGACTTTACGTCTTCACCCTTTGCGGGTTCACCGCAGATAGCACCAGGCCACCATGCAGCGCGAGTGCCAGCGTCGTCGTGAAGAAGAAGCTGACCGCGATCATGTGCGCCGGGTTGTAGTGGAAGTGCAGATATTGATAGCCGGTGTTCGACACCCAATCGAGGTGGCTGAAGATGCCGTAGGGGAAGCCGAAGCCCCATGCCCCCAGCAGCATCGGCCGGATAACGACCAGGCTGACATAGGCGAAGATGGCAAAGCCGAAGGCGATCGGGACGTGATATCCCATGCCCAGCTTTCGGCAGATTTCCACCTCGCGCAGCGCCCAGGAGCTGAACGCTCCGATCGCGCAGACCGTGATGATCTGCCACAGCCCGCCCGCCTTCAGCGGGGCAAGACCAAGGCCATAACTAATGTCAGGCGGTGCAATGCTGATCAGCCACGGGTTCCAGGTTGGTCCCAGAGACGCGCCGTAGAGGATAAGTGCAGTGCCAAGCCCGGCGAAGAACGCCGTCGTGACGCCGAAAAAACCGACATAAAAGGGGCCGATCCAGAAATCGAACAGGTCACCGCCAATCAGCGTGCCCCCCCTTACCCGATATTTCCGCTCAAAGCTCAAGAGTGCCATGGAACAGCTCCTTCACCCGTCGGTCAGCGGCGGGATGGCATGAATTATATCAATCGAGGACTGGACGGACCTGGGCGCTTGTCACGCCAACAGGTCACGTCCGCCCCGATTGTCAACTTGGTGACAACCGGGTTGCCACCACACGTAGGGTCAGGACGCCGGCGCTGCCGGGGTCACTGCCGCTGCGGCCGTCGCTGCAGGCGGATTGGGTGCTTCGAGCCAATTATAGCGATTGGTGCTCAGCAGGATGAAGTGAATCAGAATCGCAAGCGTGAACAGAAACACTGCCAACGCCGTCAGGACCCTGCGCGGATCAAAAGTTACCCACATTCTCCACATGGCATATTCTCCTTTTTATACGCTGGCCGAGTGGATCGGCGCTGGCTGCACGAGCGCCGCGGCATTTTTATAGCCGTCTGTGCCCGGGAACCATGGACGCCACTGCCACACGAGGAAGTGGGCAATGATGGCCACAATGGTGAAGAACCCCATGCTGACCACGAACAGCTTGTGGAATTCCTTCGCTTCGTCGGGCGTCAGGTATGTGCCCGGCCCCATTCTATCGTCGCTCATACGTTCGTTCCTTCATCTTCGTTCGACCCGACGAGATCAGGCGCGCGGCACGCGTCCCCCGACGGCATCCACGCAGCGCGAAACGCCACGAAGATCTGGTGATCCGCATGCAGCGGAAATTGGATGGCGGGGGCGCTCATGCGCTCCGGCTTTCGTTGATGGCGAGCGTAAGGCGCTCGGCAGTGACCTTGGCCTCGCCCGCGCGGCGCGCGCCGCGCTCGGCGGCATCGCGAATGCGCTTGGCAGCGGAAATGCGCACCAGCACCGGTTCGCGCTCGACAACCGCGTCAAGCTCGACCTTGGCCTCGTCTTCCCACATAAGTTCACGTTCCATCCGCGCCGGCGTCGCCTCGACCTGGTCGAGCTGCGCTGCCAGCGGAATGATGTTGAACAGCGCATCGAACAGCGCGTTGCACACTTCCTGGATCAGGTACGTCGCACCCGAATAGCCCATATAGGGCGTGCCGGTATGACGGCGGATCGCCGCGCCGGGGAACGACACGGGCACATAGATGCTGCGCGCGCCCGTCTCGGCGAGATACATGCGTTCGTTATAGCTGCCGAACATGATCAGCGGCGGGTTGGTGCGGATCGACTCCAGCACCGCGGCATTGTCGGGCTTCACCCCTGCCGTCCGCCGGAACGAGAAGTTGCAGGGCAACCCCATGTCGTTTTCGAGGAAATTGCGGATGCCGCGCTCATAGGTTTCCGTCGCCACGACGGCAAAGCTCGCGGTCGCGAAGAAATCCTGCGTGACGGAGCGCCACAAGTCCCAGAGCGGCTTGATCGTCGTGTGCTTTTCCTGTTCGATGAACGGCTCGGGGTCCAATCCCGTCAGCTCGCCCAACTTGCGCAGGAACAAGGTCGTGCTCTCCAGCCCGATTGGCGCTTGCAAGAAAGGCCGCTCGAGCGCCTCGCACAGCCCACGCCCGAATTCGCGGTACATGCACACATTTACATGCGCATTGGCGAGCTTCTTGACGTCGGCCAGATGGCTGCCGAGCGGGAAGACCATGTTGATCTGCGCACCGATACCCTCGACCAGCCGCCGGATTTCGGCGAGGTCGCTTGGCATGTTGAAGGTGCCGTACATCGGCCCGATGATGTTGACGCGCGGCTTCTCACCCTCGCGCAGTTCCTTCAGGGTCGGCACTTTCTTGGGGCCGAACTGCGTCCACAGCCAGGTCAGCGCGCGGTCACCCGATTGCCACTGATCCTCGTCGATCGTGCGCGGCAGAAAACGTTGGATATTGGTGCCCTCGGGCGTCACGCCACCACCGATCATCTCGGCGATAGAGCCCGTCACCACCACGGCGGGCAGATCGGGATCAAGCGTTGCCCATGCCCGCTTCATCGCGCCTTCGGTCCCGTCGCGGCCAAGCTCTTGCTCGCCGAGCCCGGTCACGACGATCGGCAATTCATGCGGTGGCAAACCGTCGGTATAATGCAGCACCGAGGTGACCGGCAGATTCTCGCAGCCGACCGGGCCATCGATGATGACCTGCAATCCCTTGATCGCAGTGAAGGCGTAGACCGCCCCCCAATAGCCGCCTGCCCTGTCATGGTCGAGGACGAGCGTCATAATTCCTCCCCGTTTACGGGGAGGGGGACCATGCACAGCATGGTGGAGGCGGCGGGCCGCAAACGCTGCGCGAAGAGGAGAACCCCCTCCGGCGCTTCGCGCCACCTCCCCGTCGCGGGGAGGACTGAGTTGAGGCCCATCATGTGCCGATATGCTCCTCGGCCTTGGCCATCGCGATGCGCTTGGCAGCGTATTTCGCCTTGAACTCGGGGCGATCCTCCGGCGTCTTTTCCCAGATTCCGGCGGTATGACCCGTGCCGACGCCTTCGAAAAAAGCGCTCATCTTGTCCATCCGCGCCTGGTTGGCCATCGCGGCATTGACGACCATCGCCAGGCTGCCAGCGCCCGCCGGCCCCATCAGCGGACGGGCCGAGATCAGGTTGGTAAAATACAGCGCCGGGATCGATTTCTGCTTGGCATGCTGCACGACGGGCGTGGTGCCGATTGCGAGATCAGGGCCATATTCCTCGACCGCCGCGATATCCTGCTCCAGGCTCGCGCGATATTGCACCCGCGTGCCATGCGCCTCCAGCCATTCCCGGTCGGGATCGGACCACGCGGTACGCGGGCAGGCGGTGCCGACATAGGGCACGTCCGCGCCGCTTTCGATCAGCAACCGCGCCACCAGCAACTCGGAACCCTCATAGCCCGAAACCGTGATCCGGCCCTTGATCGGCCGCGCCGCGAGCGCGCCTGCAATCGCTGGCAGGAACTTGTTCTTCGATGCGTCGACCTTGTCCTGCGCGATGCCGCAGGCCTTACCGATCGCGTCGAGCCAGGCGGCGGTGCCGTCGCGGCCCACGGGTGCCGAGCCGACAACGCTGCGCCCGGCCGCGACGAACTCGCGCACGCTGGCGGTATAAAAAGGGTGGATCGCCGCAACGACCGCGCAATCGAGCGCCGAGTAAAGCTCACGCCATTCGCGTGTCGGTACGACCGGGCCTGCCGCAAGGCCCAGAGGCTCCAGCATCAAGCCGATGCCTGGCGGGTCGGCCGGGAACATCTCACCCAGGAGAGTCACCGTCGGCCGGTCCGGTCGTTCCTTGGGCGCGGCAACCGGGCCCTGCTCGGCCTCCTTGCGCGCATAATTGAGCATGGCACCCGCCAGCACGTCCTTTGCCTCGGCATGTGTCGGCACGCCAAAGCCGGGGACATCGATGCCGATCACGCGCACGCCGTTGATCTGGTCGGGCAGCAGCTGCAGCGGCACGCCCGACGCGGTCGGCACGCAGAGATTGGTGACGATGATCGTATCGTAAAGCTTTGGATCGGCCAGATCATGGACCGCGTCGCGGATATCCTCGAACAGCTTGCCGGTGACCAGCGTCTCGGACGAGAATGGCACATAGCCCACGGTCCGCCGCGCACCATAAAAGTGCGAGGTGAAGGTCAGCCCGTAAACGCAGCAGGCAGACCCCGAGAGCACCGTCGCGGTGCGGCGCATCCGCAGCCCCACGCGGAGCGAGCCGAACGCCGGGCACATCGATTGTGGCTGATCATGCGGCCCCTTGGGATAGTCCGCGGCATAGCGCTCGAGAATCTCGCTCTTGCCGGCCTTGGAGGCCGCCTCATGCATCGTCTCGGCCCCGGCATGGCAGCCGGACCCTTGCGCCTCTGGAGCGCTGAGGTCGATGCGATCGGTCTCGCGGGAAGGGGTTTCCAGATCCACCGTCAAACCGCGTCGTAAACAACTTCGAGGGATGGCTTCACGACGAAGTCGACACCGCGCATGTCCGCCTGAGTCGCTGGCTTCAGCGTGAAATCGGCGCCCGTCACATCGGCGCTGAACAGGTTGAGCAAGCCATCCTGGTCGAGCGGCGCGGGGCGCAGCGGCGGCGCTTCCGCCACATTGACGGCCAGCTCCTCGAACAGGCTCGCCCATTGGCCACCGGGCTTGCCGATGATCTGGTAATTGGCGCTCTTCTTGCGAATATCCTCGTTCGCTGGGATCGCGCAGAGCACGGGAATGCCGACCGCTTCGGCAAAGGCATTGGCCTCGCCGGTACCGTCATCCTTGTTGAGGATCATGCCCGCCACGCCGACATTGCCGCCCATCTTGCGGAAATATTCGACTGCCTTGCAGACGTTATTGGCAACATAAAGCGATTGCAGGTCGTTCGATGCGACGACGATCACCTTCTGGCACATGTCGCGCGCGATCGGCAGGCCGAACCCGCCGCACACCACGTCGCCGAGGAAATCGAGCAGGACATAGTCGAAGCCCCATTCGTGGAAGCCGAGCTTCTCCAGCGTCTCGAAGCCATGGATGATGCCGCGCCCGCCGCAACCGCGGCCGACCTCGGGCCCGCCAAGCTCCATCGCGAACACGCCGTCGCGCTGGAAGCAGACATCCTCGATGCCGATCTCTTCGCCGGCCAGCTTTTTGGCCGAGCTCGTCTCGATGATCGTCGGGGTGGATTTGCCGCCGAACAACAGGCTCGTCGTGTCACTCTTGGGATCGCAACCGATCAGCAGCACGCGCTTGCCCTGCTGCGCCATCATGTAGCTGAGATTGGCGAGCGCAAACGACTTGCCCGAACCACCCTTGCCATAGATCGCGATGATCTGCGTTTCCTTGGTCACTTCGCCAGTGTGGACCGGATCGGGCTCCTGCGACGCTTCATCGCGCAGGGCTTCGACATCGAGCCCATGATTAAGGAGGGTCATTCGCTTCTCCAGTCGAGCACCATTTTCAGGCATTGGGGGTCGCCAAAGGCAGCCGGATACGCTTCGGCTGCCTCTCCGGCGGGGCGGACATGGCTGATCAGCCCCTTCAGGCTCAGCTTGCCCGAATCGACCAGCGCGGCTGTGGCGCGCAGGTCGTCGATCGTGAATTCAGCGGCAATCCGCAGCCGCGCCTCGCGCATGAAGGCGGGCGGAAAGGTGAAGCTCAATTTGTCGTAGAAACCGGCCAGCACGACCTCGCCGCCCTTTGCCAGCCGCCCGATCAGCGTGTCGAGAATATTCCCCGCGCCGCTTGCGTCGCAAATGGTGCGGTAGCTTTTGCACTCGTCATTGGCAGGGTCGATCACCGGATAACCGAAATCGCCGTGCCGCCGCTCCGATGCGGTTTCCCACACGACCGGTACCGGTGCCCCAAGGGCAATGGTGATGCGCGCGATCAACCGGCCAAGGATTCCGTGGCCGACGATCAATTCGGGCAGCGACCCACCGACGATGGCGTGATGCGCGGTTGCAGCCAGCGCGATTAAAATGCCCGATTCGCCCAGCGACTCATCAACCGGCATGGCGCGCGCTGCGGGCAGAATCACCCGCCGCGCTGTGCCGCCAAAAAGCCCGCGAGCATGGGTGTAGCAATTGGCTCCGGGCACAAACACCCATTCACCAATCCGCGACCGTGCTTCGGCTCCCGCATCAACCACGCGCCCCACCGACTCATAGCCAGGGACGAGCGGATAACCCATGCCGGGAAAGCTCGGCATCCGGCCGGACCAGAGCAACTTTTCGGTGCCGGAACTGATGCCGCTCCACGCCACTTCCACCAGAATTTCGCCTGGCCCCATGGGGTTTAGCGTCATCGGGCGCAGCGAAAGCGCTTCGGGTGCCTCCAATATGACTGCCAGCGTTTCCACTGCTTGCTCCCCTGGCGCCGGTCCCCAAACGGGACTCTTTGCCGTGTGTGTCATCCTATATGGACACTTTTGAATGTCAACTGTTCTGGACGGTTGGCTATTGCTTTGCCGCTGCAATCGCACTGACGGTGAGTGGCAGCGGCGTCGGCACGCGCTGCGTGCGCGCAAAACCGGCTGCGCGCAGCATGTTGGCAATCTCTTCCATGCTGCGCGGCCGGCCCGATCCCATCGCCCACAGATACATGCCGAAATAGCCATCGCCTGCGGCCTCCGCGCCGGTCGTTTCGGCCATCGGCTCGGCGATCAGCAGCCGTCCGCCCGGCGGCAGCGCGGCGTGAATGTTGCGCAGCAATTGCATTGCCGGTGCATCGTCATGGTCGTGCAGCACGCGGATCAACGTGATCAGATCATACCCTTCGGGCAGCGGGTCGCTCAGGAAGCTGCCGCCGTGGATGGCCACCCGCGGACCATAGCCCGCAGCATCGAGCGCCGCCCGCGCCCGCAGCCCCACGGCAGGCAGATCGAACAGCGCGAGTTCTATTGCCGGGACCCGCGCCGCCACGGCCGCGACAAACGCGCCCTGTCCGCCGCCGACATCCAGCATCCGCCGATGTCTGTTGAACGGGTAGCTGTCGATCACGTGAGTCGCGATCAGCGGCTGCGACGCCGCCATCAGCCCGGAATAGGCCGCGACCTGCTCGCCATCGCCCTGCCCAACCGATTCGGCATAGGTCCAGTAGTTGGAAAGCTGCCCGCCGCCCGCGCCGCGCCGCAGCAGCGCGACCGGATCGGCGAGATCGGCATAGAGCAGCCGGTGATGCGCCACCAT
>JBBQHG010000105.1:0-9120 GCA_038323755.1 Sphingomonadales bacterium
GGTCCCGTCCGGCGAGTATTGCCTCCCCTGCCCGCCTGGCGGCTGGTGGCAGACTGTTGACGATCCGTAATTGCTCGAAATAGTCGAAGACCTGCGTCGCGATGATGATCAGGATCGCGCACATGATAATGCTGATCGCCAGAATCGTCGCCAGCTGCAGCGACAGGCTCAGCGGCCGCCGCCAACCCGGCAAGCGAAACCGCGTCATATATTGGCGAGCCGGTAGCCGACCCCGCGCACGCCTTCGCACAGGCCCGCTGCGCCTGCCGCCTCAAGCTTGCGCCGCAGCTTGCTGATATGGCTGTCGACGGTGCGCTCCAGCGCATCACCCGCTGGCAGACAGGCATCGAGCAGGTCAGCGCGCGAAAACACCCGCGCCGGTGCGCGCGCCATATGCGCGAGCAGGCGATATTCGGTCAGCGTCAGATCCAGGACGACCGGGCCCTGTTCGGTATCGACCCTGACGCAATAGGCATCGCCGTCAATTTCGATCGGGCCCCAGCGAAGCAGCTTCGCCTCCCCATCGCTGCCGTGCGCGCGGCGCAGCACGGCCTTGACGCGGGCAATCACCTCAAGCGGGTTGAATGGCTTCACGACATAATCGTCTGCGCCGATCCGCAGGGCGAGCAGCTTATCCAGGTCCTCCGCCCGGGCAGTGGCCATGATGACAGGCGTCGCCCCGCGTCGACGAATTTCGGCCAGCACGTCAAACCCGTCCTGCTTGGGCATGTTGACGTCGAGCAGCACCAGGTCGGGCCGCAGCATGCGGTGGTGCATCAGCGCCAGGTCACCATCGCTGGCGTGAACGGTGCGAAAGCCATCGCGGTCGAGATAGGCGCACAATATTTGTGCGATGTCATGGTCGTCTTCCGCCACAAGGATGAGCGCATTTTCCATTGAGATAGCCTTGCAATTCCATCAGGCAGACGAGCATGCCGATCGATCATTACGGTGCGGCGCAGCTTTTGTGGAGACTTGATGGAGTGCGCGGCAATGCGCCGGGGTCGCGCTGCTTCCCAAGCCGACGACAGTGGGGCAGACTGCTGCTGAACGATATCGGGAGAGAATCGATGCGGACCCTAACGCTTGCCGCGCTGCTGCTGGTTGGCGCCCCAGTCGGGGCACAGATCAAATCTCCCACCCGCCCGGTCACTGATCCCAAAAGCCTGTCATCGCCTGAAAATCAGGCGGCAGCCTCGGTTCCGGTCGAGGACATCGGCACCACCCGTTCGCTCGGCGGCGCGGCGTGGAGCGCCGATGGCAAGGCGATCTTCATCGCCACCAATCTGACGGGTCGCACCAATATATGGCGCACCGATACCGCGGGCAGCTGGCCAATCCAGCTCACCCAATCGGAAGAGTCGCAAAGCGGCCTCGTCACCTCGCCCGATGGCAAATGGGTGTATTTCGAGCAGGACAAGGGCGGCAACGAATATACCGACATCTACCGCGTGCCGACCAGCGGTGGCGCAGTCGTCAACCTGACCAACACGCCCGACCGGCAGGAGGGCACGATGCTGGTGGCGCCCTCGGGCGGCATGATCGCGCTGGTCACCAAGTTGAAGTCGCAGGGCCAGTCCAACCTCGCGGTCATGGATGCAGACGGCATGCTTCGCGGGCTGACCGCAGAGGCAGACCCGCAATATGGCTGGAGCCCCGTCGCCTGGATTGACGGCGGCCGCGCGCTGATCGCCAATCGCGACCGCGTCGACGGCGTGGTCGGCGAAGTCTGGCGCGTCGATGTCGCCGATGGCAAGGCCGTGCGCCTGCTGGGAAAGCCCGATACCGTTTTCTCCGCCAGCGATGCCACTGCTGACGGCGCAACCATCGCCGTCACCAGCAATGACGGCACGGGGCAGTTGCATGCCGGCCTCTACAGCACCGCCACCAAAGGCTGGCGCTGGCTGAAACCCACGCCATGGGAGCAGACAAGCGGCGTCTTCACCCGTGACGGCAAGGCAATGATCGTGCGCACCGCCGCTGATACGCGGACGTCGCTGTCGACGGTCGACCTGGCGACGATGGCGGAAACCCCGCTCGCGCTGCCGCCCGGCGTCAACGGCTTTGTCGGTGGCGAGCCGCTGTCGCCCGATGGCCGGTTGATGATGGTCAGCCACTCGGGTGCCGATTCACCCAGCGACCTCACGCTGTTCGATATGGTCACCGGGCAGTCGCGTCCCGCCACCCAGCTGGCCATGGCAAGCCTCAGCCCGGTCAGCCTGCCGCGATCGACCGAGATTGTGTACAAAAGCTTCGACGGCACGCTGATCAGCGCCGTCGTGACGATGCCCTATAATCTGAAGCGCGACGGCACCAATCCGGCCATCGTCCTGCCGCATGGCGGGCCCACCAGCCAGGCTGTCGATGGCTTCAGCCGCTATGCCGCTGCCTTTGCCAGCCGCGGCTACATCACCATCCAGCCCAATTTCCGCGGCTCGACCGGCTATGGCAAGGCGTTTCAGGCCGCCAATTTCAAGGATCTCGGCGGCGGCGACCTGAAGGATGTGATCGCCGCCAAACAGTTTCTCGTCGCCTCGGGCTATGTCGATGCAAAGCGCGTCGGCATCTTCGGCGGGTCATATGGCGGGTTCATGACGCTGATGGCCATCGGCCGCGCGCCAGATGAATTCGCCGCCGCCGTCCAGTGGTTCGGCATTATCAACTGGCGGACAATGTACCGCGATCAGGACGAGGTGCTCAAAGCCTATCAGCGCAGCCTGATCGGCACGCCCGATGCCGACCCCAAGGTCTATGACGCCGTCTCGCCGCTTACCTATATCAATGCTGCCAAGGCGCCCCTGCTCACCATCCAGGGCGAAAACGACATCCGCGTCCCGCGCGGCCAGGCGCAGGAGGTCAACGACATCCTGAAGGCCAAGGGCAATATCGTCGAGACGATCTTTTACCCCGCCGAGGGGCATGGCTTCCGCAAGCGCGAGAACCAGCTTGATTCGCTCGAGCGCACGGTGGCGTGGTTCGACAAATATCTGAAGACGCCGGCGGTCAGATGACCGATCGCAGGGCCATGATGGGCAATAATTGGGGGCATATAGACTGATGCGCAAATTTCTCGGCTGGCTGCTGCTGGTCCTGCTGATGGTGGCGTCCGCCGCCTTCATCTATTACCGCACGCCCGATACCGATCCTGCCGCGATGCGTGCCAAATATGGCGCGCCGCCCTCGCAGTTCGTTGATCTCGGCGGCGGGCTGACGGTGCATCTGCGCGATACCGGCGGGCGCAGCGCACCGGTGCTGATGCTGGTCCACGGCTCCAATGCCGATCTCCATACCTGGGACGCCTGGGCCGCGCGGCTCGGCAAGCGTTACCGGATCATCCGGTTCGACCTGCCCGGTCACGGCCTCACCGGCCCCAGCCCCGCGCGCAATTACAGCTCGGCCGCCTTTGTCGATGTCGTCGAAAAGGTCCGCGCCAAGCTCGGCGTCGATCACATTGTGCTCGCCGGCAATTCCATGGGCGGCGGTGTCGCCTGGCATTATGCGCTGTCCTATCCTGAACATCTCACCGGCCTGATCCTCGTCGATGCATCGGGCCAGCCCGAACCCGGCAACCAGTCACCCCCGCTCGCCTTCCGCATCGCCAGGACGCCCGTCATCCGCAATCTGGCGGCGATGATCACCCCGCGTGACTTGATCGCGCAGTCGCTGCCAGGTGCGTTTTATGACAAGCGACTGGCGACAAACGCACAGATCGATCGCTATTGGGAGCTGCTCCGCTATCCCGGCAATCGCACCGCGACGATTGATCGTTTCTCGACCGCGCCGGATTACGCCACGCCTGAAAAACTCGCGCGCATCGCCACGCCAACCCTCATCCTATGGGGCGAGAATGACGCGTTGATCCCTGTCTCGTCGGGCAAATGGCTCGCGGCGCATATCCCCGGCAGCCAGCTGATCGTCTATCCCAAGACCGGTCATATCCCGATGGAGGAACGCGCGGACGAAAGCGCGGCAGACGCCTATCGCTTCATCGAAACAAAGGCATTGCCACCCACAAAATAGGCGGGAGACATCGCATGTTCATCGGCCATTACGGGGCATCGTTCATCGCTGCCACGGCGCCCAGGGCGCCGCGTTTGGGCACGCTGTTCGTGGCCGCCCAGTTGATCGATTTCGGCTTTTTCGGCTTCGTCCTTCTGGGGGTCGAACATATGCGGCTGGTGCCCGGCACCACCGTCATGAGCCCGATGGACCTTTACGATATGCCGTTGACGCACTCACTGGTCGGCGCCCTCGCATGGAGTGTCGGCTTTGGCATCCTCCTGCTGGCGGCCACGCGCCGCTGGGCCGCCGCCATGATCGCGGCAACCGTCGTGCTGTCGCATTGGTTGGTGGATTTGCTGGTGCACACCCAGGATCTCACCCTGGCCGGCGCGCCGCCCCGCTTCGGCCTTGGCCTGTGGAATGATCCGCTGGTCGAAATGCCGCTGGAGCTGTTCTTCGCTTTTGGCGGGCTTGCCTGGTACCTTCGCCATACCCGGTCGATCGGTGCGGCGGGGCGGCTCGGGCCCTGGCTGCTCGCCTTGGCGATGGCGGGGCTGCAGGCGTATAACTGGTTCGCCCCGCAGCCCACCGGCATTGTCGATCCGCCACCCGCGTCGTTGGCCCCGCTCGGCCTGTTTGCCTATACGCTGCTGGCCCTCATCGCCTGGTGGATGGCGCGTGGCCGCATGAGCAAGGCCAGCTGACCCGACTTGACGCCGTCCTTCATTTCGATAATAGTGGAAATATCGAAATGAACACTTCCAGCGAGATCATCACCGCGCTCGGCGCCCTTGCCCAACCGCACCGGCTGGCCGCGTTTCGCGCGCTGGTCGAAGCCGGGCCGGATGGCCTGGCGGCGGGCGTGCTCGCCAGTCGGCTCGATGTGCCGGCTTCATCCTTGTCCTTCCACCTCAGCCAGCTCGAGCGATCAACGCTCATCACCCGCCGTCGCGCGGGTCGCTCGCTCATCTACGCAGCTGATTTCGCCGCGATGAACGCGCTTGTCGGCTATCTGACGGACAATTGCTGCGGCGGCGCCAGCTGCACGCCCGACGCAATCGCCGCGCCTACAACAGAAAGGAACGTCGCATGAAGCGCCTGCATGTCCATGTCGCTGTGGATGATCTCGATCGCTCGATCGGTTTTTATTCCGCCCTGTTCGCGACCGAACCGAGTGTGACCAAGCCCGATTACGCCAAATGGATGCTCGATGATCCGCGCGTCAATTTCGCGATCTCGATGCGGGGGGCCGCGGCCGGGGTCGAGCATCTCGGTATTCAGGTCGAAGATGCCGGTGAACTGGCTGAGGTCTATGCCCGCCTGGAAAAGGCCGATGCGCCGGTGGTCGAAGAGGGCAAGACGACCTGCTGCTATGCCAGGTCCGAAAAAAGCTGGATCACCGATCCGCAAGGCGTGGTCTGGGAAACCTTCCTGACCGAGGGCGAAGCAACGACATATGGCACGTCCGCGACCATCGACGCGCTGACGGCCAAAACCGCCTGCGGGTGCAACTGATGAAGGCGACGATCTGGCACAATCCCGCCTGCGGCACCTCGCGCAACACGCTCGCCATCCTGCAGGAGGCCCCCGGGGTTGATCTGACCGTGATCGAGTATCTCAAAACCCCGCCGACCCGCGACAAGCTCGTCCAGCTGCACCGCGACGCCGGGCTCACGCATCGGCAGGGGATGCGCACGACCAATTCTCCCGCCGCTGAGCTCGTCGCCGCGCTGGGGTTAAAGGACGCCGACGAATCGACCATCCTCGATGCGATGATGGCGCATCCGGTTCTCATCCAGCGCCCGTTGGTTGAGAGTGACAGGGGAGTCCGCCTGTGCCGCCCGCCCGAGACCGTGCACGAGATTTTGTGAGCGCAGCAGGCACCCGCGCGCTGGCCGCCGAATTCATCGGCTCGCTCATCCTGTTCGCCACGGTCGTCGGCTCCGGCGTCATGGCCCAGCGGCTGGCGGGCGGTAACGATGCCATTGCCCTGCTCGGCAATACCGGCGCGACCGGGGCGGTGCTCTATGTCCTCATCACCCTGCTTGGGCCAATTTCGGGCGCGCATTTCAATCCGGCGGTGACGCTGATGCTCGGCGCCCGCCGCGATTGGCTGCCCTTTATCGCCGCGCAGTTGATTGGCGGCATCATCGGCGTCTTCATCGTCCACGCCATGTTCGACATGACGATCCTGCAAACAGGCATCAAGCCCCGCACCGGCATCGGCCAATGGATCGGTGAGGTCGTCGCCACCTTTGGCCTGTTGTTCACCATCGTGGTCGGCAGTCGGCAAAAGCCCGCCGCCGTCCCTGCGCTCGTCGCCCTGTGGATCGTCGCTGGCTATTGGTTCACGTCCTCGACGAGCTTTGCCAACCCCGCCATCACCCTTGCCCGCGCCATGACGGACAGCTTTGCCGGCATCCGCCCGGTCGACGCGCCGGGCTTCATCCTCGCGCAGCTGGCGGGCGCCCTGGCGGGCACGCTGGCCGCTCGCTGGCTGATCGCCGGACCGGTCGCCGGACCGGTCGCCGGCTAATATCGAGCACCGATCGGCGCGAGCATCGTGCGCGCCTCGACAAAGGAACGCAGCCCGGTGGCATCGGCGATCATCACCCGCCCATAGCCGCGCCTGACGAACCCCTCGCGCTCCAGCCGTTCCAGCGCCGTGCTGATCGCCATGCGCGACACGCCCAGCGTTGCCGCGAGTTGTTCCTGACGCGCCTCGACAGACACGCCGGCAGGCTGCGGTGACGCCATCCGCAGCAGTGTCTTGGCCAGTTGCACGATCAGCGGCAGGCGGCGCAAATCGTCGCTGAACTCGAGCAGCGCGTGGATCCGCCGAGCCATCATCCCCAATATCGCTTGAGTGACGGCCGTATGGGCCACACTCACCTCATTGAAGCCCGCCGGCGTCAGCTGATCGATCACCGTCTCGCCGACCGCCACCGAATCATGCGTGCGGGGCAAGTTGCCGAACAAGGTCATCTCGCCAAAGCAATGGCCTGGCCCCAGCACCGATGTCACCACAAGCGATCCGTCGACGCCCGGATTGCCGATCTGCACCGCCCCGCTCTGCACGATCGACAGCCCCGGCCGCGCATCGCCGCGCGCGTGGATCAGCGTCCCGTCGCGATAGCTCACCGGCGTGGCCACCGCCCGCAACGCCGCCATCGCCGCCTCGGGCAGCAGCGACGCCAGGCTTGGCGCACCAAAATCGAGCAGTGGAGTCATCGCCGCCGCCTCAATTGCCAACAACTTGGCATTTATGCGCCACCGAATCGGCTATCGCAATAATGCAGGGCTCGCATGCCCGGCGGGAGAGGAACCGAGATGAAGATCGAACTGATCGCGATCGCTGGCGTCTATGGCGGCTTTGCTCTGCTCGAAGCGGTGACCGCCGGGTTCATCCGCAAGCCCGGCGCGACCCGGCAGGATGCCATTGTCGAGATCATCGGCACCGTCATCCTCATCGCCATCACCCAGCCGCTCGTTATCGCTGGCGGCTTTGCCCTCGCCAAACTCGCCGCGCCCGGCGCGCGCGATGCGCTCATCGCCTGGCCGGTCCTGGGCCAGCTCGCCCTGCTGCTGGTGTGCGAGGACATGATGCAATATTGGTGGCACCGCACCAGCCACACCGTGCCCTGGCTCTACAAACTCCACCGGCCGCACCATAATGCCGAATATATGTCGGTCCGCGTCGTCTATCGGAACAACATCTTCTACTATGCGCTGATGCCCTCGCTGTGGATTTCGGGCGTACTGGTCTATCTCGGGCTCGGCTGGCTCTATGCCGGCTATGCCATCGTCAAGATGGCGGTGATCATCGGCGCGCATTCGGATGTGCGCTGGGACAAGCATCTCTATCGCAACCGCTTTACAGCACCGCTGATGTGGGTCGTCGAGCGCGTCATCTCCACGCCCGCCACGCATTTCGCGCATCATGGCCGCCACGCGGATGATGGCATCACCAACTACAAGGGCAATTTCGGCAATCTGCTGTTCGTGTGGGACATGCTGTTCGGCACTGCCAAGATCACGCGGCGCTATCCCGCGCTTTACGGCGTCGAGAACCTCCCGCCGACCACCGCCGCCGAGCAATTGCTCTGGCCGCTGGTGCGCCTGCCCGACGCGACAGGTGCGGCGATCCAGGCCGTTCCGGCGAACAACCGATAGCCTCGGAAGGGCGCGGCGGCGGGGTGCGCGCCACGCCTGCCCGTCTCAATCGGTATCCATCTCTCGCTTGAGCGACGCGAGGATGGCCGCGCGGATCTTTTCCTCCGGCCCCGATCCAAGCGAAACCACGCGCAGCAGATTGAGCCAGTCGTCAATCGCCTGCTCCCGCGCGCCTTGCGCATCCTTGTCGAGCGCAAGGTAGAATTGCGCCCGCACATCCTCTGGATCGAGTGCCAGGGCCCGTTCAAACGAGCGCCGGGCGGCATGGGGGATCGGCCCTTGGTCCGCGCCCGCAGCCCGCATCTGCGCTTCGCCCAACGCTGACCAGGCACGGCTCCGGTTCGGGTCGATCGCAACCGACTCGCCAAGCGCCTGTGTGGCCTGGGCATGGTCACCGGCATTGGCATGGGCAATGCCGAGCCGCTCGAAAGCGCCGGCGTCGTCCGGGCGACGCTTCGCTTCTGCGGCCAGGCGCTGGAGTGTGTCGCCTCCCCGCGCAAACATCGGCACGAAAGACAATGGCTTGATGAAGCGGCGCGGTGCTGCATCTGCGCTTTTTGGAACCCAAACATCTTCTACGGTGACATGCTGTTTCATATAACCACCCCTCGAATTTTGTTACGAGAGTGATATCAAATAAGTGTCACCAAATTATCTTTGCGCCATTTATGATGGATTAGTTTTGCTAAGCTGAGAGTTAACTACATCTCTTTATCATAACACTGTCGATTGGCCGCGCCACTTGGACTTATGCTTACTTCGATGTTAACCAAGGTTTCGGTTGATTTTCAGGGGCTGAGCAAAGATCGAACCGGGGGTGACGCGTCGCCTAGACCCCGCTATGCGCGTGCACATGAGCGCCATCACGCCTGAAATCGTCGCCCAGCACGGGCTGTCCCCTGAGGAATATGAGCGCGTCCTGTCCGCGATGGGCCGCGAGCCAAA
>JBBQHG010000106.1:0-9095 GCA_038323755.1 Sphingomonadales bacterium
CGAACCGCCAGCAGGCGCGTCAGCTCTGCGGTCGGATCGGCACCATCGTCCCACAACCCGCCCCAGTGTTGCGCGGTTTCAGGCGCACGGGCATTATCGTCGGGCACATAGCGAAGACCTGATGCCACGGTGGCCTGCGCCGCCGCATCCGCGCTGGTCTGGTCCGGCGCGCCATAGAGCCAGTTGACCGTCGCCTTGTCCCACGCGCCGACGCCCACGCCATACGCGTCGCTCAAATCGGGTTTGCCATCGACCAGCCCGATCCGTGGCGCGGGATAATCCATCACCGAGGCGCGGTCCTGCGTGCTGGCGGCGAAATTATGCGCAAAGCCGAGCGTGTGCCCCACTTCGTGCGCCGCAAGCTGCCTCAGCCTGGTAAGCGCGACCCGAACCGGATCATTCGGCCCGCCTGTGTTCAGCGCGCCTGCCCCGACGAGGCTCTGAAATATCTCAATGTCCTGCCGTGCGCGCAGCGACCCGAGCACGACCATGCCCTTGACGATCTCCCCATTGCGCGGATCGACAATCTCCTGTCCGTAGGACCAGCCCCGCGTCGCGCGATCGTCCCAATTGACGATGTTGTAGCGGACGTCGAGTGGATCGACATCAGCGGGCAGAGGCTTGACCTGGAACGCGTCGACGAAGCCGGCCGCCTCGAACGCCTTGGCCCACCAGCTGACACCGTCGATCAGCGCCTGGCGGACCGGCTCGGGCGCGCGGGTATCGATATAATAAACGATCGGCGCCTTCACCGGCGAGGGTGCCGGGCCGGGATTTACCTTCTCCAGCCGAAAACGATTGGCGAAATCGCGCACGACATCTGTGCCGAGGGGCGATGCAAAATCGACTATCTGCGTGGGAAAACCGCCAATCCGCTGGTCGAAGGTGCGCGGCACAAAGCCCGGCGGTGGCAGCGCCACGAAGCTGGCATGGACCGTAAAACTCACCCGGTGCGGATCGGGCGCGATATTCTCCACCTCCTCGCCCGGATTGTCGGACGCAAAGGTCTGGACCGCATCAACCTCGATATTGTTGGGAAACACCTTGACGCTATCGGCCATCGCCGCACTCAGCCTGGCATCCAGCCGGAAGCCTGATCCCGCGCCTTGTGCCGGATCGCCCGGCGCGACCGTGGTGCCGGTCTGATTGAGCGAACTGGCAATGCCCAGCGTGTCTGCGGTCAGGAAATCGGCAATATCAAGGACCACGCTGCCATCGGCCAAGGTCGCGGCGATATCGCCCATCCACACCGTCGACACTGCGAAATCGATGCTGCCTCGCGGATCGGACGCCGTTGCCCCGGTCGCGCGGAAGCGGGGGTTTTCAAACTGGATCGCGACCTTGTTGCCGATCCGGCGGAACGCAATGATCTGCGTGCCGCCCACCCGGCCGCGATCAAGGAAGGTTGGTGCGGCGCCCAGTCCGGTGCGCAGCGCAGTCGTATAAAGGAACCGCGCCGATACGCCGTCCGCGCCAGCGGGGGGCAAGGTCAGCAGGATTCGCCCGGCACTGGCATCAATATGAACCGGGAGCAGCCCCGTTTTCGCGGTGCTGTTGGCAAAGATGGCGGCAGGATCGGTCGGCGAGGCCATGACAGGCGTTGCCAGCAACAAACTCATTGCGATCGCATATGATCTGCGCATCGATTTCCCCTTGGTTCCGCTCGACGAGCATGCCGCAAGTCGCGCGGATCACCAACGGGTTTTGGCCAGGTGCAGGGTAGCCATTCGATCGCAGCCGACGAGCAGGCCACACCGGCCCTGCCGGTGCGATTCCCGATGACGGGGCTCAATCCCCCGTCAAAATGCGATCCACCAGTTGCTTCACCGTCGGCACGAAGCCATTCGAATAAAACGGGTCTTTCTTGAAGTTATAGGCGCCGTGGCCGGCGAACATCAGGTTCTGGTCGGTATCGCCACCATGGGCGATGTCCTGCAGCGTCTTCTGGATGCAAAAGCTCCGCGGATCTGCGAGGCGGCCGGTCGAGTTGGTTTCGGTGTCCATCCAGGACGAGAAGGCGCATTGGCTGAGACAGCCCATGCAATCCGACTGATCCTTGCGGATTTCGGCCTTTTCGATCGGCGTCACGAACACCAAAGTATTGTCCGGCGTCTTCAGCGCATCGGTGAAGCCAGCGCCGAACCAGGCGCGCGCGCGCAGCAGATCGCCCTTGGTCACCCAGAAATTCTTGCCGCGTACGCCAACATCGAGCTGGAACTGGTGATCGCCCGCTGCTTCGGTCGAATAGGGAATTTGCCGCTCCGACCGCGCCTCAAGATGGCGGAGGAACGGATTGCGCACAGCACTTGAATAAAAGCCGGTGGGGGAAAAGCGGTGCAGCAGCACTTCGCCTTCCTCGATCTGGGTCAGCTTGTCCTTCCAGCCTTGCGGGATCGGGCTTTCCTTGGTCAGCAGCGGCCGCGTGCCGAACTGGAAGGCGATCTGGCCCAGCTCCGGATTGTCGATCCAGTCACTCCAGTCGCGCAGATACCAGACGCCGCCGGCCATCACGATCGGCACATCATCCGAAATGCCGCCCTCGCGCATCGTCTCGCGCAACGCCTTCACGCGCGGATAGGGATCCTGCGGGATGCGTGGGTCTTCGGCATTGGACAGGCCGTTATGCCCGCCCGCCAGCCAAGGATCTTCATAGACCACCGCAGACAACCACTCGGAAGCCTTTGAATAAGCCCGCTTCCACAGCGCGCGGAAAGCGCGCGCCGAGCTGATGATCGGCAGATAGCTGACCTCATACGAAGCTGCGATTTCGGAGAGCTTATAGGGCATGCCCGCGCCGCAGGTGACGCCGGCGACCATGCCGCGTGTCCGTTCCAGCACGCCGTGCAGCACGCGCTGCGCACCGCCCATTTCCCACAACACGTTGATATTGATCGCGCCCTTGCCGCCGGCAATCTCGAACGCGCGGCGGACCTGCTCGACGGCGCCGTCAATGGCATATTGGACGAGTTCCTCATGCCGGTCGCGGCGGGTGAGCGCGCGGTAGATTTGCGGGATGATCTTGCCCTCAGCGTCATAGCTGTCGGCATTGACGGCCGAGACCGTGCCGATGCCGCCTGCCGCTGCCCATGCGCCTGCGCTGGCATGGTTGGTGGCGGCAACGCCCTTGCCGCCTTCTACCAGCGGCCATACTTCGTGGCCGCCATAGATAATCGGCTTTACGCCCTTAAACACGCTGCTCTCCGTTTTGCTCAATCTTGCTGCTATACCGTAAGGTAAGCCGCTTGCGAGCAAATTACGACTCAGGTGAAGCGCTGGATGTCGCCAATTGCGGCGCCATAGAGGCGAGCATAGGCCGAAATCATGGTTTTTTCATCATATTCCGCCTGCGCCTTGGCCTGATTGGCTGCCCCGATCCGGGTGCGCAGATCGGCATCGTTGACCAGTGCCTGGATCGAATCCCGCAGATAGACCTCCCCATGATAACGACAGATAAGCGGCTGGTTGAGATCAGAAACCATCACCGGCAAGTCGCCGACCGGCGGGCCAGTGACGGCAACGCCCGCCGCCATCGCCTCCACCACCGCAATCGGAAATTGTTCGCTGCGGGATGACAAGGCGAGAATATCGAACAGCCCGACGACGCGGCTGGGATCAGCCATGAAGCCGGGCATGTGCAGCCGATCACCCAGCCCCATTGCCATCGCCGCCTGCTGAATATTGGCGCGCTCGGGGCCCTCCCCCACGATTACGAGCTGAATGCGGCCCGATACGCCCCCTGCCGCGCGAACGAGCATCGGCAAGTCCTTCACCTCACGCAGGCCCGCCAGCGTGCCTATCACCACCTCGCCGGGTTTGCGACGAAAGCCGGGAATACTGCGCGCGGCGGGTTTGGCCGCATAGCGATCAACGTCGATGCCGTTGACGATTCGGTGGACGCGGCTGCGCGGCTGCTTCCAAATGGCAAGCGCGATCGCTTCGAGCGTCTGCGAGGGCACCACCAGCGCCTGCGCCGCGCCGAGGGCGAGGCGGCGATAGGCGTTGCGTTCGGTTTTCAACCCGCCGGCTTCATCGGCGTTGAACCCGTCTTCGTGGTGGATCAGCGGTGGGACAGCCTTGCCAAACACGCGCCGCGCCATCACGCCGTCTATTGCGCCCCAGTTATAGGTCAGCACCAGATCAAAGCGGCGCATGTAGCGCGCGATCGCCTCATAACGCGCAACCGATGGCCGCCCGGTCAGCGGTGGCGGATCCTGCGCGATTTCATAGGCGATGCCGGGCGCAATCGCGTCGCGCGCGCCGAGCTGATCGGGCACGCCCGACACGATGGTGTGGCGCGCGCGATCTCCCCAGGCGTTCATCAGCCGCACCGCGCGCGATTCCTTGCCGCCCAGGTTGAAGCTGGAATGGAGGTGCAGGATGTGCGGTGGCTGCGACATCGCCGGTCCGGTCAGCGGGCCAGGATCACGCCGACACGGGCGCGAGCGCGACCTTGGCGAGCAACCGGTCGATCGCGGCAAGCGCATCGGGCTCATCCAGGGTGGGCGCATGGCCGGTGCGCGGCACGGTCACCAGCTCGGCACCGTCAAGCGCGGCTGCCATGCGAATCGCCACATCGTCTGTGAGAATATCCGACAGCCCACCACGCACCAGCAGCAGCGGCACGCCTGCCAGCTGATCGAGCGCGCGCCACATGTCCGGCCCCGCTTCGTTACCCGGCAGGCGGAAGGGTTCGGCGATCTTCATGTCGTAATCGAGCACGATCCGTCCTGCCGTGTTGAGCCGGTAGAGCCGCTTGGCCATCGCCAGCCAGTCGCCGATCTCGTAATCGGGATAGGCATCGGCATTAGCCTCGGCGACTGCGCGGGCGGCATGCATCCAGGTCGGCCAGGAGCTGCTCTTGCCGACATAGGCGCGGATTCGCGCGAGCCCGGCCGGGTCGATCTCGGGACCGACATCGTTGAGCACCGCGCCGACCAGCCGCTCACGCGCGGCCCCTGCCAGCAGCATTGTGACGATGCCGCCAAGCGAGGTGCCGATCGCGACATACCGGTCGCAGCCAATCTCGCCGAGCAGCTTTTCGACATCCTGAACATAGACGAGCGGGACATAACTCATCGGGTCTTTGGCATAACCGCTGTCACCGCGACCACGCAGATTGACGACGACCACGTGCCATTCGGCTGAAAGCCGCTCGGCGAGCACATCGAAATCACGCGCGTTGCGGGTCAGCCCGGGCAGGCAGATGATCGGCGGGCGGCCATCGGCGGCGGCGGTATCACGCGCTGCATAATCGCGGGCGTGCAGCCTGATGCCGTCGTTCGACCACCAGTAAATATTTTCATATGCAGCCATGCTTGCGTCCTTACGCGCCCCGCCCCCATATCGCCGGATGACCGCCACGCCGCAACCCGCTCCCTTTCGCCCCGCGCAAGCGATCCTCGAGCTTGGTGACGGATTTTACGATCCCGTTACGGCGGCCGACTTTCCGCAATCGATCCTGCGTTTTCGCAATGACCGGGCCGCCGCAAGCGTTGGCCTCGATACGCTGACGGATGAGGCATGGATCAACCATTTCGGACGGTTCGCTCCGTTGCCCGGCAGCCTGAGCATGCCCCTCGCGCTGCGCTATCATGGCCACCAGTTCCGCCATTATAACCCCGAGATCGGCGATGGCCGCGGCTTCCTGTTCGCCCAGATGCTGGCCGGTGATGATCGGCTGATGGATCTTGGCACCAAGGGATCGGGCCAGACGCCGTGGAGCCGCTTTGGCGATGGACGGCTGACGCTGAAGGGCGGCGTGCGCGAAGTGCTGGCCACCGAAATGCTCGAAGCGCTGGGCGTCACTACATCGCGCAGCTTTTCATTGATCGAAACCGGTGAGGCGCTGGAGCGCAATGATGAGCCCTCCCCCACCCGCTCCGCCGTGCTGGTCCGGCTCAACCATGGGCATATCCGGATCGGGACCTTTCAGCGGCTGGCATATCTGCAAGATGAGGACGGGCTGCGCAGGCTGACCGATTATGTGCTTCGGCATTATTACGGCGATCCCGGCGGCGAGGATGGGCCGGTGCGGCTGCTGGCCCATGTCGTGCAGGCGACTGCGCACCTTGCCGGCCAGTTCATGGCGGCGGGCTTCGTCCACGGCGTGCTCAACAGCGACAATATCAACGTGACCGGCGAAAGCTTTGATTACGGCCCCTGGCGCTTCAACCCGACCTGGGACCCCGACCTGACCGCTGCCTATTTCGACCATGCCGGGCTCTATGCCTTTGGCCGGCAGCCGGAGGCGATCCACTGGGACGTGATGCAATTGGCCATATCACTGCGGCTGATTGCACCGGCCGAACCGCTGATCGAAGCGCTCGACCAGTTCGGCGAGCATTATCAGCCGGCGGTTACAGGGGCGATCCTGTGGCGGCTGGGGGTGAAGCCGATCGACCAGCCGCAGGACCGCGCCCTTATCCAGGCAATCGAGCGGCCGCTGCGCGAAGCGAAGGTACCAATTGACCGGTTCTTCCAGGCCAGCTTCGGCGGGAAAATTCCCGAGGCGTTCGGGGCGGTGTTCGACGAGGCGCGGGCGTTGCTTGCCGATTATGCCCCGCGAAAGCACCGCGACCATCCGTATTGGGAGGCCGACGCGCCGTGCTCGATGCTGATCGACGAGGTGGAGACCATCTGGGCCGACATCGCCGAGCGCGACGACTGGGGCGCCTTCAACCGCAAGCTTGCCGCTGTACGGGCATTTGGCGTCGCGCTCGCCGATTGATCTGGGACATTGGCAATCGCCGCTGAAATCGGGCAAGAGCGCGCAACAATCGAGAAGAATGGCCACATGGTTGGAAAGGAAATTGTCTCGACAGAGCCCGCCACGGGGGCTGTGTTGTGGCGCGCAATGCCGGGCGAAGCCGACGTTGAAATCGCGATTGCACGCGCCAGCTGGGCAGCCTGGGCGGCACAACCCCTTGCCTTCCGGCTGGAAACCCTGCGCCGCTTTGCCAATGTCGTGCGCGCCAAGGCCGAACCCTTTGCCGATCTGATAGCGCGCGAAACCGGCAAGCCGCTGTGGGAAGCACGGACCGAAGTCGATTCGGTGATTGCCAAGGTCAACATCTCCGCCACTGCCTATGCCGAGCGGAGCCCGCAGCGAAAAATGGAATCGCAAGGCGGGCGCCTTGCCGTCCGCCACAAGCCGCACGGCGTGCTGGCGGTGCTGGGGCCGTATAATTTCCCCGCGCATCTGCCTAACGGCCATATCGTGCCCGCGCTGCTGGCGGGCAATGCTGTGGTGTTCAAACCCTCCGAAAAGACGCCAGCGGTGGGCGCATTCCTGGTCGATTGTCTGCGCGAAGGCGGCGTGCCGGAAGGATGCATCCGGTTGCTGATCGGCGGCCCGGCTGAAGGCAAGGCGCTGGCGGGCCACCCCGATATCGACGGGCTGTTGTTCACAGGTTCTGCGCGCACGGGCATCGCGCTCAACCGTGCCTTTGCCGACAAGCCGGAAAAGGTGCTGGCGCTCGAGATGGGGGGCAACAACCCGATCATCGTCTGGGATTCGCCCGATCTCGCCTCCGCAGCCGTGCTCATCGTGCAATCGGCCTTTACGAGTGCCGGGCAGCGCTGCACCGCGGCGCGCCGGCTGATCGTCGACGAGACTCTCTACCTGCCGCTGATGGAACAGCTCTCGAAATTGCTCGACCGCATCATCGTCGGCGATCCGCATGCCGAGCCTCAGCCCTTCATGGGCCCGGTGATCGATAATGAATCAGCGGATTTGCTTACTGAAAGTTTCGTCACCCTCATGTCGCGCGGCGGCAGGCCGATCCGCCATATGCAGCGCCCGATTGAAGACCGACCGTTCCTGACTCCAGGCGTGATCGACGTGACAGCGATGAACGATCGCCCCGATATCGAGCTGTTCGGCCCGATCCTGCAGGTGGTACGGACGGCGACCTTTGAGGATGCGATCGCCGAGGCCAATAATACGCGCTACGGCCTGGCCGCCTCGCTCGTCAGCCAGGACCCGGCGCTGTACGATCAATTCTGGGCCAATGCCCGCGCCGGTATCGTCAACTGGAACAAACCGACCAACGGCGCGAGCTCATCCGCGCCCTTTGGCGGCGTCGGCTGGTCGGGCAATCACCGCCCGAGTGCCTATTATGCCGCCGATTACTGCGCTTATCCGGTGGTATCGTCGGAGGCCGATCAGGCGCGGGCAGCCATTGGCGTTGGCCTGCGCGATTGAGCCGGTAAAGGCGAACTAGGCTCGTGCAAAGCATCGCTGGATTGCCTCACTCGTCCCGGAAGACCATTTGGCCTGCATGAACAACCACCCCTCTTCCACGCCCATGGGCCAGGTGTTGCTGGTCGGCGCAGGCCCCGGCGATCCAGGCTTGCTGACGGTTGCTGCCCGCGATGCCATTTTGGCGGCGGATCTGATCGTGCATGACGGGCTGGTCGACCAGCGCATTCTTGATCTTGCGCCTGCGACGTCACGCATCTCGGTCGCCAAGAGCCGCAGCCGTCACACGATGCGGCAGGAGGCGATCAACGATCTGCTCGTAGCCGAAGCAACGCGCGGCAAGTCGGTCGTTCGACTGAAGGGCGGCGACCCGTTCATCTTCGGGCGCGGCGGTGAAGAGGCGGATGCGTGCATCGACGCCGGCGTACCGGTGCGTGTGATCCCCGGCATTTCGGCCGCGATGGGCGCCGCCGCGGGTGCGCTGATGCCGCTCACCCACCGCTCGGTTTCAAGCGCCGTCACCTTTGTGGCCGGGCAGTGCCAGGGTTTGTCCGAGCAGAACTGGACCGGGCTGGCTGGCAAGGGCCGAACGCTCGTCATCTATATGGGCGTCGCGACATCCGACCTGATCGCTGACAAGCTGATCGCAGAAGGTGTCGCGCCGGACATGCCCGTCGCCGTGCTGGAAAACGGTACCCGGCCCGATGCACGCGCGCTCCGCACGCTGCTTGCCGATCTGGGAGCGATGATTGTACGGGAAGCGGTGAAAAGCCCGGCGGTGATCGTCGTCGGCGAGGTTGCCGCGCGCGGCGATGCGATCGACGCGCTCCAGTCCCTTGCCATTGCAGCGGAGGCAATTGCGTGAAGATATTGACGGGTAACGATTTGCCTTCGG
>JBBQHG010000107.1:0-8972 GCA_038323755.1 Sphingomonadales bacterium
TTCCCACAGCACATCGTTGCGCGCCTCCTGCGCGGCGAACCCCTTCTTGATCGCGTCCTGATGCGATCCGGAAAAGGCGGTGAACACCAGATCCCCGGCATAGGGCGTGCGCGGGTGGATGGGGATGTGCGTGCAATATTCTACCGTTCGCACGACCTCATCGATGTCCGACAGATCGAGGCCGGGATCAATCCCTTGCGTGTACATGTTGAGCGCGACCGTCACCAGATCGCAATTGCCGGTGCGTTCGCCATTGCCGAGCAGGCACCCTTCCACGCGGTCCGCACCCGCCATCAACCCGAGCTCCGCCGCGGCCACGCCGGTGCCGCGATCATTATGCGTGTGGAGCGAGATCACCGCGCTATCGCGGTTGGGGATGTTGCGCCCGAACCATTCGATCTGATCGGCATAGACATTGGGCGTCGCGCATTCGACCGTGGCGGGCAGGTTGAAGATGATGGGGTGCTCGGGCGTCGGGCGCAGTACCTCCATCACTGCCGCGCAGACCTCGACCGAAAAATCGAGCTCGGCGGTCGAGAAGGTCTCGGGGCTGTATTCGAAATGCCAATCGGTGTCGGGCTGGGCCGCAGCGCAATCGCGCAGGATCTTGGCGCCCTCCACCGCGATGTCACGCACCTCGTCGCGGGTCATGCCGAAGACGATCTTGCGCCAGGCGGGGCTGACCGCGTTGTAGAGATGAACGATGGCGCGTGGCGCGCCCTTCAGCGAGGCAAAACTCGTCTCGATCAGGTCGCGGCGCGACTGGGTGAGCACCTGGATCGTTACATCATCGGGGATGCGTCCTTCAGCCACCAGCCCCGAGATGAAATTATAGTCGGTCGCGCCTGCACTTGGAAAGCCGACCTCGATTTCCTTCATGCCGATCTTGCAGAGCAGATCGAACATCCGCGTCTTCTTTTCGGCATCCATCGGATCGATTAGCGCCTGATTTCCATCGCGCAAATCGGTGGAGAGCCAGCGCGGCGCGGCGGTGATCGTGCGCGACGGCCATTGCCGGTCGGGTAGATTTATTGGTGGAAAGGGGCGATATTTGGTGGAAGCGGTGGGCAGCATGGTTTTCGATCTCGCGGGCTCGATGGGCGTTCGGGTCGGAAAATGGCCCTTAGGCGGATCGCGCGGCCAAGCGGCACGCGGAGACGGTCGCGCCTAAGGGCGCGTAAGTCGAAGCAGCGAAGAATGCAGTGGCACCATGCAGCGTGTCTAGGCCGGGATGGGCGGAAAAGTCCAGTCGTATGACGGGGAGCGCCAAGTCGGCGCCCCCCGCCCTTGCCGGATCCTCAGTTCTTTGCCTTGTCGACCAGCTTGTTGGCGCCGATCCAGGGCATCATCGCGCGCAGCTCGGCACCGACCTTTTCGATCGGGTGGGCTGCGGCGGCCTTGCGCGATGCCTTGAGCTCGGGCTGACCAGCGCGATTGTCGAGCACGAAATCCTTCACGAAGCGGCCGGCCTGGATGTCCGCAAGCACGCGCTTCATCTCTGCCTTGGTTTCGGCGGTAATGATCCGCGGGCCGGTTTTGATGTCGCCATATTCGGCGGTGTTGCTGATCGAATAGCGCATATTGGCGATCCCGCCTTCATAGAGCAGGTCGACGATTAGCTTGGTCTCGTGCAGGCATTCGAAATAGGCCATTTCGGGGGCATAGCCCGCCTCGACCAGTGTCTCGAACCCGGCCTGAATCAGATGGGTGATGCCGCCGCACAGCACCGCCTGCTCGCCGAACAGATCGGTCTCGCATTCCTCGCGGAACGTCGTTTCGATGATGCCGCTGCGGCCGCCGCCGACCGCGCTCGCATAGGAAAGCGCCAGCGCCTTGGCATAGCCGTTACCGGACCCGCCTTCGGCTTCCTGCGCGACCGCGATCAGGCAGGGGACGCCACCGCCCTTCTGATACTCGCTGCGTACGGTGTGACCGGGGCCTTTGGGCGCTATCATGATGACGTCGAGATCGGCGCGCGGCTCGATCAGACCGAAATGCACGTTCAGGCCGTGCGCAAAGGCAATCGTTGCGCCCTGTTTGAGGTTCGCGTGGAGATTATCAGCATAGATCGCTGCCTGATGTTCGTCGGGTGCGAGGATCATCGTCACATCGGCCCAGGCAGCCGCTTCGGCATTTGACATGACCATGAAGCCGGCGGCTTCTGCCTTCTTCGCGGTGGCCGAACCGGGGCGGAGCGCAATCGCTACCTCCTTCACGCCGCTATCGCGCAAATTCTGCGCATGGGCGTGGCCCTGGCTGCCATAGCCGACAACCGCGACTTTCTTTTCCGCAATCAGGTTAAGATCGGCGTCGCGATCGTAATAGACTTTCATTTCTGGCCCTTTCAAAAATCCGTCATGCCAGCGCAGGCTGGCATCTCAAGCGGCAAGGGCGGCACGCCCGAACCAGGAGATCCCCGCTTTCGAAGGGATGACGTTGGTGGTGGTTGATCGTTGTGCTAATTTCTAAGCCGCCTCTTTGCCCCGAGAAATGGCGACGATTCCGGTGCGCGCGATTTCAATCAGGCCGACTTCACGCATCAGCTCGATGAACTTGTCGATTTTGTCGGTCCCCCCAGTCACCTCGAAAACGAAGCTCGAGGTCGTCGCATCGACCACGCGGGCGCGGTAGACATCGGCGAGGCGAAGCGCCTCGATCCGGTGATCGCCAGTCCCGGCGACCTTGATCAGTGCCAGCTCGCGCTCAACATGCGCGCCTGCTGCAGTCAGATCTGTCACCTTGTGGACGGGCACGAGCCGATCAAGCTGCGCGACGATCTGTTCAAGCACTGGCGGGCTGGCCGAGGTGACGATGGTAATCCGGCTGACGGCCTTGTCGGCGTTGATCTCGCTGACCGTGAGGCTCTCGATATTATAGCCGCGCGCGGTAAACAGCCCGGCAATCCTAGCCAGGATACCAGGCTCGTTATCGACGATCACCGCCAGCGTGTGGCGCTCGGCCTTTTCCTGGGCAATCCGCATCAGACCAGCGCCTTGGCTTCGTCATCCATCGTGCCCGAAACCTGGCTCGCCTGGAGGATCATGTCGGTGTGCGCTGCGCCCGACGGGATCATCGGGAAACAATTGGCGAGTTGAGACACCCGGCAATCGACCAGCACCGGCCCGTCATAAGCCAGCATGTCGGCAATGCCGGCGTCGAGCTCGCCGGGCTTTTCGATGAGGATGCCCTTCCAACCATAGGCTTCGGCCAGTTTGACAAAATCGGGCAGTGAATCGCTGTAGCTTTCGGCATAACGGCTTTCGTACGTCAGTTCCTGCCACTGGCGGACCATGCCCATATACTGGTTGTTCAGGATGAAGATCTTGACGGGCAGGCGGTACTGCGTTGCCGTTGCCAGCTCCTGAATGTTCATCTGGATCGACGCTTCACCCGCAATGTCGATTACCAGTGCTTCTGGGTTTCCCAGTTGTGCGCCGATCGCGGCAGGCAGGCCGTAACCCATCGTGCCGAGCCCGCCGCTGGTGAGCCATTTGTTGGGCGCTTCGAAATCGAAATGCTGCGCCGCCCACATCTGGTGCTGGCCAACCTCGGTGGTGATGATCGGTGCGCGACGATGCGTTGCCTCCCACAATGCCCGCACCGCACGCTGCGGCATGATCGCGTTCGGATCGGTCTCGGGGAAATCGAGGCATTTCACCGCGCGCCATTCGGCGATCCGCTGCCACCAGTCGGCGGTGTCGGGGCGGGGATGCTGACGGGCTTTCCAGACGCGCAGCACCGCCTCGATTGCATGTCCGACATCGGCGACAATCGGCAAATCGATCCGAACCGTTTTATTGATGCTCGACCGGTCGATATCGACATGCACCTTGCGCGCGTTCGGCGCGAACGCGTCAAGCCTGCCCGTCACACGATCATCGAACCGCGCGCCGAGCGCCACAATCAGATCTGCCTGGTTCATTGCCCAATTGGCTTCATAGGTGCCGTGCATGCCGAGCATGCCGAGCCATTGGTCCGACGAGGCCGGAAAAGCGCCGAGACCCATCAGCGTCGACGTCACCGGCGCGCCAGTGATCCGCGCCAATTCGCGCAGCAGCTGGCTCGCCACCGGGCCTGAGTTGATGATGCCGCCTCCGGTATAGAAGATCGGTCGTTCAGCGGCGGCGAGCATGTCAACCAGCTGTTCGATTGCCGCCGGATCAGGCTTGATCTGCGGGCGATAGGTCTTGTGCTTGATCGGGCCAGGCTTGGTATATCGCGCCAGCGCAACCTGCACGTCCTTCGGGATATCGACAACGACCGGGCCGGGGCGGCCAGAAGTGGCGATGTGGAATGCCTCATGGACAATCGCGCCGAGCTTAGCGGGGTCCTTCACCAGATAATTATGCTTTGTGCAGTGGCGGGTGATGCCGACGGTGTCGGCCTCCTGAAAGGCGTCGGTCCCGATCAATGCGGTCGGCACCTGACCGGTTATGACGACCATGGGGATTGAATCCATCAGTGCGTCGGTGATCCCGGTCACGGCATTGGTCGCGCCGGGACCCGAGGTGACGAGCACGACGCCGGGCTTGCCGGTCGAGCGGGCATAGCCTTCCGCCGCATGCGTCGCTGCCTGTTCATGCCGCACCAGAATATGCTTGATCCGGCCGCCATTGGCATTGTGGCGAAATAGCGCATCGTAGATCGGCAGCACCGCACCGCCCGGATAGCCGAACACGACCTCAACGCCGAGATCGCAAAACGCCTCGACCAGGATATCTGCACCCGATTTTTCGCCCATCACCTGTTCCTGCGGTTTCCAGCGCCATACAGCGCGCAATCAGTTTATGCGAGGGCGGGCGCTAGAGATGTAAAATTCGCCTGTCAATGCATTTCTTGTAATTTAATTGCTTTTAATGGAGTAACCACGATGTATTACTACGTTGCCGGCATTGGGCGCGTGAATCGGCGTTCGACGCGGGATCCGATCATGTTGTCCTAAGCTATTGATAAAGAACGATTTTGAAGTGTAGCGCATCACCAAATCCGCGCCGCTTGGAACCCTGCCCGATCAAACTTTCTCTCCGTTCATCAGTTGCTTATCGCCAAGGGCACAGGTGATGTCGATCTGCACGCCGATTCACACTGCAGAACAGGCCGATGCGAAATGATCATGCGCTGCTGCCGCTTCTCGTTGAGCGATAGCATTCGGGCATCAACTCGATGCGACATTCCTATTCCCGTTTGCGCACGCGATCGTGGACAAGGCGATCGTCCCGGCGACACGGTCGCCCTATCGGAGATTGCCCCATGGTCGCTCGTCCTATCCTTCTCGCCATCGCTCTGGTGGTCGCCGGCACCCCCGCCGAGGCGCGGCGGGCCGCCGCGACATCACCCGCGCCGGTCGCCAAGGCCGAAGGCATCGTGCGCATTCGCAGCAGCCACGCATTCGACGAAACGGTTGATCGCCTCAAAGCCGCCATCGCCGCCAAGGGCGTGCGTTTCTTCGACGCGCTCGACCAGCAGGCGCTCGGCAAGGAAGCCAATCTGACGATCGGCAAGTCAGTGATCGTGCGCTTTGGCAATCCGCCGCTTGGGGTGCAATTCCTTCAGGCAAACCGCTATGCGGGGCTCGATTGGCCAGTGCGGATGCTGGTGGTCGAAGAAGCCGATGGCAGCGTCTGGCTGGCGTGGACCGATTTTCGGTTTATGGCGAAACGATATGGGATCACGACGCAGAATGCACAGTTCAAGATGGCGACCGAAGTCGCGGGTGCAATCGCTGCTGATGCTGCCAACTAAACCATGACGATGCCGGTCGCGCTTCTGGGATTTGCGTTTCTGCTCGCGGCGGCGTGCGCCGCGATCATGGGCTATGCGATCCAGCGCGGCGCAACCTGCATGGTGGCGGCGGTCGATGAGGTGATCACGCGCCGCCGCGCGCACCGGCTGATCGCGCTGGCGGAGGCAGCCGCGTGGGTCGCGGGCGGACTGATCCTGGCCAACATATTTGGCATACTGAAAATGGCCCCGGTCGGGCATGCGCTGGGTATCGCCACCGTTTGCGGCGGCATCCTGCTCGGGATTGGCGCGCTCATCAATCGTGTCTGCGTGTTCGGGGCGATCGCACGGCTGGGGTCGGGCGAATGGGCTTACGCGCTGACGCCCCTGGGCTTTTTTCTTGGCTGTCTCGTCGCGGGGAGGCTGATGGCATCGGCCGCGCCCACCGCGACGGCGTCGCCCTTGTTCGGGATTGGGCCCGTGCTCATCGTGCCATTTCTGGCGTTCGCTGCATGGCGTGTCATCGAGGCGTTTGGCGCCGTGCGCAGCGGGCGGTTCGCGGCGCACATTTGGTCGCCGCACCGCGCGACGATGGTGATCGGCCTGGCCTTTGTAGTGATGCTGCTGACGGTCGGAAGCTGGGCTTATACCGACGCGCTGGCATCGCTCGCGCAAGGCATGGCTGACAATGTCGCCGCCAAAATGCTGCTCTTTGCAGCGTTGCTGGTCGGCGCGCTGATCGGGGGCTGGACGGCGGACCGATTGCACCTTGTGGTACCCAGCCTGGCAGACATGAGCCGCTGCCTGATCGGCGGCGCGCTGATGGGGGTGGGCAGCCTGCTCATTCCGGGTAGCAATGACGGGCTGATCCTGATCGGCCTGCCCTTGCTGCAGCCCTATGCCTGGGTCGCGATGGCAAGCATGACCATCGCGATCGCGGTCGGCATGATCATCGAGCGACGGCTGATCGCGCGCTAGCCAGTTGCCGTCCCTCCTGATAGATCGATGCCGCCTTCCCTAGGAGGGGGTGACACCACATGGAAATGCAACAGGTCCGCTATTTCTTATCGGTTGCGCGCGTGCTCAACTTCACGCGCGCCGCAGAAGAATGCAACGTGACCCAGCCCGCATTGACGCGCGCGATTAAGCAGTTGGAGGACGAACTCGGCGGCGACCTGATCCGGCGCGAGGGTCGCAACACGCACCTGACCGATCTTGGCAACCGGATGCAGCCGCTGCTCCAGCAATGCTATGACAGTGCGCTGACGGCGAAATCGCTGGCGACCAAAATCAAGAAGGGCGAAGTGCCGACGCTGTCGCTTGCAGTCTCACGCACTTTCGACCTGGTGCATCTGATGCAAACCTTGAGCGAAATGCACCGGAGTTTTGCGGGGCTTCAACTCAAACTGCGGCGCGGCACTGGCACGCAGATTGCCGCGATGCTCAAGAATGGCGAAGTCGATCTCGCGATCGGCGGGCCGATGGGGGAAAGCTGGGATCGGCTTGAAGTCTGGCCGATGTTCAGCGAGGCATTTGATCTTGTCGTTGGAGCAGCCCATCCGCTGGCGATGCACAACGCGCTCGACCTCGACGTCGAGTTGATTCGCGACACGCGTTTTTTAATCCACGCGGGCAGCGATATGGCCGAGTTCGAAGCCGAGCGGCTCGATGCGGCTGGAATCAATCTCGACCATGCACACGAAGTCGATTCGGATCGCGATCTTGAAGCGTTGGTCGTGGCGGAGTTCGGCGTAGCAATCATGCCGGCGAGCGCGATGAATTCGTCACGGGTCCGCCATCTCGCCTGTTCGGCGATCGACTTGCGGCGGACCGTGGCGATTTATTCGGTGGCGGGTCGAGCCCGTTCGCGCGAGGCTTCTGCGCTGCTCAATCTTGTCCGGTCGGCGGATTGGTCGCGGGCGTTAAGCGCTCACCAACTTGACGGCGTCGAGTAGCGCGTCGAGTTCCATCCGGCGGCGATAGTCCGGGTCGACATGGCGGGCGGCGACGATGCCGTCCTGCCCGACAACGAAAACGGCGGGGACTGGTAAGACCCAAGGGGTGCCACCCTGATATCCGGGTATATCCCAACCCGCGTCGCCGATCATGCCCGCCATCGCTTCATCGACCAGGACAGCCAGGTTGATCGACAGCGCATAGCCGCCGCCGACATCGGTCAGGAAGGGGAATGCGGCCCCCGATTCGGCCCGGAGCATACGGGTGTACCGCTGAATTTCGGACGAGATCGCGACGATCTGCGCGGGCCTTGCCTCATGTTCGATTTCGGCGAGCCCGACCATGTTGAGCCGACAATAGGGACACCAATGGCCGCGGTGAAAGGCAAGCACCGCCGGACCGCGATCGAGCAAGGACTGGAGCGTGACCAGCCGCCCGTCGTGATCAGGCAGGTAGAAATCGGGCATGATCTCGCCGACCATCGGCGCGGTGCTGCCTGCCTGCGCCGCCTCCAACCGACCGACAAACGCATCGACCGCTGAAGCAAAGCCGGGCCCTTTCGTGCGGACACAATCGGCGACGTACTTTAGCCGCTCGCCCAGCGTGAGATCACGATCTCGGACCGCCTGGAAGGCATCTTCAAGTGCTGCGACGAGCGGATGTGTCATTGATTGGTCCCCACGAAACTTCCTATCACATGCGAGCTCCGAGAGGGTAGCGCGCAGGTCATTTCGCGGCGGCGGTCTCGACCATTTCCCCGGCGCACGCTTCGTGCAGGATAAATCCTTCGCTCGGATCGACTTCGGCACGCCAGGGGGCTTTCTCAAGCGTCTCACAGGTATGGCGATAGCCCGCCTCCCAACGCTGGCGAATGCCGTCGGCGCTGAAATCAACGTCCTTGGCGTGGTCTTCATAGTTCAACGCCGGCGCAAGCAGCCGGATAACGTGCATCTGCGTCGTGCAGCCATAGCCAGTGAGGCCGCGCTGCTTAAGGCTTTCGAGCGCCTTTTCCGGGATCAGCGCGGTCATTTCAGCGATGATGTGGCGCATCTTATGGAGCTGGCGCTGGCGCTTGATGTGCGAGGCAGAGCGACTTGAATATTGGACGTCCTTCTGCCGGTTCATCACTTCCCAGATGGTTTCGGGCTCCTTGCCATGCGGGTTCCATAGATGAACCGCAAAGACCATTCCGTTCTTCCGGGGATTGTCGTCGAACACGACTTCAACCGGGGTGTTAGACAGGATGCCGCCATCCCAGTACAGCTGATCGTCGATCCGGACCGCCGGAAAAGCAG
>JBBQHG010000108.1:0-8872 GCA_038323755.1 Sphingomonadales bacterium
GTTGGCGCCGCCGGAATCGACGAGGTAGATGCAGGGCAGGCGGTTCTCCTGCGCGATTTCCTGTGCGCGCAGATGTTTCTTGACGGTCAGCGGATAATAGGTGCCGCCCTTCACCGTGGCATCGTTGCAGACGATCATGCATTGCCGCCCCGACACGCGCCCGATGCCGGCGATCATGCCCGCGCCGGGAACATCGTCATCATAGACGTCGAACGCCGCCAGCTGGCCGATCTCCAAGAAGGGCGAGCCCGGGTCGAGCAGCCGCTCAACCCGGTCGCGGGGGAGCAGTTTGCCTCGGCTGGCGTGCCGTTTGCGGCTTTTGTCATTGCCGCCGCGCGCTGCCCTGGCGACATCGGCGCGAAGACGCTCCGCCAGCGCGCGGTTGTGCTGGGCGTTGGTGCGGAACAGGTCGCTGTCGACGGCGATTTTGGTGTCGAGCACCGGGGCGCTCATGCGGGGCATCCTTTTCTTTTAATGTCTGACTAACCGCGTGGCGCCCGGTTGGGAAGCGTCTGGCCTTCGCGCCGGTTGCGCTTTACGTCCCACCACAAAGAAAGTTCGGAGAGATTATCATGAAGCGTACCGCCCTTATCGCGTTGCTCCTCGCCAGTGCCTGCGCACCATCTGCGATGACTCCCAGCGGCACCGAAGCCGGCGCCAACCCCGCTTATATCGACAAGAGCGTGGCGCCGGGCGACGACTTCAACGCCTATGCCAATGGCGGCTGGGCCAAGACGGCGGTGATCCCCGAAGATCGGTCGACTAGCGGGGTCAGCTATGAAGTGTCCATGATCGCCGAGGCGCGCAATGCCGAGCTGATCCAGAGTATCTTGAAGGCAAAGCCAGCGGCAGGCACCGACGACCGGCGCATCGCCGACTTCTATACGGCCTATACCGACACGGCCGCCATCGAGCAGCGCGGGCTGGCGCCATTGAAGAACCAGCTGGATGCCATTGCCGCAGCCAAGGACGTGGGCGCATTGTCGCGCCTGCTCGGTGCCAGCATGCGGTCAGACACCGATCCGTTCAATCGCACCAACTTCCATACCGAAAACCTGTTCGGGCTGTTCGTGACGCAAGACATGAACAACACCAGCACCACCGCGCCGTATTTGATGCAGGGCGGGCTGGGGCTGCCCGACCGTGATTATTACCTGTCGCCCAAGCCAGAAATGGCCGCGTTGCGTACCGCTTATAAGGCCTATGTCACCAAGCTGATGACCTTGGCGGGCTTTAGCGATCCTGCCGCGCGCGCCGAGCGCATCTTCGCGCTCGAAATGAAGATCGCGACGCAGCATCTGGACATTGTCGCAAGCCAGGATGCGCATCTGGCGGACAATCCCTGGAAGCGGACTGACTTTGCGACCAAGGCACCGGGCATCGACTGGGCGGCGTATTGGACGGCGGCGGGCCTGCCTGACCAAAAAGATTTCATCGTCTGGCAGCCGGGCGCGACCGCCGGCCTATCCAAATTGGTGGCGAGCGAACCGCTGGCGGCCTGGCAGGATTGGCTCGCCTTCCACACGATCAACCAGGTGACGAGCGTGCTGCCACAGGCGTTCGATGCAGCGTCCTTCAATTTCTTCGACAAGACGCTGAACGGCACGCCGCAGGTGCAGGCGCGCGACAAGCGGGCGATTGCCGCGGTCAATGCCTGGCTGGGAGATGCGATCGGCAAACAATATGTCGCCAAATATTTCCCCGCCTCCTCCAAGACCGAGATCGAGGGCATGGTGAAGAACATCGTCGCTGCCTTCGACAAGCGCCTGGTTGCACTCGACTGGCTGTCGCCACCCACCAAGGCTGAGGCGCGCAAAAAGCTGGAGGTGCTGATCGTCGGTGTCGGCTATCCCGACAGCTGGCGTGATTATTCGGCGCTCGAGATAAAGGCCGATGATCCGGTGGGCAATTTGCAGCGCGCCAGCCTTGCTGAATATCGCCACCAGATCGCCAAGCTCGGCAAGCCCGTTGATCGCAAGGAATGGTGGCTGACGCCGCAAACGGTGAACGCCATTAACCTGCCGGTCCAGAATGCCCTCAATTTCCCTGCGGCGATTCTCGAAAGCCCCTATTTCAACGCGAAATTCGACGCCGCCGCGAACTATGGTGCGATCGGTTCGGTGATCGGGCATGAGATCAGCCATAGTTTTGACAATCTCGGCAGCGATTTCGATTCGACCGGGCGCCTGCACAATTGGTGGACCCCTGCCGACCTGAAGCACTTCAACGAGGCAAGTGCGGCGCTGATTGCGCAATATGACGCCTATGAGGCCTTGCCCGGCTTGCACCTGAACGGCGCGCTGGAACTGGGCGAGAATATTGCCGACGTCGCCGGGCTGGTCGCAGCCTATGAAGCTTATCACGCATCGCTCGGCGGCAAGCCCGCGCCCGTCATCAACGGCATGACCGGTGACCAGCGTTTCTTCCTTGCCTTTGCACAAGGGTGGCGAACCAAGATGCGCGACCAGGCATTGCGCGGCCGGATCGCGACCAATGTCCATGCTCCGGCGATGTGGCGGGTGCAGACGGTGCGCAATCTCGACGCCTGGTACGGCGCGTTCGATGTGAAGCCCGGCCAGATGCTGTATCTGCCGCCTGAAAAGCGCGTGAAGGTCTGGTAAAAGCTCAGTGCGCCTCGGCCGGTGGCGGTCCACCGATCCGGGGCGGGCGGCAGAATGGCACCATCACCAGCGCGGCGATGAACAGATAGGCCATCAGGCGAAACACGTCATCAAACGCCAGGGTCAGCGCCTCTCGACCGGCAACGCGGCCGAGCATCGATTCTGCCATCAATCGGGCGCGGTCGGCATCGGGTGTCATCGCTTTCAGCCGTTCGCCCAGCGCAGAGAACGCGCCACCAACCGCTGCATGGCTGCCCATCGCCTCGTTCAGTCGCAGGGCGTGCAGCCGGGTCATGTCCTGCAGCCAGGTGTTGACCACGGCGATGCCGATCGCCCCACCCAGATTGCGCATCAGGTTGAATAGGCCGGAGGCATAGCGCAGCTCTGCCCCCTGAAAGTTGCCCAGCGCTAGCCCGACCGAGGGGACGATGCACAGCATGATCGCAAAGCTGCGAATCGCCTGCGGCCAGAACAAGGCGGCAAAACCCCAATCGGGGGTCATGAACGAAAAGAGCCACAGCCCCGCTGCAAACAGCGACAGCCCGCAGCTGATCATGATCCGGGGGTCGATGCGCTGCGACAGACCGGCGGCGATCGGTACGCCAAGCAACTGGGTCATGCCGGCAATGAACACCGTGGTGCCGATCTCAGCTGCATTGTAACCGCGTACCCGCCCCAGAAACACCGGCACCAGATAGGTGCCCGCATAGATGCCGAAGCCGATCACCAGATTGAACAGGCAGGCAAAGGCGAAAGTCGGCTTGCGGGAGGGCGTCAAGACGACGATCGGCCCGCTTGAGCGGAACGAGCGTTCCAGGAAGAGCGCAAAAGCGACCACCGACACCCAGGAAGCAACCGCGATGCCGCTGTCGCTGAACCAGCCATTTTTGGGGCCCTCCTCAAGGACATATTCCAGGCCGGCAAGGAAGATCGCCATCGACGCCAGGTGCACCCAATCAATCCGCCGCAGCATCGACGGGTCTGCACGATCGACCCGGATCAGGGCGAGCGACAGCAGCGTGACGGCGGCGCCCGGCGCGACGTTGACGAAAAACACCCAGCGCCAGCCGAGCGAGTCGGTTATCCAGCCGCCCAATGTCGGCCCCAGTGTCGGCGCCAGGACCGACACGAGGCCGAGAATGGCCGGGATCATCGCGCGCTGCTTGCCCTCAAACAGGACATAACCCGTGGCGAACACCGTCGGCACCATCGCGCCGCCAACAAAGCCCTGGATTGCGCGGAAGATGATCATCGATTCGATGTTCCACGCCAGCCCACACAACATGCTCGCCAGCGTGAACAGACCGGCCGACAGGGCAAACAGCCAGCGCGTTGACATTGCCTGCGCCAGGAAGGCGGAAAACGGGATCATCACCAGCTCCGCCATGAGATAGGCGGTCTGGACCCAGCTGATCTCGTCGGGCCCCGCCGACAGGCCCGCCTGCACCTCGTTCAGCGAAGCGGCGACAATCTGGATGTCGATCAGCGCCATGAACTGGCCGAACGCCATGACGGCGAAGATCAGATATTTGCGCCGGTTCGCCAGCGCCGCCGGATTGATTGGCGGGCGCGGCGGCGGATCACTGTCGGCCATTGGTCGCCCCTCTGCTCGCGATATTCGGCATGCGCAATCTTGCCATCTCCGGCTCTTTATATTATATCTATCATATAATGAAAGGCGACAAAAGATGCGCTATTCGACCGACCATAAAGAGCAGACCCGGGCGCGCGTAGTGCATGAGGCGGCGCGCGAGATCCGGGCCAAGGGCGCAGCCGGTGTGGCCGTATCGGGCATCATGGCGCGGGCAGGGCTGACGCATGGCGGTTTCTATGCCCATTTCCACTCACGCGACGCGCTGATTGCCGAAGCCATCGGCGCGATGTTTGCCGATGCGCGGCGCCAGAACAGTGCCACGATCGATGGCGCCCAGACGCCCGCCCAGGCGTTGCGCCGCTATGTCGATACCTATTTGTCGCCGCGCCACCGCGATGATCGGGAGCGGGGATGCCCCTTGCCTTCGCTGTCGGCCGATCTTGCCCGGCTCGACCCGACGGCGCGGGCGCGGTTCGGCCAGGGCGTCGCCGCGCTGACCGATCGACTGGCATCGATGCTGGCGGCAGCGGGGCATCAAGATGCCGATAACGCAGCATCATCCTTGCTGGCCGAGATGGTGGGTGCCGTATCGCTGGCACGCGCGGTCGACGATGTCGCGCAGTCGGACGCCATTCTGGCCCGGACACGGGCCGCAATCGTCGCCCGGTTTGCGCTGGCGGCCGACGCCTGATGGCCAGCATCATCATCGACGCACCCGCTGAGGTTGGTCATGCGCAGAAGCGCAATCTGGGCCGAAACCCGGTGCTGATGGCGCTGGCCGCTATCGCCATCGCTGCGGTCGGCATCATCTGGCTAACGCTGCCGCCATCGAGTGAGACGACCGACAATGCTTATCTAAAGGCGGACAGTAGCGAGATTGCGCCCACGGTTGGCGGCCTGATCGCGGCGGTGCTGGTAAAGGACAATCAACCGGTGCGGGCGGGCGACCCGATTGTGCGGATCGATCCGCAGGAGTTCGATGCGCGGGTTGCCGCTGCCCGCGCGGTGGTGGCCGATGCCGATGCGGGCGTTGCAACCGCGCAGGCGTCGATCGCGGCACTCGCCGCCGACGAGCGGTTGGCAGATGCCCGCGTGCGCGCGGCGCAAAGCTCGATCCAGGCGGCCGATGCGGAATATGTCCGGGCTGCTGCTGATCGGGCACGTTTTGACGCGTTGATGGCGCAGGGCTTCGCCACACGGCGAGATGCCGAGCGGATAGGATCGACGGCGGTCAGTGCCGCCTCCGCGCGGGACCGGACGCAGGCGGAGCGCGATGTGACAAGTGAACAGGTCGCGGTCACCCAGGCTCGCCTGCCCGTGTTGCGGGCAGCGCTGGCGCAGGCACGGGCGACGGCGGCACGGGCGCGGGCGGCGCTCGATCTGGCCTTGCAGGACCAACGCCACAGTATCGTCACCGCGCCAGTCGCGGGCATCGTCGGCAATCGTCAGGTCCAGGTTGGCGATTTCGTCCAGCCCGGCACGCGGCTGGTGACGTTGGTGCCCGCGACGCCGCCCTATGTCGTCGCCAATTTCAAGGAAACGCAGGTGCGTCGCATGGCCATCGGCCAGAAGGCACGCATCAGCGTCGATGCGCTGGGCAGCGAGCCACTGACCGGGCGGGTCGACAGCCTCGCTCCGGCGTCGGGGAGTGAATTCACGCTGCTACCGTTCGAGCCGGGATCGGGCAATTTTACCAAGATCGTCCAGCGCGTGGGTGTCCGGATTGCGCTCGACCCCGGCCAAGCGGCGCTGGCGCGGTTGCGACCCGGCCTGTCGGTGACGGCAACGGTCAGCCTGCGCTGAGGGCTCAGTCGCTGGAATGAGATGCCTTTACCTCCACGTGTTCGTTTCGAGCCCGCGGGTATCGGCCGCGCCGATCCCGAGGACAGGCTATGCCAAGAGACATGCCACTGGCGCTGCGCCAACGTGTCTCGACGTCGGCCCTGCGGGCCAAAGCCTGTCCTGAGCGGCTGGCCTGCCAGCGAGTCGAAGAGCTCGACCCGAACGGCAAGGGGTGTCGTTCAATCCAAGGTCATCACGCTCTGGATCAGCCTGCGCCGATCAACTCCCGCCCGATCAGGAAACGCCTGATTTCGTTCGTGCCAGCGCCAATGTCATAGAGCTTGGCGTCGCGTAAAAAGCGTTCGACCGGCCACTCCTTGGTGTAGCCTGCGCCGCCCAGTGCCTGGATCGCCTCAAGCGATACCTTCACCGCATTCTCGCTGGCGAGCAGAATCGCACCCGCGGCGTCGAAGCGGGTGGTCTTGCCCGCGTCACAGGCCCTCGCGACCGCATAGACATATGCACGCGCCGAATTGAGCGCGACATACATGTCAGCGATCTTGGCCTGCATCAGCTGGAACGAGCCGATCGGTTTGCCGAACTGCTTGCGATCGCGGACATAGGGAAGCACCACGTCGAGGCAGGCCTGCATGATGCCGAGTGGGCCCGCCGCGAGTACGGCGCGCTCATAGTCGAGGCCGGACATCAGCACCCCGACGCCGCCATTGAGCGGCCCCATGATGTTTTCAGCGGGTACTTCGCAATCCTCGAACACCAGCTCTGCAGTGTCGGAGCCGCGCATCCCCATCTTGTCGAGCTTCTTGGAGACGCTGAAGCCGGCCATGCCCTTTTCAATCAGGAAAGCGGTGATCCCGCCTGACCCGTCCCCGGTCTTGGCATAAACGACGAGCGTATCGGCCTCGGTCGAATTGGTGATCCAGAATTTGGTGCCGTTCAGCACGTAACGGTCATTGCCCTTGAGTTCGGCCTTGAGCTTCATCGACACGACGTCTGAGCCTGATCCCGCTTCCGACATGGCGAGGCTGCCGACATGCTCGCCCGAAATCAGCTTCGGCAGATATTTCGCCTTTTGCGCCGGGTTACCCCAGCGGCGGATCTGGTTGACGCACAGATTGGAATGCGCGCCGTAGCTGAGCCCGATCGAGGCAGAGGCACGGCTGACTTCCTCCATCGCGATGCAATGCTCAAGATAGCCAAGGCCAAGCCCGCCCCATTCCTCCTCAACCGTAATGCCATGCAGCCCGAGCGCGCCCATTTCCGGCCAGAGCGAGCGATCAAACGTGTTGCTCTCATCGATTTCGGCCGCTTTGGGCGCGATCCGGTCGCTGGCGAAGCGCTGTGTCGTCTCGCGGATCATGTCGGCGGTTTCGCCGAGCGCGAAATCAAGGGCGGTGTCCATTGTGACTCTCCCATACAAGGCCCGTCACCCCGGACTTGTTCCGGGGTCCACCGCGCCTTACGAGTTGCCGCTCTTTGGGGCACCGTGGATGCCGGAACAAGTCCGGCATGACGAAAGCGGCCGCTTTGTAATGAATTCGGGGGTGCCAATGGCCAGTCTTTTCAGAACCAAAACCATCCTTCACGGCGATGATCGCCCGGTCGAACACCGGCTTGCGCGAACGCTCGGCTGGCCGCACCTGGTGGCGCTGGGCGTCGGTGCGATCGTCGGCACGGGGATCCTTACGCTGATCGGCGTGGGGGCCGACCGGGCAGGGCCTGCGGTGCTGTTGAGTTTTGCAGTGGCGGGCGCGATCTGTGCGTGCGCCGCGCTTTGCTACGCCGAAATGGCGACGATGATCCCGGCCTCGGGCAGCGCCTATACCTATAGCTATGCCGTGCTGGGCGAGATTATCGCCTGGATCGTCGGGTGGAGCCTGATCCTCGAATATTCGCTGGTGGTGTCGACCGTGGCGGTTGGCTGGTCGGGCTATGCCGTCGGGTTCCTCAAGGGGTTGGGCATCATCGTGCCCGCTGCCCTTGCCAATGGCCCCGCGCTGGGCGGCGTGGTCAACCTCCCGGCGGTGGGCATCATCGCGGTCGTCGCGGGGCTGCTGATGCTCGGCACGCGAGAGAGCGCGCGGGTCAACACGGCGCTGGTCGTACTCAAGATCGTCACGCTCACTTTGTTCGTGTTCGTCGCGCTGCCGCATTTCGATCCGGCCAACCTCCAGCCCTTTGCGCCCTTTGGGTACGGCAGCAATGCGGGCGCGGGCGGCGTGAAATACGGGGTGATGGGGGCTGCTGCCATCATCTTCTTCGCCTTTTACGGCTTTGACGCGATCTCCACGGCCGCGGAAGAGGCCAAGAATCCCGAGCGGGATCTGGCAATCGGCATTGTCGGGTCGATGGTTGCGTGCACCGTCATCTACATCATCGTCGCAGCGGCGGCAGTGGGCGCCATTTCCTTCACCCGCTTTGCTGACAGCCCGGAGCCGCTGGCGCTCATCTTGCGCGAACTGGGGCAGGGCAGCATCGCGACGGTCGTGGCGGCCGCAGCAGCAATTGCATTGCCGACGGTGCTGCTCGCCTTTCTTTATGGCCAGAGCCGCATCTTCCTGGTGATGGCGCGCGACGGTTTCCTGCCGCAGAGCCTGGCCAAGGTCGACAAGCGCGGCACGCCTGCGCGAATTACTGCGGTAACGGCTGTGTTCGTTGCGATCATCGCAGGGCTCGCCCCGCTCGATGTGATCGCCAGCCTCGCCAATGCCGGTACGCTGTGCGCGTTTATCGCTGTCGCGGTATGTGTGCTGGTGCTGCGGCGGCGTTCGCCGGAAGCGCGGCGCCCGTTTCGCACGCCGCTTGCGTGGGTCGTCGCCCCTGCGGCGGTGCTGGGCTGCATTTATCTCTTCACCAG
>JBBQHG010000109.1:0-8843 GCA_038323755.1 Sphingomonadales bacterium
GCTGCTGACGGTGCGTATCATGCGCGACTGGCCATTGGGCACGCCATTCCCGATCGACCGGCTGAGCGATCGTGGTGGCTTTGCCGGTATCGACGGCGCGTTCCGCTTCGGTCGTGATGGCATCGCCGAACGCGCGCTGGAGGTGCAGGAGATTCGCGGCGGCGGGACCGTCGCGATTTCACCGGCACCGACAGGGTTCAACGCTAACCGATAAGCAAGGCTGCAAGGATTGCGTTTAGGACGGGCAGGCCGGTATCGGTCGCGCGCAGCCGAGTGCAATTGCGGGCAACCAGGCCTTGGCTTTCAAGCGTCGCGGCTGCCTTCATGTCGATCACCGCATCGATCGGGCATTGGCCAAGCACCGCGATGCGGGCGAGATCGACCCCTTCACTGAGACGTAGGCCCATCAACATCGCCTCGGTGCGGCGCATGTCCGGCGTGAGCAGTGATTCGCTTTCGGCACCGTGGCCGTTGCGGGCGACCGCGCCCATCCAATTTTCGGGCTTTTTGTGGCGCACGGTCGCGAGCCCGCCGCGCCTGCCGTGCGCGCCCGGGCCGATCCCGACATAATCGGTGTAGCGCCAATAAATGAGGTTGTGGCGGCTCTGCGCTTCGGCGCGCGCGTGGTTGGAGATTTCATAGGCCGGCAGCCCGGCGGCATTGGTGATAGCGCGCGTGGCCTCGAACAGATCTGCGCCAGTGTCGGCATCCGGTATGTGGAGCCGACCGGCCGCCGCTTCGGTTGCAAAGCGCGTGCCGGGCTCGATCGTCAGCTGGTAGAGCGAGAGATGCTCCGTGCCGAAGCCGATCGCGCGGGTGAGTTCTGCTTCCCAATCAGCGAGCGCCTGATCGGGGCGGGCATAGATCAGGTCGAAGCTTACGCGCGCGAAATGGCGTTGGGCAGTGTCGAGCGCGCCCAACCCCTCAGCCACGTCATGCGCGCGACCCAAAAACTTGAGCGCGTCATCGTCAAGCGCCTGCAGCCCGAGCGATACCCGGTTGACCCCGGCAGCGGCCAAATCGGCAAATCGCGCGGCCTCGACCGAGGAGGGGTTCGCTTCCAGCGTTATTTCGATGCCATTCTCAAAGCCCCAGGCTTTTTCCGCCGCTGCAATGATCGCGGCGGCGGTAGGGGGCGGCATCAGCGAGGGCGTGCCACCGCCGAAGAAAATCGAACCCAGCCGTGCGCCTTGCGTGAGCGATGCTTCGTAGGCCAGATCAGCCAACAGTGCCTGGCGCCATGCATCCTGATCAACGCTTTCGCGTACATGGCTGTTGAAATCACAATAAGGGCATTTGGAGACGCAGAACGGCCAATGGACATAAAGCGCGAGCGGGGGCGTTTCGGTGGCGTTCATGGCGCGATGCTATGGCGACGGAATGGCGGAGAGGAAAGCGATGCGCGCGATGCTGGGATTATTGTTGCTGCTGGCCGGCTGCACTGCCGGACCGCCCCGGATTACCGAAACCCGCACCTTTGATGGCCCCGCGCCGCGTGGGGCAGCTATGCTGCGCGACGCGATGGAGCGCGGACATGCGCGGGTCCGATCGGAGGTCGGCGCGCCCGCGCTGCAATGGGACGAAACGCTTGCAGCCGATGCGGCGCGCTACGCGGCAGAACTCGCACGGACGGGAAAGTTTCAGCATTCGCGCGAGCCACGCGGCGCGCAACCTGAGGGCGAGAATTTGTGGACCGGCACGCGCGACGCCTATCGCTACTCAGAAATGGTAGGGCACTGGGCGGATGAGAAACGATTCTATCGCTCCGGCCCGACGCCGGATTTCAGCACCACCGGCAATTTCGAAGATGTCGGCCATTACACGCAGATGATCTGGCGCGGCAGCACCAGCTTTGGTTGCGCAACCGCGAGCAACGACCGCGACGATTATCTGGTGTGCCGCTATACGCCGCCGGGCAATGTCGTAGGGCGGGTGCCGTAAGCGGCATGATTCCTCCCGTTCGTATCGAGCATCGTCGACTGACCCTGGGTAACGCTTTCGGTATGTTTCTCGACGTCGCTCGAACCGAAGGGGTATTTTATGGGAGAGATGAGGCCTTCAGAACACCGCCGCAACCAGTTTGGCGAAGGCGCGGGCGCGGTGGTTGCTCGCCTGTTTTTCCTCGAAGCTCATTTCGGCGAAGGTGCGGGTCTCGCCTTCGGGAATGAACATGGGGTCATAGCCGAACCCCATTTCCCCGCGGGGGGGCCAGATGAGTTTGCCCTCTATCCGCCCTTCAAACCATTCGACATGCCCATCGGGCCAGGCCAGAGCGAGGGTCGAGACGAAATGCGCTGATCGGCTGATATCGGGGCCGAGCGCGGCGAGTTTTTCCTCAACCTTCGTCATCGCCAGCATCCAATCGCGCGTGCCGTCTGCGGTTTCGGCCCAGTTGGCGGTGTAGACGCCGGGGTCGCCGTTCAGCGCTTCGACACATAGCCCGCTATCGTCGGCGAGCGCGGGCAGGCCTGACAGGTCGGCGGCCTGCATCGCCTTCAGTTCGGCATTGGCGACAAAGGTGGTGCCGGTTTCCTCGGGCTCTGGCAAATCCAGCTCGGCCGCCGACACCGTCTCGATGCCATAGCGCGACAGCAGATCTGTGATCTCGCGCACCTTGCCCGCGTTATGCGTGGCGATGACGAGCTTGCCGGGGGCGAGCTTGCGGATCGCCTGGGGCGCGGGATCGGTCACCGGCCGACGGCCTTGGTTTGGGCGGCGAAAATATCGGTGCAGCCGATGCGGGCGAGGCGGAGCAGGCGAAGCAGCGCTTCCTCGTCATAGGTTGCGCCCTCTGCCGTCGCCTGTGCCTCGGCAATATTGCCACTTTCGAGCAGGACGAAATTTGCGTCGGCGTCTGCATTCGAATCCTCGTCATAATCGAGGTCGAGGACGGGTGTGCCCTTGAAGATGCCGCAGCTGATTGCCGCGACCTTCTGCGTCAGCGGGTCCGCGGTGAGCTTGCCCTCTGCCATCAGGCCGTCGATCGCGAGGCGGAGTGCGACCCAAGCGCCCGAGATGGATGCCGTGCGGGTGCCGCCGTCAGCCTGGATGACGTCGCAGTCGAGGGTGATCTGGCGTTCGCCAAGCAGCTTCAGATCGGTAACAGCGCGCAGCGAACGGCCGATCAGGCGCTGGATTTCCTGCGTGCGGCCCGATTGCTTGCCCTTTGCCGCTTCACGATTGCCGCGCGTATGAGTGGCGCGGGGGAGCATGCCATATTCGGCGGTCACCCAGCCTTCACCCTTGCCGCGCAGCCATGGCGGCAGGCGCTCCTCGACGCTGGCGGTCACCAGCACCTTGGTATCGCCAAAGCCAATCAGGACGGAGCCCTCAGCATGCTTGGTGAAGCGTGGTTCAATGCTGATCGTGCGCATCTGATCGGGGGCGCGGCCTGATGGGCGCATAAGAAATCCTTCGAGCTTGGCCCACCCATTGGCGGGCAAATAGGGTTGATGGGCGTTGCCTAGTCTTTCACTTGCGCGCGCGCCAGCCTAGATAAACGCGATGAACCCGCCCATCATCGAGCTGACCGACCGCGCGCGCGACGTGTTTCGCATGGTCGTCGAAAGCTATATCGAATCGGGCGCGCCGATCGGCTCGCGGACGATTTCGAAGCTGTCGGGCCTCAACCTCTCGCCGGCGTCGATCCGCAATGTGATGCAGGATCTGGAGGAGCTTGGCTTGCTTGCGGCGCCCCACACCAGTGCCGGGCGGATGCCAACCGACAGTGGGCTGCGGTTGTTCGTCGACGGCATGATGCAGGCGATGGAGCCGAGCCAGGAAGAGCGAGCCGCGATCGAATCGCGCGTGATGCAGGTGGGTCCTGTCGAGGAAGCCATTGCCGCGACTACCTCCGCGCTGTCGGGCCTTTCTGCGTGCGCCGGGCTGGTGTTCGTGCCCAAACGAGAGCTGGTGCTGCGACAGTTCGGCTTTGTGCCCTTGTCCGACCAGCAGGCGCTGGCGGTGCTGGTTGCCGAAGACGGATCAGTCGAAAACCGCGTTGTCAATTTGCCGCCCGGCGTCACGCCCTCATCGCTGACCGAAGCGGGCAATTACATGAACGCGATGCTGAGCGGTCTGACGCTGGCCGAGGCGCGGGCGCGGATGGAACGCGAGATCAGCGCCGAGCGTGCAGCACTGGACAGCGCGGCGCGCGCGCTTGTCGAACAGGGCTTGGTCGTGTGGAGCGAGGATAGCGGACGGCGCCCCGTGCTTATCGTGCGCGGGCAAGGCCGGTTGATCGATGCGGCGGCTGCTGCCGACCTCGACCGGATCAGGGATTTGCTCGATGATCTTGAAGGTAAGCAGGAGATTGCCCAATTGCTCGACAGCGCCCGGCAAGGCGATGCGACAAGGATCTTTATTGGCGCGGAGAACAAGCTTTTTGCGCTGTCTGGATCGTCTGTCATCGCCCGGCCGTTTCACGGGCTCGATGGGCGCGTCGTCGGCGTTGTCGGCGTAATCGGGCCGACGCGGTTGAACTATGCGCGGGTTGTGCCAATGGTGGATTTCACTGCCGCGACACTGGCCCGGCTGATGTCGTGATAGGTAACAGGACAAGAATGACCGTGATGATTGAAGACGAAGATATCGAATCGACTGAAACCGATTCGGGCGTTGAAGAAGCCGATGAGCCGCTGCAACTGGGCGAGGCCGAAATCCTAGCCGAGCGCGTGGCTGTGCTTGAGGCGGAACTGGCCGAATCCAAGGCTGCCGTTCTGTACGCCCATGCCGAGGCGCAGAATGTGCGCCGTCGCAGCGAGAAGGAAGCAATCGACGCGCGTGCTTATGCCGTTACCGGATTTGCCCGCGATATTCTCTCGGTCGCCGACAATCTGTCGCGCGGACTGGCAGCGATTCCTGATGATCTGCGTGCGAATGACAAGATGAAGGGGTTGGTCGCCGGTTTGGAAGCGACGGGCCGGGAACTCGACGCAATTTTCGCGCGCAACGGTATCACCAAGATCGAGGCGGTCGGCGAGATGCTCGACCCTAATCGCCACCAGGCGATGTTGGAAATGCCGAGCGATCAAGCCCCGGGTACGATCGTGCAGGAAATGCAGGCGGGCTACATGATCCGCGACCGGCTGTTGCGGCCGGCGCTGGTGGCGGTGGCGAAGAAGCCGGAGTGATTGGCACTCTTCCCTGACCAGGGAAGGGAAGTGGAGCGATTGCATGCCGATCAATACAAACCTCACTACCGACCGCGCGACCTTCGTCACGCATCTCGAATGTTCGATGACGGGGGAGCGATACGAGGCCGATCAGCTCCACGGCCTGTCGCGGGTCGGGCGGCCGTTGCTCGTCCGCTATGATCTCGATGCGATCAAGGCAGCGGTGCCGCGTGCGCTGATCGAGGCGCGACCGACCGATATGTGGCGGTGGCGCGAGTTGCTGCCGGTGCGCCATACCGACAATGTCGTCAGCCTGGGCGAGATCGAGACGCCACTGGTGCCGGTCCCGGCGTCGGCTGGGCTCAACACCTGGGTCAAGGACGAGGGGCGATTGCCGACCGGATCGTTCAAGGCGCGCGGGCTGGTGATGGCAGTCAGCATGGCCAAGGAACTGGGCGTCAAGCGGATCGCGATGCCGACCAACGGCAATGCCGGGGCCGCGCTCGCCGCCTACGCGACCCGCTGTGGGATCGAAACGATCGTCTTTTGCCCCGATGACACGCCCGAGATCAACGTGCGCGAAATCGCCTTGCAGGGCGCGCGGGTGTACCGCATCAACGGGTTGATCGACGATTGCGGGGCCATCGTGGGCAAGGGCGCGGCGGAAGGGCGCTGGTTCGATTTCTCGACGCTGAAGGAGCCCTACCGGATCGAGGGCAAGAAGACGATGGGGCTGGAGCTGGCCGCGCAGTTCGGCTGGAAACTGCCCGATGCGATCTTTTACCCGACCGGCGGCGGCACTGGCCTGATCGGCATGTGGAAGGCGTTTGACGAGCTTGAAAAACTGGGCTGGATCGGGCCCAAGCGCCCCAAGATGGTCGCAGTGCAGGCCAGCGGCTGTGCGCCGATCGTCAAGGCATTCGACAACGGCGTCGAGCATGCCGATCGCTGGGAGGGCGCGCATACCATCGCCAGCGGCATTCGCGTGCCACGCGCGGTGGGCGACTTCCTGATCCTGCGCGCGGTGCGCGAATCGGGCGGAATCGCAATGGCGGTGGACGACGCGCTGATCGAGGAGGCGGTGAACTTCTGCGCGCGCGAGGATGGGCTGCTGCTCTGCCCCGAAGGCGGCGCAACGCTGGCGGCCTATCGGTTGGCCCTGCGCGATGGACTGGTGAGCGAGAGCGACAAGGTGGTGCTGTTCAACTGTGCAACAGGGTTGAAATACCCGATGCATGACCAAAGCAGGACGCTGGACCGTTTCAGCGATATCGATCTGGCGGCGCTTTAGGCGAGGGGCGATGGCCATTCCTCCAACGGTCGGCGCGTTCGCCATCATCCCGCATAATGATTTGCCGGCGGCGATCCCGTTCTGGAATCGGCTAGGCTTTGAGCGCACCGGTGGTGAGGCGACATACGCGATCATGGCGGGTTGGGGGTGCGAGCTGCACTTGACGCAGGCTGGTTCTGGTCCGTGGAGCGTTCCGGCCGCGCACAATCCATTCGGCATTTTCATTCGCACGCCGGACGTGGAGGCGATTGCTGCGCGCGTCGACGATCTCATCATTCGGCCGGGTGGCGTCCTGCGGCACCGCGAGTGGGGGCTTTATGAAGTCGGCATTGCCGGGCCGGACGGCTTGCTGGTCCGCATCGGCTGGCCCTCGGCGTTGATCACGCAGGCGAAGGGGTAAACGGCAAAAGCTCCTCATAAATGGCGCGCGGGGGTTTGCCTTCCAGCCGCCAGCCCAGCCGCATCAAGAAGGCGTGGCGGACAATCTCGGCCTGTTGTTCGATGCCATATCGCCTGAATGGTTTTCCCGGCTCGATCGCATAACCGTATTTCGCAAAGGGCAGGCGGCGGAGCGGCAGGAAAAGGCCTTGCTGGTGCTGCCAGACATGCGTCAATTCATGCACAAACAGCCCCCGCGCGTCAGCGCTGGCATGTGCGAAATCGTCGCAATAGCGGCAGCCTTTCGGGTGGAAATGGATGTTGCCGCGCGGCGCCATCACCGTTCCGCGCGGCTGGAAGAAGGCCCATTTGCGCTGGATGATCAGCACCCGCGCATAATCGATCGCGGGGCCGAACATGCTGCGGGCGAGCGCAACCTCGTCGCTGGTCAGCGCCCGTGCCGTCATGATCAGCTTTTGGGGGCGGGATCACCGGCAGCGATAACCGGGGCATCATATTCGATCTTCAGATTGTTGGCGAACGTGAAGATCAGTTTCATCGTGTCGCCGGGCTTGATGCTCTTGTTGATATCGAACAGCATCACGTGCTTGCCAGCGGGCGCAAAAGTGATTTTGGCCTTGGCAGGCAGGGGCACGTCTTTGATCGGCGACATCGTCGCCATTTGCCCGCTCGACATGCTTTCATGCAGCTCGCTTTTGATGACGCTTGGCGCAGTGACGCTCAGCAACCGGGTATCGTCGGTGCCGCCGTGCAGCGTGAAATACGCAACGCCGGGATTGCCGGGCACTGCCGGCAGCCGAACATAGCCTTTATCGACAAAGATTTGCGCCGGCTGGCCACAGGCTGCGACCATGACCGCCGCGGCCAAAGGGATGAAATGTCGCATGATGGGACTCCCGAGAGGGGACTGAAGCCACTCTTCTAGTTTCGCCGTAATCTTGCGGCAAGCAAAAGCCCCCCTATATCCCGGACATTGGATCGGCGCCGTGAGGGCGGTGCCGGCGACACAATTCAAAACTTATGGGACCAAAAAGAACCATGGCTAAAGTTATCGGGATTGATCTGGGCACGACCAACAGCTGCGTCGCTGTGATGGAGGGCGGCAAGCCCAAGGTGATCGAAAATTCGGAAGGCGCACGCACGACGCCGTCGATCGTCGCCTTCGCGAAGGATGGCGAGCGCCTGATCGGCCAGCCTGCCAAGCGCCAGGCCGTGACCAACCCCGAGAACACCGTGTTTGCCGTAAAGCGCCTGATCGGCCGTCGCTTCGATGACCCAATCACGAAGAAGGACACCGAGCTGGTTCCCTACCACATCGTCAAGGGTGCCAATGGCGATGCCTGGGTGAAGGCGGGGGGCGAAGATTATTCGCCGGCGCAGATTTCGGCTTTCACGCTGCAGAAGATGAAGGAAACCGCCGAGAGCTATCTGGGCGAGACCGTGACGCAGGCTGTGATCACCGTGCCAGCCTATTTCAACGACGCCCAGCGCCAGGCGACCAAGGACGCCGGCAAGATCGCTGGCCTTGAGGTGCTGCGCATCATTAACGAGCCTACGGCGGCGGCGCTGGCCTATGGCCTTGAGAAGAACGACGGCAAGACGATCGCGGTTTACGATCTCGGCGGCGGCACCTTCGACATCTCGATCCTCGAGATCGGCGATGGCGTGTTCGAGGTGAAGGCCACCAACGGCGACACCTTCCTGGGCGGCGAAGACTTCGACAACAAGCTGCTGAACTTTCTGGCGGAGGATTTCCGCAAGATCGAGGGCATCGATCTGACCAAGGACAAGCTCGCCCTGCAGCGCTTGAAGGAGGGGGCTGAGAAGGCGAAGATCGAGCTGAGCTCGGCGGCCTCGACCGAGGTCAACCTGCCCTTCATCACCGCTGATCAGAATGGCCCGAAGCATCTGGTGAAGACGATAACGCGTTCGGACCTTGAGCGCCTCGTCGAAGACCTGATTCAGCGCACGCTGGAGCCTTGCCGTAAGGCGATGGCCGATGCGGGTGTGAAGGCGGCGCAGATCGACGAGGTCGTGCT
>JBBQHG010000110.1:0-8825 GCA_038323755.1 Sphingomonadales bacterium
GCCGGGAGCGAGGTTTGATTTGCACCGAATCCCGGCGCGAGCGTCGCAACCACAGGTGCGGGTGACGCCGGCGCATCCTGCACGCCACCGGACAGCGCCGTTGCCGTGGCGGCAACGACCGTAAAGAATATCGACAAGCTATTTCCCCTTAACTGCGGCCATGCTTGGCCATCGTTAACCGTCGGGATGTTCACAATTTTCGTCAATCAATCCTGGGTATCAAAACGATCCGGATTGGTGCGATTATTCCTTTCCCGGGCGGCGCGAGAGCGCGACGTCGAGGTGGCCACCGGCATCGACCAGGGTCACTTCGCCTGTCACGGCGCGCATCGCGGGATCGAGCAGGTTGACGATGGGGGCAGCGACATCGGGCGCCATGGTGGCGATCGCCATCGGCACGCTGGCGGCGATGCGGGCGTTCAACCTGGCGAACCCCTCCTCCCCCAGCCGCTTTTCGAACCAGCCGGTGCCGACATAGCCGGGCGCGACCGCGTTGACGCGGATTGCGGGCGCCAGGACGCGGGCGAGGCTCTTCGTCATCGTGATCAGCGCGCCCTTGGAGGCGGCATAAGCGACTGAGGAGCCCATGCCATAAACGCCCGCGACCGAGGCGACATTGACGACCGAGCCCATGCCGCCTTCGCGCATAGCGGGGGCGCAGGCGCGGGTCATCTGGAAGGCGGCAATGGTGTTGAGGCGGTAGATGTCGATGAAGTCCTCCGCCTCGAGCGCGTCGAGATCCTCATGATTGGCAAATTTGGTGCGACCGGCATTGTTGACGAGGAAATCGATGCGGCCGAACGCGTCGATTGCCGCTTTGGCGAGTGCGCGGCAGGCGCCGTCATCGACGATATCGGCCTGGACGGCGATGGAGCGATTGCCGATTTCGGCCAACAGCGCCTCGGCATCGTCGCGGCTCGCGCTATAGTTGATGACGCATTTGACGCCGCGCTCGGCGAGCTGCCGCACGACTGCCGCACCGATTCCAGTGGCGCCGCCGGTGACGATCGCAATGCCGCCGGCCATGCTCATGCAGCCGCACTCGGGCGAGCGGAGGCGCGGGCGTGCCAGGCGGTGAGGTTGACCAACGTCTCGGGCAGCTCGACGCCGATGAAGGCGGCGAAATCGATCGACGTCAGCAGCGTGATATCGGCAATCGAATAGTCCTTGCCGGCCAGCCATGGGCGATCCGCCAGACTGGTGTCGAGAAAGGCCATAGCGTCGGCCACCTTGGCGCGGTTGCTTTCGCCGAAATCCTTGTACTGCGGCACGACCACGCGCGCGGTATAAGGGTGGGTGTGCTGCCAGATCATGGACAGTGGATTGACGAACCGGAGCTCAACACGGCGGGTCCACATATCGACCTCTGCCACGCCCTTGGGCCCCTTGCCGAACATCGGCGGATCGGGATTGAGCGCTTCGAAGAAGCGGCAGATCGCGATCGTCTCGGTCAGCACATCGCCGTCATCGAGCACCAAGGCGGGCACCTGGCCGAGCGGGTTGATCGCCAAAAATTCGGGCGATTTATGTTCACCCTGCGTGATCGAAAGCACGGTGCTGGGCACTTTCAGCCCTTTTTCCGCGAGAAAGATGCGCACGCGCCTTGGGTTTGGTGCCGGATTGACGGCATCGTAAAACAGCATCGTGAAACCCCCGGATCGTTTTCGAAGATCGCGTATGGCATTTCGCCCCCGCCTCGCCTAGCCGTAGTTCGGCCCAAACCGGAAAGAGATGATGACCGCTGACGAAATGCTCGCGAGCGATTTTGCAACGCTGCCCGACTTGATCGCTGCGCATGCAGCCGAGCGCGGCGCCAAAATCGCGATTGCGGATGAAGGCGGTAGTCTGGACTATGCCGGGCTGAACGAGCGGCTCGATCGCGTGGCGGCGGCATTGCAGCGCGATGGCGCGGGCGTTGGCGACAATATCGCAATCGTCACCGCGCCTTCGATCGACAATGCACTGGTGTTTCTGGGCGCATTGCGGGCGGGCTGTGCGGCGGCGCCGATTGCGCCTTCCGCGACACCGGCCCAGATCATCGCGATGATCGCCGATAGCGGCGCACCGATGGTGTTTCTCGACCGCGATGCGCAGGCGGCCTTGGCGGGGCATGATTTGCCCTGCCGTGCGATCGGCTTCGGCGATGAATTTGCCGTATGGCTGGCGCCGGTGGGGAGCAAGCCCGCGCCAGTGACAATCACCCCGAGCGATCCGTTCAACATCATCTATTCCTCCGGCACCACGGGCACGCCCAAGGGCATCGTCCAGAGCCATGCGATGCGCTGGGCACATATCCACCGCAATTCGGGCGCGGGCTTTGGCGAGGCGGTGACGATGCTGTCGACGCCGCTCTATTCGAACACGACACTGGTGACGTTCCTGCCGACGCTCGGCTGGGGCGGGACCGCGATTGTGATGAAGAAGTTCGAAGCCCGGCGCTTTCTGGAGTTGGCACAAGCGCATAAGGCCACGCATGCGATGCTGGTGCCGGTGCAATATAACCGGCTGATGGCGGTGCCCGATTTCGACAGCTTCGACCTTTCCAGTTTCCGCCTCAAGACCTGCACAAGTGCCCCCTTCTCGCCGGCGCTGAAGGCCGATGTCGTCGCGCGCTGGCCCGGGCTGCTGGTGGAATATTACGGCATGACCGAGGGCGGCGGGACGACGATGCTGGTCGCCAATGCCCACCCGGACAAGCTGCACAGCGTTGGCGTGCCGGTCGACGGGCATGACATCCGCCTGATCGACGATGACGGCAATGAGGTCGCGCCCGGCGAGATGGGCGAGGTGGTCGGGCGATCGCCGGCGATGATGAACGGCTATCACGGGCGGCCCGATGCCAGCCGCGATGCGGAGTGGTTCGACAGCGAGGGCAATCGCTACATCCGGCACGGCGATGTCGGGCGCTTCGATGAGGACGGCTTCCTCATCCTGATGGATCGCAAGAAGGACCTGATCATATCGGGCGGCTACAATATCTACCCGAGCGATCTGGAGGCGGTGCTGGCGACGCATCCGTCGGTCGCTGATTGCACCGTCGTCGGCGTGCCATCAGAAGCCTGGGGCGAAACCCCGGTCGGCTTTTATGTTGCGCGCGGCGATGGCGCCGATACCGCCGAGATTTTGGCTGCCATCAACGCCAGGCTGGGCAAAACGCAGCGACTGTCAGCGCTCTACCCAATCGATGAACTCCCCCGCAGCGCAATCGGCAAAGTGCTGAAGCGCGAATTGCGGGACCAGTTAGCGAAAGTTTCTGCATGACGCCGATTGCCGACATATTGGCCGCCGCCAAACCGACCGCCACCGGCTTTACTGCGACAATTCCTGCCGACTGGATGCAGGGGCGGACTGCCTATGGCGGCATTTCCAGCGCCATCGCGCTCCACGCCGCGCAAGCCTGCGAGCCCGATCTGCCGCCGCTGCGGTCTGCGCAGGTGTCGTTCATCGGCCCGCTGGCGGGAGACATCACCGTCACCGCGACCAAGCTGCGGCGCGGGCGGACAGCCGCGTTCATCCAGGCGGACATCACATCTGACGCCGGGCTCGGCTACCGCGCGACCTTTGTCTTCATGGCGAGCCAGCCGTCCAAGATCGATTTCGATCAGCGCACGCCGGTCGACCGGGCCTATCCGGCGCCCGATGCCAAGGTCTTCACCGGGCCCGAGGGGTTTTTCATCAACAATTTCAATTTCCTCGACCTGAAAGACGGTGTGGGCAAAGGGGAGCTGCTGCGTTGGGCGCGACTGCGCAACACGGCGGGGCTCGACCCGATGGTGCACATGATGGCGATTGCAGACGCGCTGCCGCCCGCGGTTGCGCGCTTGTTCGAGGGCGGCTTTCCGCCGGTGAGTTCAGTCACCTGGATCGTCAATATGCTGACCGCCACGCCCACCACCACCGATGACTGGTGGCTGCTCTCCGCTCAGTCAGACTATGCGCGCAATGGATGCAGCAGCCAGACGATGCGGGTGTGGAATGCCGATGGCGAGCTGATGGCCGAGGGGATGCAGAGCGTCGCGCTTTTTATCTGACGCGACAATTTGCGACAATTTCGCGCGCCGCTGACAAACCGATGCGACACTATGGCGGGATAGACGTTCATCACATCGGGATTGTCCCGGGTGCGAACGAAGGATCACGCGATGAAGAAGTTCCTTATCGGCGGCGCGCTGGCAGCTCTGGTAGTGGGCGGCGTTGCTGTTGCGCAGGCGGTCGACGGCACCCCTCCCGTCGGCATGATGCACGGCCATGGCGGCATGATGCGGATGCTCGACACCAATAATGATGGTGTTATCTCCCGCGACGAAGCAATTGCCATGGTCACCAAGCATTTCGCCGAGGTCGACACCAATGGCGATGGCAAGGTGACGCCTGACGAGATGAAGGCCGAACACGCCAAGCGGCGCGCCGAAATGGCTGCCCGCTGGGGTGGCAAGGAGCGCGGTGAACATGGTGAGGGTGGCCCTGGCCATGGCTGGCGTCACGGGCCTGACGGCGGCGAAGGCCCGGATGGCCCCGGCGCGCGCGGCCCCGGTGGCCCCGGTGGCCCCGGCGGCATGCTCGCCCGCCTCGATGCCAATCAGGACGGCAAGCTGACCCGTACCGAGTTCGATGCGCCGTTCGACCGGATGGATGCCAATCATGACGGCGTCGTCGATGAAGCCGAACAGCAGGCGATGCGCCAGATGATGCGGGATCATATGGGCCCGCCGCCGCCGCCGCCGGGCGCACCGACGCCTTCCCCCAGTACCGGGAAGTAATCCCGGTCGCCGGGCGGGTGGCTCCCCTCCCCCGCCCGCCCGGCCAATTTTCACGGGACCGACATCATGCTAGTTCCCGACACCATGGCAGAGCTTCCACATATCCTGCTCGTCGATGACGAACGCTCGATCCGCGAGCCGCTCGCGCAATTCCTGCTTAAGCAGGGTTTTCGCGTGACGCAGGCGGGCGATGCAGCTTCGGCGCGGACCCGGCTTGCGGCCTATGCCATCGATCTCGTCATCCTCGACATCATGATGCCGGGCGAAGACGGGTTGAGCCTGACGCGCCATATCCGTGAGACGAGCGAGCTGCCTGTCATCCTGCTGACCGCGCGCAGCGAGGAAACCGACCGCATCGTCGGCCTCGAAATGGGCGCCGACGATTATGTCGTGAAGCCCTTTTCCCCGCGCGAACTGGCAACCCGGGCCAAGGTGATCCTGCGCCGCGCAGCAAGCGGCGGCACGCGCCAACACGCGCCCGATTCAGGCTCCTATGCCTTTGCCGGCTGGGTGCTGAAGACAGGCGAGCGCGCACTGGTCGACCGTGAGGGCGTGTCGGTCGCGCTCTCGACCGGCGAATATAACCTGCTGCTCGCGCTGGCGCAGCGGCCACGCCAGGTGCTGACGCGCGACCAACTGCTCGACCTGACGCAGGGCCGCGAGGCGGGCGCGTTCGACCGGGCGATCGACAACCAGATCAGCCGCCTGCGCCGGAAGATCGAAGCTGATGCCAAAGCGCCGGAGCTGATCAAGACGGTGTGGGGCGGCGGCTACACGCTGGCGGCGGAAGTCACCCGGCTTTGACCAGAGTCTGGCCCCGCAGCCTTTCCAGCCAGATGGCGGTGCTGGTCGCGATTGCGCTGTTCGTCGCACAATCCATCAATTTCGGTATGCTCTATCACAGCCGCAGGCTGATCCTGCAGCAACAGGTGGTCGGCCCGGCGCTAACACGCATCATCGACGTCAATGATCGGCTGGCGGCAGGTCGATCGATCGACGACGCATCGCGCAACCGCATCAGGATCTTGGCGGTGAACCCCATTCCCGCCGGACGACATCCCCTTCCCGATATCGAACTGGCGCTGCGCGAGGCGTTGGTTGATGCCGGCATTCCGGTCGGGAAAATCACCAGTGATGTTCGCCCGTTCGACCCAAATGACCCCCGCCTGCAACACTATAACCGGTACCGAATGGCGCATTTCATGCGGTTCGGAGCGGAGCTCATGATCGCGGTGGAACAGCCCGGACGGGGTTGGCTGGTGCTATCGACCCCCTGGCCGCGATCGAACTGGCCGTTGCTGGCGCAACTCATTGGCCAGACCCTGATCCTCTATGCAATCGTGCTATTGCCGATGGTGTGGGCAACGAGACGCATTTCCCGGCCGTTGCAATCCCTGGCCGGCGCGGCCCAGCGCTTTACGCCCGGCGAACCGCAGCCGCCGCTCGACGAAAGCGGGCCGCATGAAGTGCGCGTAATGATCGCCGCGTTCAACGCGCTGCGGCTGCGCGTGACGGCGATGATGGACGAAAAGGACCGGATGCTGGGTGCGATCGGCCATGATCTGCGCACCCCCCTCGCCGCCCTGCGCGTGCGGATCGAATCGGTGGACGACGACGACGATCGCGCAAGGATGGCCGATACGATCGACGAGATGAACAGCACGTTGGACGACATCCTCTCGCTCGCCCGGCTCGGTCGCCCGAGCGAAGGCAAGACCGAGGTCGATCTGAGCGCATTGGTCGACGCGGTGGTCGAGGATTTCGTCGCGATCGGCAGCCCGGTCCATTTTGTCGAGACTGACCGGCTGACGCTGGCGCTGCGCCCCTCGTTGATGCGCCGGGCGATCCGCAACCTGATTGAAAACGCCGTGAAATACGGCAAATCGGCCGAGGTGCGGCTTGAGGCGACGGCCAAGAGCGTTGCCATCACCGTCGCAGATCAGGGCCCCGGCATCCCAGCCGACAAGCTGGAAACGGTGTTCGATGCGTTCACCCGGCTCGAAACATCGCGCAATCGCGAGACGGGCGGATCGGGGCTTGGGCTGGCACTGGCGCGCGCGATCGTGCGCGATGCGGGCGGCGACATCCTGCTTGTGAATCGCGCCGGCGGCGGACTGGATGCAACGATCACGCTGCCGCGCGGCGTTTAATGCTGGGTGTTGGCGGTGCCAGCGATCTGTATCGAACCGTCCCTTGTTTAGGAGCCGGGTTTTGGGTGAGGCGAATGTCCATTAATCTACTGTTATAATTATATTATCTTTGCCGTCTTCGAAATATCTGTGAGGGTTTGCGTAAGCCGTTTGGCGGCCAGACAAGAACCTCGGCTGGCGATAGCGGCAAGGCCGGTCGAAGCCTCGGTCGCAACAGGCGCGTCAATGTCCGCCCCGGCCTACCGATGCGCCGCCGTCTACGAACAGCGTCTGGCCGGTGATGAATCCTGCGGTTTCGGAGAGCAGGAAGGCAATCGCGGCGGCGATCTCTTCGGGCGTGCCGAACCGGCGCATCGGCACCGCCGATAAATAGCGGGCCTCGCCAGTGCTGCCCGGGGGGTTATTCTGTCGAAACAACTCGGTTTCTGTCGGCCCGGGCGCGACGGCGTTTACCGTGATGCCGGTCTCAGCAAGCTCAAGCGCCCAGCTTCGGGCGAAGCTCACCAAGGCCGCCTTGGCCGCGGCGTAGGCCGTGCGTTCGGGTGCGCCGAGCACGACGAGACTCGACACGTTGATGATCCGGCCCCAGCCGCGCGCTTTCATGCCAGGCAGCAACGCCTGGACAGCCAGCACCGCCGGATGGAGATTGACGCGCAGCACGTCATCAAGTGCATCGATATCGATCGCACCCAGCCGTTGCGGGCGGACGAGTCCGACATTGTTCACCACTCCGTCGAAATCATATTCGGAAGTCAGGCGGCTCATGCCGACCCGGGTCGCGTCGGTATCGGCAAGATCAAGCGGGACGAACACGCCTGGGAAATCTCCGACATCGGCATGGCGGGCGATCCCGACGACGCGGTGGCCCGCCGCAGCCAGCTGATCGGACAGTGCGCGACCGATGCCCTTGCTGGCGCCGGTGACAAGAAATGTGCGGCGGGTCATTGATTGTTCCTCCGTAGCGCCGTCAGGCGATGATCGGCGCGCCCGCCCGGCGGACCGCGGGCAGCATGTCGCTTGGTTCGGGACGACGGGTATAGTCGGGGTTGACCTCGGCATAGGCAATGATGCCGTCACTGCCGATCACGAACCGCCCCGGCATCGGAAGCGTCCAGCTGTCATCACCGTTGAAGGTCGGCAATTGGTTACCCAGCGACTTGTAGAGATCGACCAGATAATCGGGCAACGCGAACCGCAGGCCGAAGGCGGCGGCGACGTCGTTGTGCGGGTCCGACAGGATCGGGAAGTCGAGCGCATTCTCGCGGACCGATTTGCGGCTGTTGACGCGGGTCTGCGGCGAGACCGCGACGAGGCTGGCACCTGCGGCCTGAAACTCGGGCAAGGCGGCCTGCAACGCCTGCAGCTCCATATTGCAATAGGGACACCACACGCCGCGATAAAAGCTGACGACAAGCGGACCGTTCGCGAGCAGGTCGGCGGACGCCACCGGCGTGCCGTCTGGCGCGTCGAGCGTAAACTCGGGCGCCCTGTCGCCGGCCTTCAACGCGCGGCCAGCGGCCCCCGAAGCAATCAGCGCTTCGGTCGCGCGCGCCATGATCGGGTGGATATGGGCTGGCGCATTGAACGGCGGTTTGCCGGATTTGAAATCGGCCTTGAAGGCGTCGAGACGGTCCTGGAGGGTCATTGGGGCATTCCTTTGGTTCGGAGGTGGCGCGGTGAAAGTCAGGCAGCGGCGGCCATGCGCAGCGCCACGTCAGCGGCGCTGATCCCTTCAAGCGCGAGGCCATAGCCTGCGCCGTCCTCGACGATCCGACGCAACTTCTGGGTCAGCGCGATCCGCGTGTAGCGCCCGGTAAGCGGCGGGAGCGCGGCAAGCTGCTCGGCAATTTCATGCGCTCGTGCGAGCAAGCCATCGGAGGGCACGATCTCGTTCACCGCACCATATTCCTTGGCA
>JBBQHG010000111.1:0-8787 GCA_038323755.1 Sphingomonadales bacterium
CGGCGCGCCGCCGATTGAGGTCGATTGCGTGGGCACGGATGATGGTATCAGGATTATCGTGACGGATGCCGGGCCGGGCGTTGATCACAATGCGATCGATACGCTTCGCACACCCTTTCTGCGGGGCGAGGAGTCGCGTCCCAGCGACGGTAGCGTCGGCCTTGGCCTGGCGATCGTCGATCGCTTCGTCGTCGATTGCGGCGGCATCCTGTCGCTTGCCAATCGCCCGGCAGGCGGCTTCACGGCGACGATTACATTACCCTTGGACAGCCGCTAAATTGCACCTGCGGATCGTTCTACCCGGCCAATGGCCTGAAGTTTGTCCCGGCGGCGGGGGAATTTATAGACTTCGCTGAAAGGAAGACGGAGAATGACTAAGCAGTTGGCGCCCCGCCGATTGCCGGTTCCCAAGCGGCAGCTATCACACCGCCCTGCTTCGAGGGCGACGGTCCGCAAACGGCCCGGAACGGTCATCGTCACGGCACCCTTAAGACGGCCCGAACGGAGCAATTGCCGTCCGGCAGCTTCCCGACCGTTTCGACCCATAGCCAGGCGATAGCTGATCGCGCCGGACTAGGAGCACCCGTTATTCATTCGTCTTGATATAGGTCCAGTTCGTGCTGGGTGCCGGATTAAGGGCTCGGCGCACACGCTCAAGCGCGTGATGATAGCCTTTGCCCGTGCCAATTTCGACCGCTTGGTCAAGTAGCGCGCGCCCCGAAATCGGATCCCCGCGGGCTTCCAAAATCCGTCCAAGCTCGATGCGCAGCGACGTTTTTTGCAGGCTGTGGCCATAACGGGCTGCAATCGTCATTGCATCGACGCCATAGCGAAGCGCTGTGTCATAATCACCGCCGATCCGCATATGCCGCGCAAGGCTGGCGCTGGCCTCAATGCGGACCCGGTAGCAATCCGCCAAAGCAGCGTACCGCAGGGCCTCCTTGATATCCTGTAACGCATTGCGCCGCTTTGCTTCGTCCTGCTCGGTTTCGCGAATCAGGTCGGCGCGTACGACACGCGCGCGGTGCAAGATGTCCATTTGGCGCGCCGCCTGCGCGGCAGAAATTGCATGATCAATCTCCCGTAATGCGCGCATCTTGTCGCCGAAGAAGCCCTCGAGGGTCGCCCAGTGGCGCTGAAAGTGCGCATAGGCGCGTTGTTCGCCTAGTTGGCGCAACATACGCACGGAGACCTGGTAGAATCCGTTTGCTTCGTGATACCGCCCACGAAGGTGCGCAATCAACCCGCGATAACCGGTGGTCATCGCGACAATAAAGATTTCCTCCCGAGTGAATTCTTGGCTGCCATGCAGGGGCATGACGTTATCCGTCCCCGCGAGCGCACGAATGCGATTGATGCGAGTGCCGTCCCCGGTCTCACTCTGCTTACACCAAAGTGCTACATTCACCGCTACCTCGATATCATCGAGCAGCCGCTCGGCGGGCTTCAACGAACCGCGCTCGATACGGATCGCAACACGGCCGAGCGCAATGCGCCGCCAATTGTGACCGTGATAATGTCGTTCGACATGTTTGGTATTTACCCTGTCGGCCGCACTTAGCGCCTCGCGCGCCTCGAACAGATTCCCCTGCGCCAGCGCCACCGTTGCACGCTCGTTGAACAGCCAGACCAAATCGTCCCCATAAAAGGGCTCGGGTCCGATTGCTTTGGCGAATGCGATGCTCGCCCTCTCGGTGGCGGTCGGATCGCGCCGCGCCTGTTTATCTTCGCGCCGCCGCTTGTCGAGAATATCTGCTGCCGCGCGTTGCAGCATCGAACGGGAAACCGCGATATCGCCGAACACCGATATCAGACGGTCGAGCCGGCGGGCGTGTTCGGTCAGCGCCCCATCGCGATCGGGGCTGGCGCCGCGGTCGCTTCGGTCGAAGCGCAATAGCGCGCCCGTCGAATAATAACCCCGGACCACCGAGAGCGCACCCCTGAGACAGGCCGCCGCATCGCGGTGCGCGTGCCAGGGCAGATTCTTAATAGCGCGGGATTCGTCGTCCGCCGCGATGTAGAGATCTTTGATGCTGATATCGGCAAGATGGCTTCCCGGGTCGGCCTTAATCTTCGTGAAGAGTTCGTGCCATTTTTCACCGAGTAACTTGTCCTTCTGTTGCGCCAAGTCGGGGTCCAGGTCGCTCAGCGCTAGGTCCGAGGCCGACTGCATCTCCTTGATATCGTGCCAGGCGCCAGCAAGCGTATCGGCGAGATCGCCCAATTCATCGTGAAACATGGTCTCCGGCGTCGTCGAGTCGCTGGGTTCGCTCATGAACATCGACATGTTGAATGTCGTCGCGAGCTTGGCATCGTTGATCGGCGCGCCGTGCCGATCCCGCAGAAACGTCGCCAGCGAGCGGTGCATGCCGTAGCGGCACCAGAGCGTGTTGTCATCGATCCCTTCAGAGCTAGCCTGGGCGCCATTGTGCGCTTCGGCGGATGCGACGTCGCGCTGTGGGGATTGTACGGGCGATCGCGAACCGGCCTGCGGGTCGTGCGGATCAAGCTCGATTAGCAAGCCAAGCTTGCGAAGGTCGCGCAATACCATTGCGAGTCTTTGCCGAATATACGCTTCGTCATGCGCGTCCGTCCGATACTTCTCCGTTGGCAGCCTCCCGCTTCCCGTTGGGCCGTCGATGGGCGGCCTCTCCTCCGCGAGGATAGCTCTTACCTTTGGCGCATAGAGCAATACGACGCCCTCTACAGGCGTGCCGATGAACGATAGCGTCCGCAGTACCTCAAAGGTGGCCGGGCAATCGACACCGAGCGCGCTCAAGAGCGGTGGCATCAGATAGGCCTCGAAAAAGGTCCGCTTCTGCGCGTCACGGTCGATGAGTTCGGCGCGTCGCATCATCGCAACGGAGGCTTCCGAGGGGCGCATCTCGGCGGGATCGACGGTCGGGCGTTCTCTCGCCAGCTGGTCATAGCAACGCGATACCCATCCGAGATAACTCGACCGCAGGGTGACGCCTTTCAGCGGGATTTCATCTGGCGTGCGGTCGGGGGGGAGCACGCCGGCCAATGCCAGCGGCTCGATCGTGTAACCGAGCGCCTGACTATAGACGCGCATCCGAGCCGTACACAGCAGCAGTACTTGGAGGTGTGTTCCATGCGCATGGACGCAGCGCAGAAAGTGGTCGAACTCAGCACTGAGCGGCGCGCCATCGCTGCCAAAAAATCGATCAGCGCCGTTGATGATGATCAAGGTGTGCGGCGCCATCTTGAGCAAATCGCCCTTGGCGAAATGCTGCTCTCGACAAAAGGTGACATCGGTCGGCTCGCTCACCGCGCGCATGGCGAGAAAGCGCGCGATACCCGATAGCATTGCGTCGCTGTCGTAGCTGAAGCCCGCATTGACGAGCAAACGATTTACCCGCGTAGAAGGCGCGATGGGAGAATTGCCGAGCCGGAAACCGCGCTGTTCACTCCAGGCGATATACTCGCTGAGCTCACCCCGGCCGAAGCCATTGTCCGATGACGCGAATATCAACGGCGGAAAGTCCTCGTCCTCTTCCGACCCCTCTAACGGTGGCAAAATGAAGCGCTTCTCCGTCGCATCGCGCCGCAGTTTGAACAAATTATCAGAACCCCACATGCGACACGGTTCGCTCTTCCCGGACGATTGAGCCAGGCGACGCTCGATCGAGCGCCACTTGTCCGGATGCCGATCGACCCGACGGTCAATGCGCTCGATGAGCTGTGGAAGCCGGCTCATCATCGTCGGCAATGATTCGAGAGGTTCTTGTAATGGTGCCCTGTCCAACGGCTCGAAATCATCGTCGAAGATCACATAAACGCCAAGGCGCACGCGGAAGTCGAGCCGACGATCCTCCTTGTAGCGCCGCCACGCATGATCATCATTCTGCTTGGGGTGTCGGTTCCAAAGAAGGAAGAGGGGCGCTGGCCGGCGGATGGGCGTATTGCTGACAAAATATTGCAGCTTTTCGTTAATCTCAGCCTCGTTCATGCCCAGGCCGATGAAAAGGATCGGATTGCCGCCGATAAGCATACGAAGGCCGTGATCGAACGGATCACGATAAAGATCATCCAACCGATAAAGCTGATCATATTGCCGAATATTGGCGACCATTGTTTCAGGACAATCTGCCCGACCATGGATATGGAGGATGTGTCGGCTGATTTCGGCTGAGCCGATCGCGAATTCAAATAGGCGATCCGGGCGTTCGCGATTGACCACATCGCTTTCGACGTGGATGCCATCCCCCATCGTGCGACTTAGCCGGACCCCGTCTTGACGAATGATTGGTTTACCGCTTTTCAGCGGCCCAGTGAAGCTGGCCACCGAGCGCAGTACATCGGGTGATCCATCGCTTGCCGGCCAACGCAAAGGGTTGAGTATAAGCGTGTGCTTTACGGCGTATAATTCGGCCTTGGTCGGCCCATGTAGCCCGCGCAACGCACGACGACGCACCGCACTAGGCGCTTGCGAATTGAGGTTGGCGACTTTCCCTGGTAGTTTCTTGCGGTCTGTCTCCTCGGCGTCGGTCACCAGCTTTCGCTCGTCGAGCCGCAGCATGAGGGCCCGCTCGAGTTCAAGATCGTAGTTCAGCGTCGCGAACCGCTTGATCCCCAGACTGCGGATCAGTGGACGGATCGACGCAGGCATTCCCTTTGTGTCGCGGACGCGCAACCGCGAGAGAAATATGGCGCCGACACGGTACTCAAACTCTTCAAGTGCCGAGCCCTGGTAGCGAGTGCGGATCACCAGTCCCGCGCGCGTTTGCCGCATGCCTCGGTCGACCGCTCGAAAAAGCTCGTGCAAAGTCCACATCGAGACCCGGCGATCAGCGGTGCTATTCTTACTTTGGCCGCTCTTGTCCTCCTTAAGTCGGACATCTTTTATAAGCCGATAGGCGCGCTTTCGGATGTCCCTGAGCAGCGCATAGGTGGTAATGCGCTTATTCTCTTTGGCTGAACCACGATGCGCGATAATTTCGGCCGCTAGAGCATCGGCGATGAGGGCATAGGCGATCGTGAATTCGTCCAGGTTCGGATAACCCAGCGCCTCTGTCGCCATCGCGCCAGTAATCGCCACCATCCGATCTGTCTGAAGCGCCTTGACGAATGATTTGAGCGCGTCGTCACGGATTCCGTGGTTGTCGAACCGATTTTGCGCAAACATTGACGCCCCCCCCTGGTGCGCGTTGAGCCTCACTATTTGCGATGCAGAGTCAATCGTCACCCATTTCAGTATTCGTCGAAATGGCACCAAAATGGTCCTGAAGTGCGCAAGCTCCACATCTATTGGTTGATGTCCAAAGTCTTGGCCGGATTTTTGAAGTCGTATTTCTCCGATATTGTTCAAAAAAGTTGCCTGGCAAAAGACCAACCCAGCGAACCATGAAATATGCTTCTGACAGGCCGTGCAGTTGATGACGTTTGAATAGCGCCGCTAGCCGGGCCGCCTGCCGCGTGATGCCACAGACGAACAGGTGCCGAGTTTCGCTTTTGGGTCTTGGCGATCGGACCGCCGAGCTAAGCAAATGCCCGCTTTGCATGATATGACGCCCGACAGCTGCCGGTCACCGATCGGCCCAACTCCCGTTATAGGATGGAGGCGAAGCCCCTTCCCCCCTTCAATCCAAACGACCGCGCATCGTATCAGGGCGCGTTAAATTATCCCGGCATTCTGATTGTGTTTTTGATGGCACCAATATAGCCAAAGACTTATTTGTTATTATATATCATTAGCTTATTTACGTTCGCCCGCTTCGGTAGGGGTCACCAAAACGCTTTCCCAGGGCCTCTCACCAGAGGTGTCGCGATATGTCGGCACCAGCCGGATGTGCCATATATCGATGCAAACCGGTAATCGGATGATCTTGTTGCTGCCATTCGCCGGTCGCGGCGATCAGCCGCGCGCTCACGGCGCTCGGTCTGGCCGATAAATGCGGATAGCCGGCGGCGTGGGGAGATGGCGCTCCCTCTGGCCCTGCCCGCCTGCCCCGGCCGTTATCTCAATCAATCACCGTCCGGTCGCTTGCCGGGTCGACATGAAACTCATGCCAGACGCCGTTGAGGATCGCGACGCCAACCGCGAGGCCAAGCCCCAATATCCATGTAAAATACCACATGCGATCAATCCCTTGTGCAGCAATCAGTAATAATCTGGGTTGAAGCGAACCTGCTCGGTCGTCACCCGCCCAAACATCACCCGGTAAACCCAGGTCGTGTAGGCGAGCACCACGGGCAGGAAGATGACCGTGACGATCAGCATGATGAACAGCGTCAGGTGGCTCGATGAGGCGTTCCAGGCGGTCAGGCTCGATGCGGGGTCGATCGAGCTTGGCAGGATGAAGGGGAACATCGACAGGCCGACGGTTGAAATGATGCCGATATTGGCCAGTGACGATCCCGCGAACACCAGGCTGTTACGCCGGGCGCTGATCCCCAGAAACGCCAGCACGGGGCCGATCAGCCCGAGCAAGGGGGCCAAGAGCATCCAGGGATGCGCGGCGAAATTGTCGAGCCACGCGCCCGGCGCTGCGACCGTCTTGATGAGATGCGGGTTGGAGGGGCCACCCGCGTCGACCAGTCCTTCGAGCCGATAGCCCATCCCGCCCCAGGCGACGAAAGCGCCGCCTGCGACAAAAAGAAGAATGGCCAGGACTGCGGCGATACGGCCATAGGTGCGTGCGCGATCAAGCACCGGCCCGGCCTCCAGCTTCAGGCTCAGCCAGCCGGCACCGTGCAGCACCAGCATCGCCACCGACAACAGCCCGGTGAGCAGGCTGAACGGCGTGAACAGGCCGAGCAGGCCACCTTCGTAAAAGGACCGCAAATCGCCATCGAGGCGGAAGGGCGCGCCGAGCAGCACATTGCCGACTGCCACGCCGAACACCAGCGCCGGTACAAAGCCGCCGACGAACAATGCCCAGTCCCAGCGCCCGCGCCATGCCGGGTCGTCATGCTTGGAGCGATATTTGAACCCCACCGGTCGCAGGATCAGCGCGGCGAGCACCAGGAACATGGCGAGGTAGAAACCGGAAAAGCTGACAGCATAGACCAATGGCCAGGCAGCAAAGATCGCGCCGCCGCCCAGGATGAACCACACTTGGTTCCCTTCCCAGGTCGCGCCGATGCTGTTGATCACCAGGCGGCGCTCCTCGTCGCTGCGACCGACAAAGGGCAGCAAGGCGGCCGCTCCCAGGTCAAAGCCATCGGTCAGCGCAAAGCCGATCAGCAGCACGCCCATCAGCGCCCACCAGATGACCCGCATCGTTTCATAATCAAGCGGCATGGTCTGTCTCCGGTTCGATCAGGCGGTCATTCAGCGGGTACGGCGAAGGCCGGGCTCGGCTCGGGCGCGGGTGGTGCGGCGTCGTGGCGCGGTCGCCAGGGCGTGTAGGTCTCCGGTCCCTTCTTGATCATCGCCAGCATCAGCCGAACCTCGATGACGGCGAGCGCACCATAAAGCAGCGTGAAGCCGATGATCGTCGTCCAGATGGCGGGAACGCTGAGGCTCGACGCGCCAAGGAAGGTCGGCAGCACGCCATCGACCGCCCAGGGTTGCCGACCGATTTCAGCGACCATCCAGCCAATTTCCGCCGCGATCCATGGCAGCGGCATGGCCAGCACCGCCAGCCGCAGGAACCATTTGCGATCGAAACGGCGGGTGTTGGCCATGTAGATTGCCGTGCCGAAGAACGCGATGAAGAAAAAGCCCAGACCAGCCATGCCGCGGAACAGCCAGAACAGCGCAGGCACATTGGGGACGGTCGACCAGGCCGCCTTGTCGATGGTGGTCGCATCGGCCGTGCGCGGATCGGCGACATAGCGCTTCAGCAGCATTGCATAGCCAAGATCGCCCTTGCTGCGCTCGAACGCTTCGCGCGCGACAAGATCGTTCGGGTTCGCCTTTAATCGCTCGACCGCATCATAGGCTGGCAGCCCGTTGACGATATGCTGCCGCGCATCGGCGACAAGCGAATAAATGCCCTCGACCTGGCCCGTTAGGCTGCGCGTGCCGATCAGGCCGAGCACATAGGGGATTTTGATCGCGTACAGCGTTTCGCGCCCCTTGTTGGAGGGCATGCCGAACACGGTGATCCCGGCCGGGGCAGGCTCGGTGTGCCATTCGGCCTCGATCGCGGCGAGCTTCATTTTCTGGTTATCGGTCAGCGTATAGCCACTCTCATCGCCAAGCACGACGACCGACAGCGACGAGGCAAGCCCAAAGGCGGCGGCGACCACAAAGCTGCGCTTGGCGAGTTCGAGATGGCGTCCCTTCAGCAGATAATAGGCCGATACGCCCAGCACGAACACCGATGCGGTGACATAACCAGCGCTCACGGTGTGGACGAACTTCGCCTGCGCCACGGGGTTGAACAGCACGGCCATAAAATCCGTCACTTCCATCCGCATGGTGATGGGATTGAAGACGGAACCGGTCGGATGCTGCATCCAGCCATTGGCGATGAGAATCCACAGCGCCGACAGGTTGGATCCGAGCGCAACCATGAACGTGGTGAAAAGATGCTGGCGCTTGGTCAGCCGGTCCCAGCCGAAGAACATCACACCAACAAAGGTCGCCTCCAGGAAGAAGGCCATCAGCCCTTCGATCGCCAGCGGCGCGCCGAAAATGTCGCCGACATATTGCGAGAAATAGGACCAGTTGGTGCCGAACTCGAACTCCATCGTCAGGCCGGTCGCCACGCCCAGCACGAAGTTGATACCGAATAATTTCGCCCAGAACCGTGTCACATCGCGCCAGATCGGGCGATCGGTCATCACATAGACGCTTTCCATGATGACCAGGATGAA
>JBBQHG010000112.1:0-8479 GCA_038323755.1 Sphingomonadales bacterium
CCCGCGATGAGCGCCACCGTCTCTTCGTCATCCATCGCCATGCGCGCGAACGTTTCGCGGATGTCCCGCGCCGCCGCGAGCGGGTCCGGGTTGCCGTTCGGGCCTTCCGGGTTGACGTAGATCAGGCCCATCTGCACCGCGCCCAGCGGATCGGCGAGCTCGCGGTCGCCGCTATAGCGCTGGTCTTCCAGCCACTTGCCCTCGGGGCCCCAATACACGTCTTCCTCTGGCTCCCAGATGTCGGCGCGGCCACCGGCAAAGCCAAAGGTCTTGAAGCCCATCGATTCCAGCGCGACGTTGCCGGCGAGCACCATCAGATCGGCCCAGCTCAGCTTGCGGCCGTACTTCTGCTTGATCGGCCAGAGCAGGCGGCGCGCCTTGTCGAGATTGCCATTGTCCGGCCAGCTGTTCAGCGGCGCAAAGCGCTGCGTGCCGGCACCTGCACCACCGCGACCGTCACCAATGCGATAGGTGCCCGCGCTGTGCCACGCCATGCGGATGAAGAAGGGGCCGTAATGCCCGTAATCGGCCGGCCACCAATCCTGCGAATCGGTCATCAGCGCGGTCAGGTCGGCGACCACCGCGTCCAGGTTCAGCGTCTTGAATTCCTCGGCATAGTTGAACTCGCCGCCCATCGGGTCGCACGCGGGCGAATTCTGGTGCAGCACGCCCAGATGCAGCTGGTTCGGCCACCAATCGCGGTTGGACATGCCCCAGATTTTGGCGCCATCCTTGTTGTCGTGCATCACCGGGCACTTGGTTTCGTCGTTCATAACGCTCTCCGATTCTATTCTGGTGGGGAATGCTGCCACGCTCGGTACGCGGTCGGGCTTGATCGATCCAATCGATTTTATGATTTGTATTTATTGAGTTTGCGATCCGAACGCCGCAAATTGGTCAGGCGACCGCAACATGGTTGTAACGGACAAACTTTCGGGGGATGTGGTGCAGCCTATGATCGACACCTTTCCGCAGCAACGCATCGCGCTTTCCACCGGCGTCGAACTCGACGTGGTTGTCGCAGGTGATCCCGCCAACCCGCCCGTCATCCTGCTCCACGGCTGGCCCGAATCGCACCGCACCTGGCGCCACCAGATCCCTGAACTCGCCAAAACGCATTTCGTCCTCGCGCCCGATCAGCGCGGCTATGCCCGTTCGTCCAAGCCGGAAGGGGTGGAGAATTATGCGCCCGCGCTGATTGTGGGGGATCTGCTCGCGCTCGCCGACCATTTCGGCATCGATCGCTTCACGCTGGTCGGCCATGACTGGGGCGGTGCCGCCGCCTGGATGGCGGCGATCAACCATCCGCACCGGATTGACCGGCTCGTCATCCTCAACGCGCCGCATCCCTTCATCTTCCAGAAGACGATGTTCGATGATCCAGCCCAACGCGCCGCCAGCCAATATATCCGCGCCTTCCGCAACCCCGCGCTGGAGGCGCACATCGCCGAGATCGGCATAGAGGCTTATTTCGCCAAGACCTTTGTCGGCCATGCCGATCAGGCCAAGCTCGCCCAAGAGCGTGCCTTTTATCTCGATCAATGGACCCAGCCCGGCGCGCTCACGGCGATGTATAACTGGTACCGCGCCAGCCCCATCATCGTCCCCGCGATGGACCCCGCCGAAGAAGCAGAGCCGCCGCGCCCCGCCTTCCTCTCGCGCCCGTTCCCGCCGATGCAGATGCCGGTGCTGATGATCTGGGGGCTGGCCGATACCGCGCTCAAACCAAGCCAGCTCGAGGGGATCGAGGCGCTGGTGCCTGATCTCACATTGGTGAAGGTCGATGCCGGGCATTTCGTGACCTGGGAAGCGCCCGATCAGGTCAACGCTGCGCTGCGCGCCTGGCTCTAGATCGCTTTCCTACACGGCGTTTTTTTGGTAGGAAGGCGCATCGCTCTTTCGCATCGTCGGGCCCTGCCACATCACCACGATACCGATGCGCACCGCGCGCTGAATATATGTGACTTCCCGCAACTTCGACAACTTCGACAACTTCCGGCCCTGCGCTTCCCTTTTGCGCCCTTGTCCGCTATGCGCCGCGCTTCACGAAATTCGTTCGATCCAAGAGGTTTGTTTGGCAAAAGAAGAACTGCTCGAAATGCGCGGCCAGGTGGTGGAGCTTTTGCCCAACGCCATGTTCCGCGTGAAGCTTGAGAATGATCATGAAATCCTCGGCCACACCGCCGGCAAAATGCGCAAGAACCGCATCCGCGTGCTGGTGGGCGATGAGGTGCTCGTCGAGCTGACCCCCTATGATCTCACCAAGGGGCGGATCACCTACCGCTTCAAGTGACGTGACTGGTATGTCCGCTTCCGGACCCCTGATTGTGCCGGCGCTCGTTCTGGCGTCTTCCAGCCCCCGCCGCCGGTTGTTGCTTGCCCAGATCGGCATCACGCCCGCCCGCATCGCTGCGCCCGATATCGACGAGGACACCCGCCCCGGCGAGCTGCCGCGCGCTTATGTGCTGCGCATCGCTACCGAGAAAGCACGCGCCGTCCCGCGCGCTTTGGGGGAGGTGGTGCTGGCGGGCGACACCACGGTCGCCGTCGGCCGCCGCATCCTCGCCAAACCCGCCGATGAGGCCGATCTGCGCCGGATGCTCGGCCTGCTCTCCGGGCGGCGGCATCATTGCTATTCGGCGATCTGCGTCATCGCCGAGGACGGCAAACCCCGCACGCGCGTGTCGGACACGATCGTTACCTTCAAGCGGCTGACCGATGCCGAGATCGACTGGTACGTTGCCAGCGGGGAGGGGATGGGCAAGGCCGGCGGCTATGCGATCCAGGGCCGCGCCGAGGGCTTCGTCCGATTCGTCTCGGGCAGCTATTCCGGCGTCGTCGGCCTCCCGCTGTTCGAGACCCGCGCCCTGCTGGCGAGTGCGGGCATCACCGGTGCCTGAATGGCTGTACGAAGCCGGCATCGGCGAGGCGCGCGCCGCGCTGGTTGACCGCGACCGCATCATCAAGGCGCGGCTCGAGATTGAAGGCGGCCTGCGCGTTGGCACCGTCGCCGAAGCGCGATTGGTCGAAACACTTCCAGGCCGCCAGGCCCGCGTCACCATCGACGGTGCAGAAGCATTGCTCGACAGCGTCCCCGCCAGCCTCAGCATCGGCCGCAGCCTGTTGGTGACGATCACGCGCGAAGCAATCCCCGAACCCGGCCGCGCCAAGCGCGCCAGAGCGGTCGTTGCAGCAGAAGGCGCAGCACCCGCGCTCGGCCCCGATCTGCTCGAACGCATCGGCGAGGATGGCCACCCCGTCCGCCACTGCCGCGCGCATGAGGCTGACGCGCTCGAAGCGGCGGGCTGGTCCGAAATTCTCGAAGAGGGGATGAGCGGCGAGATCGCCTTTGCCGGCGGCGCGCTCCGCATGAGCCCCACACCCGCGATGACCTTGTTCGACGTCGACGGGTCAGGCCCCGTCGAACCCCTCGCGCTCTCCGGCGCCACCGCGGTCTCGCAGGCGATCATCCGCCACGGTATTGGTGGGTCGATCGGCATCGATTTCCCGACGCTCACCGGCAAAGCCGCGCGCCAGGCCGTCGCCTCCGCCATCGACGAAGCCCTGCCGCCGCCGTTTGAACGCACCGCGCTCAACGGCTTTGGTTTTCTCCAGATCATCCGCCCCCGCCCGCGTGCCTCGATGCCCGAATTGCTCCGCGCCGATCCGGTCGGTGCCGCTGCCCGCGCCGCGCTCCGCCAGATCGAGCGCACCCCGCCCGGTGGCAGCAGACCGCATCGCCTTCCGGCCGCCGTCCGGGCGCGGATCGAGTCCCGACCCGATTGGGTGGCCGAAATCACCCGCCGCATCGGCGGCCCCGTTTTGCTGGAAGACTGATCATGGCCAAGGCCGGCACCTGCCCCATTTGCGGCAAGCCAAGCGCGCCCGCGCACAAGCCCTTTTGCAGCCGCGGCTGCGTCGATCGCGACCTGTTGCAATGGCTCGGCGAGGGCTATCGCCTGCCCGCCGGACCTGCGACGGACGAGGATGCATCAAAGGACAAAGCCGGGCTGGACAGCGCCGATAACGATGACTAAGAACCCGCCTTCCCGGTATTCATCGGGTCCGATGCCCGGGTAGCTCAGTTGGTAGAGCATGCGACTGAAAATCGCAGTGTCGGCGGTTCGATCCCGTCCCCGGGCACCACTTTCCCATGAATTACGACGCTGCCGGTGACCATTGCCGCTTCGCCCATAAGCAGCGAGCGTCTCGCCCAAATGGGTGCCGCACGCCAGGCCGATGATGGTCACGGCAGACGCCGAGCGGCACTGCTGCGCTGATCTGCCTCAGGCCCTTGTTTTCTGATCAGTGGAGGGGCACCCAACGCGGATGCATACCGAGACGGACGTGGAAACCATGTTGCTGGGACCGGTCCTGGCTGATCGTGCCTGCGGCGATTGCACGGCGTGCTGCACCGCGCTTACGGTAGATACGCCTGATTTCTCGAAACCTGCCGGAACGTCGTGCGCCAATCTCGGCGCTGGCGGGTGCCGTATCCATGCCGTGCGTCCCCTCCTTTGCCGGGCATGGTTCTGTGCCTGGCGGCGGATTGCGACCATGCCGGATGCGGCCCGGCCTGACCGGTCCGGCCTGCTGGTATCGCTCAATTTCGTTCAAGCGCCGCAAAACTGCTTCGAAGGCGTCTCGATCAACGTTCGTGCCCTTGCCGGCAGCGAAGCGATAGAGAACGGCATGGCGGCGGTTGTGCTCGACAGCTTGTGCGATCAGCTGGTCCCTGTCTGGTTCAGCGATGGCTCAAAAAAGATGCTGATGCATCCCGACAGCGACGTCGCACGCCTCGTCATCTCAGGAGATCCCGCACCTGCACATCTGCAGGATGAAGTGGCCGCATGGCGCGAGCGCTACAGCGTCTTTGCATCGAATGGCTAGCCGATAGCGCGCGTGTGCGGTGCCACCTCCACCCCGCTAAGATTCTCGTCGGCGTGCGTTCACCAAAGAGGTTCAGCCAGATGGCGGCCAGAAGATAGGGAGATCGCCAGCTGAACAGAGGGTCGACATTTAAGGTACACGGGCGGCATCTGAGAGTCTGGGATTGGCTCAGGACGCGCCGCATTGGCATAGCGGCTCGTCGCTAACCTACCGTGCCAGGGGCAGCGTGCGCCCTACCAGTGGCACCATATCGACCGTTCCCGCCCTACTGTTGCAACTGCTTCGGGATAAAATCTTCGCGCACCGCTTTGGCTAACAAATCGAGCGGCAACAGGCCTTGGCCGACCACAAAGTCGTTGAAGGCCTGACGGTCGAATTTCTCCCGCAACGCCAGCTCCGTCGACGTGCGCAGATCGGCGAGCTGGCCATAGCCGTAATAATAGCTCCCCGCCTGACCCGGTGAGCGAAACGTGAACCGATCGACCTCTTCCTTGGTGAAGGCTTTCGACAGGCCAACTTCTTCCCGCAGCCAGCTGGTAGCGGCTTCGGGCGAAATCTGACCGAGGTTGAGCATGGGGTCGAGCATAGCGCGGCTTTCCCGCAGAAGCTGGTATTGCAACGCTATCAGCTGCCCTTCGATGGGCTCGTAGGGCATAAACTCGGCTTCAGAGTAAAGCCCCCATCCTTCGGCGTTGACGCTGTTGAAGGCGTAGAGGGCCCGGGCTTGGCTGACCCCGCGCGCGAGCATCTGCGCAAACTGTAGCTCGTGGCCCGGTCGCGCCTCGTGCGCGCTCACAGTCCATGCGGCTGCCTTGAAGCCGAAGTCGTCATATTTTGCATCCGGTCCCGCAGACGGGTCACCGGTGGTCAGCACGAACTGGCCGCGTTCGCCTGTATTGCCGATAAGCCTAGGGGGCGACATGTGGGGGGCGGGCTGTTGCGCGTTCTCCGCAGCGCTGCCGAGCCGCATCAGCACTGGAAAGCCGGGGCGCGTGACCAAATGCTCGCGTGTAATCGTGCTGTCGATCTGGGCGAGCACGCCTGCATAATAGGATTCGAGCTGGTCGTCGGCGATCGTATCTTTCTTCAGTTCGGTGATCACCGAGAGATAATCGGACTTGGCGAAGCCGAACTTTTTGGCAACTTGTGGCGCCAGCGCTTCCATCTGGCGGCGCGTATCGTAGAATCCTCGACGGGCCTGCGCGACGAGCAGCTCAGGTGGCAGATCAATTCCCACGTTCCGCAGCCGAAAGGCGTAAAGCTGAGCCGGGAGGCGGAAGTCGGCGCGAGCCCTGGGAAGGACGGTCGTCTTTTCCCACGCGGCATAATCGCGCAGCTGCCGGTCGAGAACGGCCAGCGCCTTGTTTGCCCCGGTAAGCTTGGCCTTGGCAAACAATGCGTGGATTCCGGCGATATAAGTGTCGGTCTTGCCCAGCGTGTCTTCAACCTCGGCCTTATAAGGGCCGACCTTGTCAGCCCCCTGGCTCTCGGCCCAACTCGCCTTGGCGAGATCAGTCAGCGGGGTCGTGCCCGGATAGAGCCCCGCATAGCGTCGCAGCAGCTCAACGGCTTTCGCCTGGCGCTTGGAACCGATTTGGGGATCAAGCGCGTCGTTCATGTTGCTGAACACGAACTGCGGCACATCCGTCCAGTCGAGCATCAGCTTCTGGTCGAGAAGCGCGCCCTCGATCGAGCGGTCGATCGAGCCGATCAGGATTTGCAGGTCCTGCTTGACCTGCGGGTCGCTCTCCGTCTTCAAAGCCGCTGCAAGCGCGGCACGTTGACCTTGTTCTGCCGAAATCAAGCGTTGGGTTCGGCTCGGACCAAGGTCGACTGCCTTGCCGTCAAACTGCTCCAGCCCCGATTGCGCGGCAGATTCCGGATTGAACTGTGCTTGGGCCAGCAGCAGGCCTTGTGTGTACTGATTGCTTTTGTCGATCCATGCCGGTGTATCGCCAGCGATCGCCGACGACGCCGCAACCGTTAGCGCGCCGGCGACTAGCTGCGCGATCGCTTTCATTTTTGACACATCGAATTCCCTGGCCGTGTGCGGCGACTGTTCCATGACGGCCGGGGAAAAGCAAAGCCATAGTCGGCAGCACCCCTGGTTACAGCACCTTGGCGGTTTGATGGCGCCGTAAGGGGCTTGCAGAGCCGGGGCAGCGCACCATGCGCCCGTGGTGCATCAGCGCGAACCTTTTCCGCGCGTTTCGCGGTCCGGCGACCTTCCACAGGGAATTCATGCCTGTTGAGCCAAACACGATGCCCGGCAGGCTGTGATCAAGATGCATGATCGGCTGTACCATGGCCGGCATCCGAATTGCCCTGCGCGCCCTGTTAAAGAACGACGAACGCGTCTGTCATCGAGCCGGATCGGCGCCGCTCGCTGCCATGGCACGCGGTGCAGAGCCCAGCGCACCATGTCGAGCGCCCCGCGATTGCCTCCCCTGTTCTAACCCGATACCCAACAGGCTGAACCACAGTGTTCCGTTTTTTTTGGATTTGCGACACGCTGATCTCGGCTCGGCCAAGTATTTACTGCGTCTTGATCCAGAATTGCCGGTTTCGGGTCGTCCAGCGACAATGACTGAGGGGGAGCATGGCCATGAAATCGCACGTTCACACGCCCGGAGTTTCTGCACTGCGAGGCCGGCTGGCCAGTTTTTTCCCCACGTCGGCACTGTTGGTCGCCGTGGCGACTTTCTGCACCACCGCCGCCATCAGCCAGAATGCTGTTGGCCAGAATATCGCCCTTGCTGACAATGCGTCGTCAACGCCAGACGCCGCAGCGCTGCGCACCTTCATCGGCCAGCAAGTCGGCGGCATCGACAAGCTTAGGGTGCCTGCGACAAACGCCGACCTTCCTTTGCCCCGGCAGGCCGACGGCACGGTGCCCTATCGCTATGAAATGACCGAGGCGAAGCGGTTTCTGGGCAAGATGCTGTTCCATGATCCGGTCCGCACCGCACGCGTCAATGAAAACCAGGGCCAGCCGCTCAATCTGGCGGCCGGCACTGCCTTTGGCGGCACGATCGGCTCATCGACGCCCGGCATCCAGAATATCGTCGCCATGACGCGCCAGACCGGGTCGTGTGGCAGCTGCCATATCGGCGAGGCGGCGGGCAAGGCGGGCCAGCGGCTCAATTTCAACACCGGCGGCGAAGGCCGGGGCTATACCGATGAGCATGGGACCTTTTTTCCCCGACGTAGGCCGCAAGCGACCCTTACCAGGCTACGCCCCGTGCCGATTTTCGCCGGCGACATGCTTGTTGATGCCTTGCCGACGCTGACCGACATCTTCATCGATTCACGTGGCCGCCGTGTCATTACAACCCCAGCCCTGTTCTATCATGAGCCCAAGCCAAAGGCCCTGCTTCAGACCGGTCGCCTTGACGAACTGGACAGCGTCGGGCGCTTGTCCCCCAACATGGTCGGCGCCGGTTTCAACAATCGGCTGCTTTTTGGCGGCTTCGGCGGCGAACCGCAGTCAACACCCGGGTCGCTCAATCCGTTCAGCGATCCGGCGCCCGAAAATCTGACACTGCTGCTGCTGGACGCGCATCGCATGCTAAACTTCCAGTCGGCGGCG
>JBBQHG010000113.1:0-8471 GCA_038323755.1 Sphingomonadales bacterium
GATCATCTCGCGGTCGAGCTCGACATCGGAGCCTTCGACATGGAGCGTCACTGCCTTGCCCAGTTCGGCTGCGGTATCGCGCACCATTCGTGGCAGGGCGGAAAACAGCGCCTCGATCTTTTGCATCCGTGTCCGCGTCACGGTGTCGCGCATTTCGGCAACGGTCAGCGACAGCCGGTCGAGCGCGGCCTCGATTGCAGGATCAACGGTTTCATCGCGCAGCCTGCGCGCTAGCTCGTTGCGGGCGAGCACCATGTCGGACATGCCACTCATCATCCGGTCGAGCAGGTCGACATTCAGTCGAACGCTGCGCGTCGGCGCGCGCGGCACCAGCATGGTGGGTGACTGGCTCGTGGCGGCCTCTGCCCCCTTGTCCAGCGCAGCGATGAGAAGGTCTTCACCCGAATCGTCGAGCGCTGCGCCGCCGTCAATCGCCTCGATAATCTCGCCAATCCGGTCGACGATCGCCAGCACGGCATTCACAAGGGCGGTGTCGGGCGCACGTTCACCGGTGCGAACATCGGCCAGAACGTCTTCGGCGGCGTGGCTCAGCCGGCTCAGCCGGGGCAGATCGAGAAAGCCGCAACTGCCCTTCACGGTGTGGACAAAGCGGAAAATGGCATCGAGGCGGTTGCGATCCGTCGGATCGGCCTCCCACATCACGATTTCACCCGCGAGCGCCTCCAGCGTCTCACGGGTTTCAGCGATGAATTCTTGTAACAGATCGTCCATGAGCCCCCGGCGCGCCGTTTTGGCAACCCCGTCATGACGATAAGCGGTTAAATTGGGGTTTACCCGGCGCGGAAAGCAGCGCCGAACAGCAACACCGGCGCATCGGGCTCGGAAACCTGCACGACGCCGCCGCCCTCGGCGACCAGCGCATGCACCAGATAGGCCGCCGCCGCGCGCGGCGTAATCACCACATCGGGGCCGGCGCCCATCAGCGCAGTGCGCAATTCGGTGTCGAGCACGATCCGCGGGCCATCTCCGCGCACGACGATTTCGACCGTCCCGTCGACCACTTCGGCGCCGATATCCAGCTGGCCGCCGCGAATCAGCGCATCGCCTGCGATCAGCGCCAGATTGAGCAGCACCTTGATCGCCGGCTTTGGCAGCACCGAATCTTCGACCAGCCAGCCCAGCGTCACGCGGTGGTTATCGCCAAACAGTCCTTCGATCGCCGCCCTTGCCTCCCGCGAATCGACCGTTTCGCCAAAGCCGCCAGCCGCCCCGAAGGCCAGGCGGAAGAATTTCAGCTTGTTTGCCGATGCCCGCGCGCTTTCGCTCAGCAATTCCATGCAGCGGTTGCGCATCTCGGGATCATGCTCGTCCGCCAGCAGTTCCAGCCCGTTGTTGAGCGCACCCACCGGGCTCAACAGGTCATGGCACAGGCGCGAACACAGCAGGCTGGCGAAATCGACGGAACTGATGGTCAAGTTTGTGGCTCCAAAAGATGCGCCTCTTTGACGCAGCAGCGAAGAAGCTGCAACCCGCATGGGCGCCGGTCATCGTATCGCCAGCACCACCTCGACGAATCGCGACGGCAACTGTGCATCCGCACCCGCCCGCCAGCCGCGCACCTGCCCTCCTGCGACAATCAGCCAGAGCGCCCCGGTCTCCGCCGCCGCCGCGTCGCGTGCCGAGGGAGTCGCGGTGCCTTGCGGATGCGAGTGGTAGCAACCGATCATCTGGGCACCGCCGCCACGCATCGCTCGGTGCGCGGCAATCAATGCGGCGGGGTCGATCTCGAAGCTGTCCGCAGCCGATGGGGACACATTGGCGCACGGGCGCGTCTCCTCGATCTGCCCGTCATCGCCGAACAGCAGCCCGCAAACCTCCTCGCCCGGTGCTGCCGCCGCCTCGGCGATCAATCGCGCATGCAGGGCGCTTGAAATTCCAACAGGCATTTCCATATCCGCCCTACATGAACCGGGGGGTAGAAATCATTCAAGTGCACATTGCAGCCGGGGCCGATGGCTGGCGGCTCGACCGTGCACTCGCAGACGGTGCGCCGAGCTTCTCGCGGGAACGGCTCAAGGCGCTCATTCTCTCGGGCAACGTCTCCACTGATGCCGGCGGCGCCGCCAGGGATCCGTCGAGCAAGGCCGCAGGCGGCCAGATCTTCAACGTCACCCTGCCCGCCCCCACGCCGCTGGCGAACGAAGCGCAGGATATCGCGCTCAATGTCGTCTATGAAGACGAGCATCTGATCGTGATCGACAAGCCCGCCGGGCTCGTCGTCCATCCCGCGGCCGGCAATCTCGATGGCACCCTCGTCAACGCGCTGCTGCATCACTGCGCCGGGCAGCTCTCGGGCATTGGCGGCGTCGCGCGGCCCGGCATCGTCCACCGCATCGACAAGGACACGTCGGGGCTGATGGTTGCTGCCAAATCGGATGCAGCACATATCGGCCTTGCCGCGCAGTTCGCTGCGCATGCGATTGATCGGCGCTACAAGGCAATCGTCGCGGGTCGCCCCAACCCCACTGAGGGCACCGTCAACGCGCCGCTCGCGCGCTCCTCGGCCAATCGCAAGAAGATCGCCATCGTCGAGGGCGGCAAGCACGCCATCACGCATTACCGCCTCATCCGGGCCGGCCGCGATGCATCGATGATTGAATGTCGCCTGGAAACGGGCCGCACCCACCAGGTGCGTGTCCATATGGCGTCGATCGGCCATCCCTTGCTTGGCGACCCGGTCTACGGTAGAACAAAGCATGCCCACCGCGCCGTGCTCGATCGGCTGTCTTTCAGGCGGCAGGCGCTGCACGCCGCGCGTTTGGGTTTCGTTCACCCCGTTAAAAGTAACGCTTTGTCGTTCGATAGCGAAATACCTGCGGATATGCAGGAACTCTACGATACACTCTTTGGTCTAGCTTGAGGCGCATCGGCTGGTTCGGCACGATGCACCTTCGAATAAGGGAGATTTGATCATGGCAAGCGGCAGCAACGTCCCAGCGACGATTCCCGCCCTCGGCGGCGAGGCGAGTCTCAATCGCTATCTCGCCGAGATCAAGAAATTCCCCATCCTCGCGCCCGAGCAGGAATATATGCTCGCCAAGCGCTTTGAAGAGCATGGCGATACCGATGCGGCAGCCCAGCTCGTCACCTCGCATCTTCGCCTCGTGGCAAAGATCGCGATGGGCTATCGCGGCTATGGCCTGCCCGTCAGCGAGCTGATTTCAGAGGGCAATATCGGCCTGATGCAGGGCGTCAAGAAGTTCGAGGCCGATCGCGGCTTCCGCCTCGCCACCTATGCGATGTGGTGGATTCGCGCGTCGATCCAGGAATTCATCCTGCGCTCGTGGAGCCTCGTGAAAATGGGCACCACGGCGGCCCAGAAGAAGCTGTTCTTCAACCTGCGCCGGATGAAGGCCAAGCTCGACGCATTCGAGGATGGCGATCTGAAGCCCGAGGATCTCGCCAAGATCGCCAAGGACCTCGGCGTCACCGAAGACGAGGTGACGAGCATGAACCGCCGCATGGCGATGGGCGGGGATACCTCGCTCAACGTGCCAATGCGCGAGGATGGCGAGGGCCAGTGGCAGGATTGGCTGCAGGACGATGCGCCGCTGCAGGACGCCGTCGTCGCTGAAGCGCAGGAGGCTGATGTCCGCCACTCCATGCTCGTGTCCGCAATGGAAGATCTGAACGAGCGCGAAAAGCATATCCTGACCGAACGCCGCCTGACTGACGACCCCAAGACGCTCGAGGAACTGAGCCAGGTCTACAATGTCAGCCGCGAACGCGTCCGCCAGATCGAGGTGCGCGCGTTCGAAAAGCTGCAAAAGGCCATGATGCGCCTCGCCGGCGACAAAAGGCTGCTCGCGGCGTACTGATCCGGTACGCGTCCGTAACCTTCGGGCTTGATCACAGCCCGCCCGCATGCGACCCGGTGGATCGATGATCCGCCGGGTTTTTTCTATCGCCGCCAGCGTCACGCTTGGCTTTTTGTTGGTCTCCATTCTCTGGGTGGTGATCTACCGCTTCCTCGCTCCCCCCATCACCTTCACAATGATCGGCGATGCGATTGGCGGCCACAGCATCCAGAAAAGCTGGATGCCGCTGTCTAAGATCGATCCCGACATGGCCCGCGCCGCCATTGCAGGCGAAGATGGCCGCTTCTGCGAGCATCACGGCTTTGATTTCGATGCAATCGAGCAAGCCATCCAGAAGAACGCGCGCGGCAAGCGGATCCGTGGCGGCTCGACGATCAGCCAGCAGACCGCCAAAAACGCCTTTCTGTTCCAGGGTGGCGGTTATGTCCGCAAGGCGTTCGAGGCCTATTTTACCGTGCTCATTGAAAATATCTGGGGCAAGCGCCGGATTATGGAGGTGTATCTCAACATCGCCGAAACCGGCATCGGCACTTACGGCGTGAACGCCGCCTCAAAGCGCTATTTCGGGCATGATGCCTCGCATCTCACCCCCGCCGAAGCCGGCCGCATCGCCGCTGTCTTGCCGCTGCCCAAGAAACGCGCCGCGATCGCGCCAACGGGTTTCACCCGCCGCCACGGCAACGCCATCACCCGCCGCGTCGGCGTCGTGCGCAATGACGGGCTCGATTCCTGCCTGCGCTAGAAGCGAGCCCGCATCGTCTTACTTGTTTGGGTCGACAGCCTTCTCAACTGCACCGCCGGCCTGCTTGGCGCTGTCACCAACGTCCTTCGCAGCCGCAGCCACGGCATCGGTGCGCACATTATCGTTGTTGGTCTGGTTGATCACGAAATAGGCCGCAATCGCGAGCAGCACGACCAGCGCCAGCCCGATCAGCAGCCCCGTGCCATTGCCGCTGCGTTCGACGACGACGGTATTCGGTTGATTATCTGCCATGATGGTCTTCCCTGTTAAGTGACAGAGGAAGAACCAGAATCGCCGCGCTTTGTTCCTCGCGCCTTCAGAACGGCAGCTTGAACCCCGGCGGCAGCGGCAGCCCGCTCGTCATCTTGGACATCTCGGCGTTGGAGGCATTGTCCGCCTTTGCGCGTGCATCATTCAGCGCTGCCGCCAGCAGATCTTCCAGCATCTGCTTCTCGCTCACCTGCATCAGCGAATCGTCGATCGACACGCCGATGATCCGCCCCTTGGCCGATGCCTTCACCTTCACCAGGCCGCCGCCGGCCGCACCTTCGACCTCGATATTGTCCAGGTTCGCCTGCGCCTTGGCCAGCTCGGCCTGCACATTCTGCGCCATGGCCAGCATGTCTTCGATACCCTTCATGTCACACTCCGTTGTTGCAGATCCCAGTCGACGATCTCGGCATCCGGAAACGCTTCCAGTGCTGCCCGCACGACCGGGGCCTCTTTGACTTGTTCAAGCGCCGCTGCTCGCGCCGCCGCTTCCTGTTCGCGTACAGACAGCGCGCCCGATACGTCTTCGGTCGCCACGCGCCACACCTGCCCCGTCAACTTGTGGAGCGCCTGCGCCAGTTCGCGCGTCAGCTCCGCCGGAAACGGCTTGGTCGCGCTCAGCACGATGTCCTTGGGGGCAAAACGCACTACCCGGGCAGTCAGTCGCAATTTCTCCGCCAGGCCAATCTCTCGTGCCGCATCAAGCAACGCCAGCACAGCATCGAAATCGCCAGGCAAGGCGGCGCTGTGCGGCTCGCCGGACGCTGCCGCCGATCCCGCAACGCCGACGGGCGCCGCCGCCCCGCCGCCCTCGCTTAGTCGCCGCGCCAGCTCACTCGGATCAGGCAGCGTGGCTGCATAAATGATTCGCAACAGCGCCATCTCGCACGCCTCGATCGGCAGCGCCGCGCGCGCCACCTCGTCATGCCCCTTCAGCAGCAATTGCCACAACCGGTGGAGTGTCGCGAAGGACAGGCTCGCCGCCCATGCGCCCAGCGCCTCCCGCTCCTCGGCCGATTGCGCTGCGTCAGCCGCCGTGCCCAGCTTGGCGAGCGTCACCGCGTGCACCGATTCGAGCAAAGACCGCAGCACGCCCTGCGGATCGACCCCCAGGTCATATTGCCGCCGCAGCGCTGCCAGCGCGCCCGGGCCGTCACCGGCCAACACTAGCCCCAGCAAATCACGGATCGCACCCCGGTCGGACAGCCCCAGCATGTCCCGGACCGCCTCCGCGCGGACCCCGCCGCCTTCCATCCCCGCATGCGCAATCGCCTGGTCGAGGATCGACAGCCCGTCACGCGCCGATCCTTCCGCCGCTCGCGCAATCATTGCCAGCGCCTCAGCCTCCGCCTCGACCCCTTCAGCCTCGACCACATAGGCGAAATGCGCCGCCAGCTTCTCGCTCGTAATCCGCCGCAAATCGAACCGCTGGCAGCGCGACAGCACCGTCACCGGCACCTTGTTCACTTCGGTCGTCGCAAACAGGAACTTCACATGCGGCGGCGGCTCTTCCAGCGTCTTCAGCAGCGCGTTGAACGCGTTCTTCGACAGCATGTGGACTTCGTCGATGATGTAGATCTTGTAGCGCGCCGATACCGCCGAATAGCGCGAGGCATCGATGATCTCGCGGACATCGTCCACACCTGTATGGCTGGCGGCATCCATCTCGATCACATCGATATGCCGCCCTTCGGCAATCGCACGGCACGGCTCGCACACCCCGCACGGGTCGATCGTCGGCCCACCCTCACCGTCAGGCCCAATGCAATTGAGCGCCTTGGCAATCAGCCGCGCGGTCGATGTTTTGCCCACCCCGCGCACGCCAGTGAGCAGAAAGGCATGCGCCAGCCGCCCACGCTTGATCGCATTGCCCAGCGTCGTGACCATGGCGTCCTGCCCGATCAACTCGCTAAAATTCTGCGGCCGATATTTGCGGGCGAGCACCCGGTACGCCTCGGCCTTTGCGGGCTGCGCGGGTTCGCCAAGATCGAGGAAGGAGTCGGCCATCGCTTCCTATCTAGGGACAGGCGCGGCGGTTGTCGAAGGGGTCTGGCGGGATAAGTTTGGGGGGAGAGTATCGCTGGGAGCGCCGCGGCAAAGCTGCGTCGGACGGGGCCTTGCCCCGCCGGCCACGCTCGCCAGCTTGGAGCGGCTTTGCCGCTCTCTCGCTGCCTGCGCGGTGGGAGCCGGACGACCCGCAGCGAAATCGTTGTGGCTGCTGCCTTCCGGCCCTGACCAGGTTGGCGACGGCTACGCCCGCCCGACTCCCGCGGCGCATATGGGGGAGTCGGGCGGGCGGATCAAGGCTTAGTAATGGGTGCGGATCGTCCGGCAGCGGCGGATACGCTGATGATGGCGATAGGTCACCTTGCAAACGCGGCGCACGCGGTCGCGGCGCCAGCCATTGCTGCGCTGTTCGACATGGGTGCGGCGCGTGACGACAACATGGCGTTCCGAATGCGCCGCCTGCTGCTGCTGCGCTTGTTCATGCTGCATCGGTTGCATCTGTGCGCTCGCCGCGGTCGGGCTGAGCATGGCGGCCGCGCCGATCAGGCCGGCGGAAATGATGGCGGTGAGTTTCATCGGGGCTTTTCCTTCGCGTGCGAAAGGCACTGAAGGCACAATCCCTAGCGGCCCTGCATGTTCCGTGTTTCGCGCGGCATCTTGACGGTCAGGCTCTCCCACGCCGCATCGAGCCAGATCTGGCAGGCGAGCCGACTGTTGCGCGTCGCGCCCATCGCCAGGTCGAGCATATCTTCTTCTTCCTCGCGCGCCGGCTTCAGCTTGGCGAAATCCTCCGCGTCAACAATCACATGGCAGGTCGAGCACGCCATCTGCCCCTCGCAGGTGCCCTCGAGCGGCTGGCCATCGGCCTGGGCCACATCGAGCAACCGGTCACCGGGATTGGCCATCACCTCGCGCGCGCTGCCGTCGATGGCGATAAAGCGCACCCGGATCACGCCACCACCCCCTGTGCTTCGGCTGCGGCCTTGATCCGGTCGATCGCGCTCACCCATTCCTCCTGCGTCGTATAGCGGCCGATGCCCAGCCTGATGCTTGATCGCGCCTGCGCCTCGCTCAGGCCAATCGCGCGCAGCACATGGCTCGACCGCCCCGATCCACTGGCACAGGCCGACCCCGCCGAAAAGGCGATATCGCGCAGGTCCGACATCAGTCGTGCGACATCGAGCCCCTCGCGCCGGATATTGAGATTGCCGGGATAGCGCTGTCCGGTTGATCCATTGATCGTCCACCCCGGCCCGAACTGCTGCCGTGCCATGCCGAACAGCCGCTCGACATGCGCCCGATCGCTATCGACCCGCTCGGCCATCAGCTGGGCGGCGACTCCAAAACCGGCACAAAGCGCAGGCGACAGCGTGCCCGATCGCCCGAGCGCCTCCTGCCCCCCGCCATGCATAAGCGGCTCGAGCGTCACGCCATCGCGCACCCACAGCGCGCCAATACCCTTGGGCCCATGGATCTTGTGCGCCGAGACAGCGATCATGTCGCACCCGTCCGGCATCGCCACCCGGCCATAGCCCTGCACCGCATCGCATAGCATCAGCGCCCCCGCTGCATGCGCCAGCGCGGCCAGCTCGGCGATCGGCTGGATGACGCCG
>JBBQHG010000114.1:0-8132 GCA_038323755.1 Sphingomonadales bacterium
AAACTCGATCCTGCTGGTCGATTTTACCACCCAGCTGCGCGACCGGGGCATGGCGCTGCGCGAGGCGATCGAGAAGGCGGGTGAGATCCGCTTCCTCCCGGTGCTGCTGACGTCGGTGACGGCCATCGGTGGCCTGCTGCCGCTCGCACTGGGCGGATCGTCACTCTATTCGCCGCTGGCCTGGGTGATTATCGGCGGGCTGATCAGTTCGACCTTGCTCAGCCGCATCATCACGCCGGTCATGTATCTGCTGGCGGTGCGCGGCGACGAGAAGCGGGCATTGGCGGCCGCTGCCGATATGTGAACGGCGGCTGCCAACCATGTTCAGCATGGCGGCATGCAGACAAGCGCAGAGAGGTGCCGGGGTGGTTGTCACCCGAAGGAATTTTCCGATGCGTAAGCTTGTTCTGACTATCGCCCTGTTGGGCTCTGCCGTTGCCGCCACCCCTGCGCTTGCACAGGATTATCGCGGCCAGCCCGGTTATCAGCAGGGTTCGGATTACGGCCGCGGCGATCCGCGCGAAACCGATCGCAACCGTGGCTATAACGACGATCGTGGTTTCAACGATGATCGTGGCTATAACAACAGCACGGCCCAGCTCCGCCAGATCGGCTTCCGGATCGAGCGCAATGTTCGCGCCGGTACGCTGACGGGGCGTGAGGCATTCGCGCTGCGCCGTGAATATAGCTATCTCGTCAGCCTCGACCGTCGCTTGAGCTATGGCCATGCAAGCCGCTGGGAGCGCGAATCGCTCAACCGTCGCACCGCCATGCTCGCTCACCGGTTGCAGCAGTATCGCGGCAACGACTATGCCGATCTTCGATATGGCAACGACCGCGGCTATCGCGGCCCAGGCGACTATGGCCACCGCAACTGATCACGATGGCCAAACGGCTCGACAGAGCTGTACGGCTGATAGCAACGGGCGGTCCCTTGGGGCCGCCCGTTGTCTCATCAGCAGGTGTTGCGCTCACCCGGTACACACCGTAAAAGTCCGCTTCAGGCGACCGGCTTGGGTCGCCTTTTTGCGTTGAGGAGCCCTGCCATGCCGATTACCCCGCTCATGCCCGTTTACCCACGGTGCGATGTGCGTCCGGTGCGTGGCGAGGGCTGCTATCTGATCGGCGAACGCGGCGAGCGCTATCTCGATTTCGCCAGCGGCATTGCGGTCAACGCGCTTGGCCATGGCCATCCGCATCTGGTGAAGGCGATTGCCGAGCAGGCCGCGACACTGATGCACGTATCCAACCTCTATGGCTCGCCACAGGGGGAGAAGCTCGCGCAGCGGATCGTCGACAACTCGTTCGCGGACACGGTTTTCTTCACCAATTCGGGCACTGAGGCGGTCGAGTGCGCGATCAAGACCGCGCGGCGCTATCATTACGTCAACGGCAACCCCGAGCGGAACACGCTCATCACCTTCAACAACGCGTTTCACGGCCGCACGATGGGCGCGATTTCGGCGACCAACCAGGCCAAGATGCGCGACGGGTTCGAGCCGTTGCTCCCCGGCTTCGCCTATGCGCCGTTCAACGATCTGGCGGCTGCGCTGGCGCTGGTCGACGAGTCCACCGCCGGCTTCATGGTCGAGACGATCCAGGGCGAGGGTGGCGTCTCCGCCGGCACCGACGAATTCATCAAGGGGCTGCGCAAGGCCTGCGACGAGCACGGCCTGCTGCTCGTGCTCGACGAGGTCCAGTGCGGCTATGGTCGCACCGGCAAGATGTGGGCGTACGAGCATTACGGCATCGAGCCCGACATCATGTCGGTTGCCAAGGGCATCGGCGGCGGCTTCCCGCTCGGCGCGTGTCTGGCGACCGAGGAAGCAGCCAAGGGCATGGTGATCGGGACGCATGGCTCCACCTATGGCGGCAATCCGCTGGCGATGGCGGCGGGCGAGGCGATTCTCGATGTGATCCTGGAGCCCGGTTTCCTCGATCATGTGACCGCGATGGGGGACCGGCTGCGCCAGGCGCTCGAGCAGATGATCCCCAACCACGATCATATTTTTGACAGCGTGCGCGGACGCGGGCTGATGGCGGGGATCAAGCTGAAAGAGTCAGCGGTCAGCCGCGATTTCGTGGCGCACTTACGCGATCATCACGGCCTGCTGACGGTGGCGGCGGGCGAGAATGTCGTCCGCATCCTGCCGCCGCTGGTGATCGAGCAGACGCATATCGACGAGTTCGTGCAGAAAATGAGCGAAGGTGCACGGGTGTTTGCGCCGGCGGTTGCTGCGTGAGGGGGGGTAATCCTCCCCGGTACGGGGAGGGGGACCATTTGCCTCTTCGGCAAATGGTGGAGGGGGATCGCCCTGAGCACACCACGTGTGGAAGCCCCCCTCCGTCAGCCTATGGCTGCCACCTCCCCATGCTGGGGAGGATTTGATGCGCCACTTCCTCAATCTCGCCGATGCCGGCCCCGATGCCATCGCCGCGATGCTGGCCGATGCGCTCGACCGCAAGACGGCGCGGCTTGGCTGGCCCAAGGGCAAGCCCGATGCCGACGCGCCGCTCGCTGGTCGCGTACTGGCGATGGTGTTCGAGAAGAACTCCACGCGCACCCGCGTGTCGTTCGACATGGCGATCCGCCAGCTCGGCGGCACCAGCATCGTCATGGATGCAGGGTCGATGCAGCTCGGCCGCGGCGAGAGCGTTGCCGATACCGCGCGGATCCTGTCGGGCTATTGCGACGCGATCATGATCCGCACCGACGATCACGCCAAGGTTGAAGAGATGGCGCAGTACGCCAGTGTGCCGGTCATCAACGGCCTCACCGATTTGTCCCATCCCTGCCAGATCATGGCCGATCTGCTGACGATCATCGATGCCGGCAAATCGCTACCCGGCCTCAAGGTCGCGTGGCTGGGGGACGGCAACAACGTGCTCTATTCGATTGTCGAGGCGGCCGGGCTGATGCAGTTCGATGTCGTCGCCGCCTGCCCGCAGGGGTTCCAGCCCGATGACAGCGTGATCGCGCAAGGGCAGGGCCGCGCGCGTGTCGTCGGCGATCCGCGTGAGGCGGTCGAAGGCGCAGACATCGTCGTCACAGATACCTGGATATCGATGGGGCAAGACCATGCCGAGACCAAGCTTGCCGCGATGATGCCCTATCAGGTCGATGCCGCGCTGATGGCGAAGGCCGCACCGGGAGCGAAATTCCTCCACTGCCTGCCGGCGCACCGCGGCGAGGAAGTGACGGCGGAGGTGATCGACGGCCCGCAATCGCTGATCTGGGCAGAAGCCGAGAACCGGTTGCATGCGCAGAAATCGGTCCTGCGGTGGTGCTTCGGCCAGATCGGTTGAGTTGTAGAGCGCGCCACCAGCCCCTATTTCCCGCCATCACCGTCCGTTCGTTTCGAGCGAAGTCTGGAAACTCTGTGCGAGGTTTGCGGCCAGTTTCTCGACTGCGCTCGAAACGAACGGGACTGCTTTGGATAATTTGATGGCACAGCAAGGCACTATCCCGGACATCGACCGCGCGCTCGGTTTTACCATTCCCTTGCGCCACGCCCGTGGCCGGGTCGTGCGGCTGGGGCCGTTGCTCGACACGATCCTGGCCGCGCACGCCTATCCGCCCGCGATCGAGGCCTTGCTGGCCGAGGCGCTGACGCTCACCGCGCTGATCGGATCGACGCTGAAGGACGCCGGCGGCCAGCTGACGATGCAGACGCAGACGCAGAACGGCGTCGTCAGCCTGTTGGTGTGCGATTATCGCGGCGGGGAACTGCGCGGCTATGTGCAATATGATGCCGACAAGCTGGCCGATGCGCCGGCTGATCCCACGCTGTTCGCGCTGTTCGGCACTGGCTATCTCACGATCACCTTCGATCAGGCGACGACGGGCGAGCGCTATCAGGGCATCGTGCCCTTGGACGGCGAGACGCTGACCGAGGCGGCGCAGAGCTATTTCGTCCAGTCTGAGCAGATCCCCACGTTGATCCGCGTCGGCGCCGTGCGGGGGGCTGGGGGCGCGCATGTCGCCGGTGGGCTGTTTCTGCAGCATCTGCCCGAGGGCGAGGAAGGGCGCGACCGCATCCATACCCGGCTCGATCACCCCGAATGGGAGCATGTCGCCATTTTGGGCGGCACGATGGGAGCAGACGAGCTGGCCGATCCGGCGCTGCCGCTGGAGACGCTGGTCTGGCGGCTGTTCAACGAGGAAGAGGAAGTGCGGCTGCTTGGCGAGACGGCGCTCAGCAAGGGCTGCCGTTGTTCGCCCGATTATATCGCGCAGGTCATCGCCAAATTCCCGATCGAGGAACAGCGCGACATGGCGGATGAAGATGGCGTGATCACCGTCGATTGTGCCTTTTGCGCAACCAAGTTTCCGCTCCAGGTCGGTGCGATCGTTCCGTAAGCGTTATTGCAAAGCAATCCGCGCCATACCAGATATTGTGCTTGGAGGCCGGGCCGAGTCGCAGACTTTGTCGTCAGGTGAGGGAGTCGGTCGATGCGGTCTGGAACGGCGACGCGCTTGCTGCTGGCGAGCATGATGGCGGGTGCAACCGCAGCCATGGCGGCCAGCCCGGCCAGCGGCCCCATGGTCGCGGCGCTCGGCCAGATCGAGCCGGGCCAATGGCAGCTGCAGGAAGTGGGCGGCGGTGCCGGGCCGCGGATCATGTGCATCGCCGATTCAAACGCCTTCATCCAGATCCAGCATCCCGGCATGCAATGTTCGCACTTTGTGATCGATGATCAGCCACGGTCGGCCACGGTCCATTACACCTGCCCCGGTGCTGGCCATGGCCGGACAACCATCAAGCTGGAAGGGCGCGATGTCTTTCACATCGATACCCAGGGCATCGCAGAGGGGTCTCCATTCGACATGGCGTTCAAGGTAAAGCGGATGGGCGATTGTGCCGTCCGGCATTGATCTGAACCGGGGCTAAAAAGGCCCGGCTGTTAATCCTGGGTTTACCAAGGCCTGCTATGAGGGTGCGGTGTCTGTGCTGGCACGCTTTCTCCCTGAGGCTTTGACAGCCATACTGGGCCGCCGCTGTTTGGCGGCCCTTCTTTTGGGGAAGGTGCGGGCCGCGCGGCTTGCAGCGGCGGGACAGAGCGACTAGCGACCCGGCCATCATGACCTCTTCCAACAAACTGGCTGTTGTCCTGCTCTCCGGCGGGCTCGATTCGATGGTGGCGGCAGCGCGCGCGCGTGAGGCTGGCTTCGGGCTGCTCGCGCTGTCGATCAGCTATAACCAGCGTCATCAGGTGGAACTCGCGGCTGCGCGGCGGATCGCCCATGCATTTGGTGCCATTCGCCATGTTATCCTGCCGATCGATCTGTCGGCATTTGGCGGATCGGCGCTTACTGCCGATATCGCTGTGCCCAAGGACGGAGTCGGCCCCGGCATTCCGGTTACCTATGTGCCCGCGCGCAACACCATTTTCCTCAGCCTGGCGCTGGGCTGGGCGGAGGCGGCGGGCGCGCACGACCTGTTCATTGGCGTCAATGCGCTCGATTATTCGGGCTATCCCGATTGTCGGCCTGAATTCATCGCCGGGTTTGAGGCGATGGCAGCGCTGGCGACCAAGGAAGGGGTAGAGGGCAGGGGCTTCACCATCCACGCGCCACTCCAGTATATGACCAAGGCGGATATCGTGCGCGAGGCCGCAAGGTTGGGGCTCGATGCCGGTATGAGCTGGTCCTGCTATGATCCGGCGCCCGGCGGCCTGCACTGCGGCCTGTGCGACAGCTGTCGCCTGCGCCAGCGCGGGTTTGACGAAGCCGGGATCGCTGATCCCACGGTCTATGCCGCACGGCCATGAGCTATGCCGTCAAGGAAATGTTCCTCACGCTGCAGGGGGAAGGGGTGCATGCCGGGCGACGCGCAGTGTTCATCCGTTTTGCCGGCTGCAATCTGTGGTCCGGCCGCGAACAGGACCGTGACACGGCGATCTGCCGGTTTTGCGATACCGATTTCGTTGGCACCGATGGCGCCGGCGGTGCGCGTTTTGCCGATGCGGCGGCATTATCGGCGGCCGCGATTGCGCATTGGGACGGGCCGGTCGCCAATCGCTTTGCCGTCCTGACCGGGGGCGAGCCGATGCTTCAGGTGGATGATGCGCTGATCGACACGCTCCATACCGCCGGTTTTGTGATTGCGATCGAGACCAACGGCACGCTGCCGGTTCATCCCGGCATCGACTGGGTCTGTGTCAGCCCCAAGGCGGGCAGCGACGTCGTCCAGCGATCAGGCAATGAGCTCAAGCTGGTCTGGCCGCAGCCGGGCAGCGACGTCGATGACATCGAGCGCTGGGCGTTCGATCACTTCCTGGTTCAGCCGCTCGACAGCGCCGACGGCCACGCCAACCGCCAGGCCGCGATTGATTTCGTGCTGGCGCGCCCGGCATGGCGGCTGACGCTGCAGACGCACAAATTGCTCGGCATGCGTTGAGGGGCTTCAACAGGCGGCGTCAGTACGCTTCTGGGCAGCTGCGATAATTGAACTTGTCACCCTTCCAGCATTGGTCGTCCATCCGCAGCACCGGAATCATCCGCATCGGCCCGCGCCCGCCAAAGGTCTGCTCGCCGCGCGCGACCAGGCTATTGCGCAGCTCGCGCAGCCGGTTGATCGCCAGATCGCCCAGCTGGCCCTTTGGGGTAAAGATGGCGTCACGCCCGACGAACCCGGCTGTCTGGCAAAAATTATATTGCGCATAAACGGTGGTGAAGCCCGAATAGACCCGCGTCTGGTAGCGATCGAACGCGCTTTGCGCCGATTTCTTCACCTTGTTGGTGCGCGCAAAATATTTTTCGAGGGTGGAAAACGCGCTCGCAAGCTCGGCCTTGTGGTCGGCCAGGACCGCATTGTAATTCGGGGCCGTCAGCAAAACCGGCTCGAAATCACAGCCGAGCGCTGCCACGTTCAATGCTGCGCGCAGCGACCAGACGACGCCGGCACGGAGCTCGGCCGGGGTGGCGCCGGGCAGCGGTACGAACAGGCCGTCCTCATCGCCACGCACGGGTTCTCCCGAATAATCGGGGTTTTTCATGAAGAACTGCGCCGATGCCGGGCTGGCATGCAGGCCACCCAGAGCCAAGGCGAGAAGGAAAACCAAACGCAACACGATCATCATCACCTCGCTGATATGCCCCGCGCCCCTATAGGTTTTTCAGGCGTTACCCAACCTCTTTCAGCCCAAAGTCTGAACATTTTGGCACATGAGCGGGCCGCAAACGAAAAGGGCCGCCCGGCTAACCGGACGGCCCTTCTATCGCATGGCTACCCTGAGGCGGCCAAGGCGACGCTCAAATTACTGAGCGTTGGTCGCCATTGCGTCGTTCGACGACATCATGGCGTCGTTCGATGCCATTGCGTCGTTCGACGACATCATCGCGTCGTTCGATGCCATTGCACCGTCGGTTGCGGTCATGTTGTCGGTTGCCATCGCGTCGCCTTCGTTGGCGGTCATTTCGCTGACCATGGCGTTGTCGGTGGTCGTCTCGGTCTTCGGCGAGCAGGCCGAAATCATCAGTGCCGCACCGGCGATCATCGAACCGGCAACGACTTTGGAAATGAGTGCACGCATTTGGAAGCTCCCTAAGATAGTGGATTTGGTTGGCTTAACGCCCTTTAATACCCAAACCGTGGTGGACATTAGTCTGATATCGCTCAGCCCTCAAGCCTCGTTTTCATGTTGCAAAGAAAGTCTTTGTAGAAAATGAGGGAATTCAAGCCTTAACGCCGCATCCAGCGTGGAAAATTCCGTGTTTTTTCCCAGTTTTTCCAGGCTCGTTACGGCAAAATCGGGCAGGCCGCAGGGAATGATGCCATCAAAGTGCCCCAATTCGGGCCGCGCGTTCACCGCGAATCCGTGCATCGTCACCCAGCGCTTCACGCGCACGCCGATGGCGCCGATCTTCGCTTCGACACCGCCGTCCAGCGTCCAGATGCCGACCCGGCCCGGGGCGGTGAAGGCTTCGACGTCGAGCCGAGCCAGCGCGGCGATCACCCAATCCTCGGTCGCGTGGACGAACTGGCGCACGTCGCGCCCGCGCTTGCCGAGATCGAGCATCAGATAGCCGATTCGCTGGCCAGGCCCATGATAGGTGTAGCGCCCCCCACGCCCGGTTTGATGCACCGGGAAGCGGGCATCGATCAGGTCGGCCGGGTCGGCGCTGGTGC
>JBBQHG010000115.1:0-8087 GCA_038323755.1 Sphingomonadales bacterium
TCTATCGCGGCGATGCGCGCAAGGAACGGCATGATACCGCCATGGCGGCGCTCGACAAGGTCGGCCTCGCGCCCTGGTGGGATCATACCCCGGCGGAATTGTCGGGCGGCCAGCAGCAGCGCGTCGCCATCGCCCGCGCAATCGTCACCAGCCCCGCCGTCCTCCTCGCCGACGAGCCGACCGGCAATCTCGATTCCGAACGCTCGATCGAGATCATGGAACTGCTCACCGATCTCAACCAGAAGCTGGGCATCACCGTCCTGATGGTGACGCATGAAGGCGATATGGCCGCGTTCGCGCACACGATCGTGCACTTCAAGGATGGGCTGGTGGAAAAGACCGAAACCGGCATGAACACCAGGGCGCGCGGCTGATGTTCTTCACGACGATCAGCCTCGCGCTGCGCTCGATTGCCCGCCACAAATTGCGCTCGTTCCTGACGACGCTCGGCATCATCATCGGTGTTGCTGCGGTGGTGACGATGGTGACGCTGGGCAAGGCGACGACCGCCGCCGTCCAGCAATCGATCGCGTCGCTTGGTACCAATATCCTGCAGGTCCGCCCCGGCCAGGGCTTTGGCCGCGGTGGTGGCGGTCCGCGCCCGCCCGACTTCAAGATCGAGGACGTTACCGCCATTCGTCAGCAGATCGCTGGCGTCAACGCCGTCGCACCCCAGGCCCAGGCGGCAGGCACGGTGATCTACGAAGGTGCCAATTGGTCGACGACGATCAACGGCACCAATAATGATTATTTCGAGGTCCAGCCCTGGGCGCTCGCTTCGGGCCGCTATTTCACCGATCAGGAGGAAGCCGCAGGTAAATCGGCCTGCATCCTGGGCAATACGGTGAAGAACAACCTCTATCACGATACCGATCCGCTCGGCACGCGGATGCGGGTGGCCGGTATCAGCTGTGACGTCGTCGGTGTGCTGACGAGCAAGGGACAGGGCGGCTTTGGCGGCGATCAGGACGATGTCGTCATCATGCCGTTGAAAACGGTGCAGCGCCGCCTGTCGGGCAATCGCGATGTGCGGCTGATGCTGGTCGGCGTCGATCAGGCCTATTCGACCGCGCAGGTGCAAAGCACGTTGACCGATCTGCTGCGCGAGCGCCGCAATATCTCCGACGGCAAGGACGATGATTTCTTCATCTTCGATACCAAGCAGATCAGCGACACGCTGACCCAGACGACGACGCTGCTGACCGGCATTGTCTCCGCCGTTGCGGCGATCAGCCTGGTCGTCGGCGGCATCGGCATCATGAACATCATGCTCGTGTCAGTCACCGAGCGGACGCGCGAGATCGGCATCCGGCTCGCCATCGGCGCCGTCGCGCGCGAGGTGCTGATGCAGTTTTTGATCGAGGCAATTGCGCTATCGTGTCTCGGCGGGCTGATCGGGCTCGCCTTTGCGCAGCTGGTGATCGCAGCCCTCATCATCCCGCTCAAGCTGACATGGCTGTTCGATTTGCAGATCAACCTCGTCGCTTTTGCGATTTCCGCGGTGATCGGCGTTGTGTTTGGCTATTTCCCGGCACGCCGCGCGGCTGGGCTTAATCCGATCGACGCGCTTCGGCACGAATAGCTCAGGCGCGGCTGCGCAGCCGTTCCAGGTCTGCGGCCGTGTCGATGTCGATCAGATCCTCAGCATCAGTGATGATGTGCAACCCGTCGCGGATCAGCGCGCGCCCACCTGCATCGCCCCCGGCACGCGCCAGCTGATCGAACCGCCCCGCCCCGAACAAGGCGGGCGGGGAGGGGCGGGTGCCATCGCTCGCCGCCACCACCGCGGCCGGGCCCTCCGCTGCCGCCAGCAGCGCGCCGATCAGCGCGGCGGTCACGCAGGGCATATCGGCCAGCACGATCAACAGCGCTGCCGCGCCCGCCTGCTGCGCCGCCGCTACGCCCAGCCTGACTGATCCCGACAGGCCGGTTTCGGGAGCAGGGTTGTCGATCATCCGATAGCCATGCGGCGCGAAATCGAGCGCGGTATCGGACACGATCGCCACCCGGTCGAGGAAGGCGATCTCCGCCATTGCCGTCACCACATGCATCGCCAGCGGCACGCCGCGCCATGTCTCGGCGAGCTTGTCCTCTTCGCCGAACCGCTCGGAACGCCCCGCCGCGAGCAGCACCAGCAGCGTGCGTTCGGCCGCAATCACGGCCTGGGGGCGTGGAAGGCAGCAATCATCGCCGCCGCCACCGACAACGCGATTTCGGCCGGCCCGATCGCCCCGATATCAAGGCCCACGGGCGCATCGATCCGGTCGAGATCTGCCTCGGCCACGCCCGCCGCCGCCAGCCGCTCGCGTCGCGCGGCATGGCTGCGGCGCGACCCCAGCGCGCCGACATATCCCGTCGGTGCCGCAAGCGCTGCGATTAGCGCCGGATCGTCGATCTTGGTATCGTGGCTCAGCGTCACCACCGCCGTTGCCGGGCCGGGGCGATAAGCGGCGACCGCCTCGTCGGGCCAGCGATCGTCAAGCGTCACGCCCGGGAAGCGCTCCTTGGTCAAAAAGCGCGCGCGCGGATCGATCACCACCGTATCGATGCCCAGCTCGCGCGCCAGCCCCGCCAGCGCCTGCGCAATCTGTACCGCGCCGATGATCAGCAAGCGGCGCGGCGGATCATAGCGGTTGATGAAGGCAGCGCCTTCGATCGTGCGCAGCGAGCTTTGGCCCGTCGCCAGATCGGTCGTCACGCTCAGCGCCTGGCCGGCATTGCGCGCTTCGCTAATCCGGTCGAACAATTCGGGATCGAACCCTTCGGCCGATACCGGCTGGACCAGCACCTCGATCTCGCCGCCGCAGGGCAGGCCGACTTCCCACGCCGCAGCATCGGCAACGCCGTAGCGCTTCAGCTGGAATGGCGATCCGGCGATCACCTCGGCGGCGGCCGCCATGATGTCGCTCTCGACGCACCCGCCCGAGACTGATCCCTCGAACCGGCCATCGGCGTGGACGAGCATATGGCTCCCGCGTGGGCGCGGCGCTGAGCCCCAGGTCGAGACGACGGTGGCGATCGCCATCGGCGCGCCTTTCCAGGCGGCAGCGGCGGTGAGGACGGAATCGTTATCGGCCATAATATTCCTAGATACACTAATCCCCGTCATTCCCGCGAAGGCGGGAACCCAGCTTCTTCGGCGACGCTGCCAAAGAAGCTGGACCCCCGCCTTCGCGGGGGCGACGAATTGCTACAGGGAGCAGCTACCCCCGTGCCTCATACCGGCGGCAACCCGGGCAAAATCTGGTCAAGCGTCATCGGCCAATCCCGCACCCGCACGCCGGTCGCGTTGTAGATCGCATTGGTCACCGCCGCGCCTGCGCCCGAAATGCCGAGCTCGCCAATGCCCTTCGCGCCCACCGGGCTCGCATGGGTGTCGATCTCCTCGACGAAATAGGCCTCGATCTGCGGCACGTCGGCATTCACCGGAATATGATACTCACCCAGATCGCGGTTGACGTACGAGCCGCTGCGCTGATCGAGCACCGCGTCCTCGTGCAGCGCATAGCCGATGCCCCAGATCATCCCGCCCAGCGCCTGGCTGCGCGCGGTCTTGGCGTTCAGGATACGCCCGCAATCGAACACGCCCAGCATGCGCCGGACCCGAACCTCGCCGGTCACCGCATTGACCGCGACCTCGGCGAATTGCGCGCCGTGCGTCGCCTGGCTGAACGTCCGGCTGTTCTTGCCGGGGCGCAGGCTACCCATCGCCTCGATCTCTGTATCGCCCACCAGCGCACTGATCGGCACGCGCTTGTTGCCGGCAATGGCGTGGCCATCCTTCAGCGTCATGTCCTCGGGCTTCGATTCCATCCGCCGCGCCAGTTCGGCGACAATATCGTCGCATGCCAGCTGGACCGACGATCCGCTCGATGCCGCGCCAAACGAACCACCCGATCCTGCCGCGACAGGGAAGTTGGAATCGCCTAGCTTCACCTGGACCTTGTCGATCGGCAGGCCGAGCATCTCGCCCGCGATCTGCGCGAGGATCGTGTAGGTGCCCGTGCCGATATCGGTCATGTCGGTTTCAACGACCGCCGCACCCTCAGGCGTCAGCCGCACCCGCGCATCGCTATTGGCGAGGAAGTTGACGCGGGCGGCAGTCGCCATGCCCATGCCGATCAGCCACTCGCCCTCACGCACCGATCCCGGCGTCGCGACGCGCTTGTCCCAGCCGAAGCGCTCGGCCCCCTCGTCGAGGCAATCGGTCAGGCGACGGGTGGAAAACGGCACGCCGCGCATCGGATCGACATCGGGCTCATTGAGCTTGCGGAACGCGATCGGGTCCAGCCCCAGTTGTTCGGCCATCTCGTCCATCGCAGTCTCGAGCGCCATCATGCCGACCGCCTCGCCGGGGGCACGCACCGCGCCCGCCCGCGTCACATTGAGCTTGACGATCTTCGTCGTGAACTGCCGCGCGGGCGAGGCATAAAGCGACAATGCCCCAAGCGCGACGGGCTCGAAAAAGCTCACCCCGACCTTCTGGCTGACGACGCTATCCTGCGCCATGCCAGTCAGTCTGCCATCCGCGGTGGCGGCGAGGCGGATGCGCTGAAAAGTATCAGACCGGCCGAAGATCGAGTGGAATAGCTGCTGGCGCGTCATCGCCACCCGCACCGGTCGGCCCACGGTTTGCGCGGCAATCGACGCGAGTACGATTTCCGGCCCGCCGATCTTCCCGCCGAACCCGCCACCGATATAGGGCGAGAGCATCCGGATGCGCGCCATATCGATGCCCAATGACTTGGCCAGCAAGGGCCGGGCGGCGCGGAAAATCTGGATCGAGCCATAAAGCGTCAGATCATCGCCATCCCATTCGGCGACCGCCGCATGCGGCTCCATCGCGGCATGGACCTGATAAGGCGTGGAATAGGTGACATCGACGGTCACGTCTGCCGCCGCCATCGCCGCATCGACGTCGCCCTTGATCGCATCGGGCAGCATCGCGCCTTCGTGCGGCGACTTGGCGCTGTCGATATTGGCCATGGTGTCGAACTTGCCCTTTTGCGGTGCATAATCGACGCTCACCGCCATCGCGGCGGCGCGCGCTTCCTCAAAGCTTTCGGCAACGACCAGCGCGACGATCTGGCCATAGCTTTCGACCACTCCGTCAAAGCGCGGCGCCATGTCCGCGCCGATATTCGGGGATTCGCTGGGCAGGCGGGGATCGTCGGTGATGATGGTGATGACGCCGGGCATCGCGTTCGCCGCCCTGGTATCGACCGACTTCACCGTGCCCACCGCAATCGTCGCGGTGACGGCATAGCCATAGGCCATCTTGCCCTTGGGCTTGTGCTCGGCGGCATAGAGCGCAGCGCCCGTCACCTTGGCAAAGCCGTCGGTGCGGTCGATCCCCTTGCCGAGCAGCCCCTGCACGCCGCGATCAAGCGCGGAGGCGCCGTAATCGGCATCCATCTTGTGTTCGGTCATGCCGCGTCTCCGGTCAGGTCGCGCAGGGTGGCGATCAGCACCCGCCGCGCGAGCGGAATCTTGAAATCATTGGTGCCCTGGCCGCGCGCATCGGCCAGCAGCGCATCGGCCGCTGCTTCGAACACGGCCGTCGAAGGTGCTTGCCCAACAAGAATGGCTTCGACTGCGCAATTACGCCAGGGCACGGTGCCGAGGCCCCCGAATGCCAGCGCAGCGCTGCTGATCTTGCCGTCCTCGACCGCGACGATTGCGGCCACCGACATGAGCGCAAAAGCATAGGAGGCACGGTCGCGCACCTTGCGATAAATCTGCTTGCCGGCAGGGGCCGGCGGCAGCTCGATATGGGTGATCAGTTCGCCCGGTTCGAGCATGTTTTCAATCTGCGGCGTATTCCCCGGCAGCCGATAAAAATCGCCCAGCGCAATCCGCCGCCGGTCGCCGCCGGGTTGCAGCGTCACCACCACCGCGTCCAGCGCGCGCATCGCCACCGCCATGTCGCTCGGGTGCGTTGCGATACAGTCGTCGCTCGTCCCCAGCACTGCCATGATCCGGTTGAACCCGCCTTGCGCCGCACAGCCGATGCCCGGCTCACGCTTGTTGCAGGCCCGCGCGGTGTCATAGAAATAATAGCAGCGCGTCCGCTGGAGCAGATTGCCCCCCGTCGTCGCCTTGTTGCGCAATTGCGGTGAGGCGCCTGCCAACAATGCGCGCGCCAGCACCGGATAGCGCCCGCGAATGCGCGCGTCGTGCGCCAGATCGCTGTTCGTCACCAGCGCCCCGATCGCCAGGCCGCCCATCGGCGTCTCGGCAATCGTCGCTAGGTCGAGCCGACTGATATCCACCAGCTTGCCCGGCGTCTCGATCTGCAATTTCATCAGGTCGAGCAGGTTGGTGCCGCCCGCGATGAAATGCACATTCTCGCCCGCCGCAGCGACAGCGGCTTCGGGGCTGTCGGCCTTCACATAGTCGAAATGCTTCATGCTTCGGCAACCTCCCGGATCGCATCGACAATATTTGGATAGGCCGAGCAGCGACACAGATTGCCGCTCATCCGCTCCGAAATTTCGTCGTCATCAAGCGTGATCTCGTCGAGCGATCCGCTGACATGGCTGGCCCAGCCATCCTTGACCTCATCCAGCATCGCCACTGCCGAACAAATCTGGCCCGGCGTGCAATAGCCGCACTGGAAGCCGTCATGCTTCACGAACGCTGCCTGCATCGGGTGAAGCGCATTGCCATCTGCAAGCCCTTCGATCGTGGTGATCGCATCTTCCTGATGCATCACCGCCAGCGTCAGGCAGGCGTTGATCCGCCGCCCGTTGACGATGACGGTGCACGCGCCGCACTGGCCGTGGTCGCAGCCCTTTTTGGAGCCCGTCAGCCCGACATGCTCGCGCAGCAGATCGAGCAGCGAGGTGCGGATATCGGGGTCGGCCTCATATGATTGGCCATTGATCGTAAAATGCATGGGTGCCCCTCCTGAAGGGATGCTGTAACGCGCGGGTGCTATTTGGGGTTCACGAAAAAGGATTGCCATATGAAACGGATTTCGGGGCGGTTAGGCAAGTGGAATCCGGCAATTGTGGTGATGGCGATGCTGGCGTCGGTCCCGGCTACCGGGCAGACTGCGCTGATGGAAAGCGTCAAACCCCTTTCGCCGCCGATCGTCATTGCCCATCGCGGCGCCAGCGGTCTCCGTCCCGAACATACCATCGCGTCGTACACGCTGGCGATCGAGCAAGGCGCCGATTTCATCGAGCCCGATCTGGTCTTCACCAAGGATGACGTGTTCGTTGCCCGGCATGAAAACGACATCACCGGCACCACCAATGTCGCCACCCATCCTGAATTCGCCGACCGCAAGGCAACCAAGCTCATCGACGGCGAATCGCACACCGGCTGGTTTACCGAGGATTTCACGCTCGCCGAGTTGAAGACGCTTCGCGCCAAGGAACGCCTGCCGCAGCTCCGCCCGGACAATGCGACATTTGATGGCCAGTTCGAGGTACCGACGCTCGCCGAGATCATCGCGCTCGCCAAGGCGGAGTCAAAGCGCACGGGTCGCACCATCGGCATTTACCCCGAAACCAAGCACCCCAGCTACTTCGCCTCCATCGGCAAGCCAATGGAGGCACGGCTGGTGGCGCAGTTGAAGGAGGCAGGGTGGGATAGTGCGAGCGCGCCGGTGTTTATCCAGTCGTTCGAGGTCAATAATCTGAAGGCGCTGCACAAGCTGACCAAGCTCCGTCTGATCCAGCTGATGGATGCCAGCGGCGGCCCTGCGGACAAAGCCCAGCCAAGCTATGCCGCGATGGCGACTCCGGCAGGGCTGAAAGCCATTGCGACCTACGCCTATGGCATCGGCCCCAACAAGAACATGATCTGGGACGGCATCCACCCGCCCACCAGCCTCGTTGTTGACGCGCACCGGGTTGGCCTGCGGCTCCATCCCTGGACCTTCCGCGCCGAAAACGCCTTTCTGCCGCCCATCTACCGCGAGGGAACGGACCTCGCCACGCACGGCAAAATCGATGCCGAAATCGCGGCCTATCTTGCGCTCGGCATCGACGGCTTCTTTACCGATTATCCGCAAATCGGGGTTAACGCCGTCAAAACCGGGAAATGACCCGGCCGGAGACTTAACCGATGCGCCTACC
>JBBQHG010000116.1:0-8012 GCA_038323755.1 Sphingomonadales bacterium
ACGATCTATGACATGGCCAAGGCGATAGATCGCGGGATGACGATTGGCGCGATCAGGCTGATGGAAAAGCGCGGTGGCAAATCGGGCGACTGGCGGGCAGACACCGCGGCAACTTAACACTGGTGCTGCACCGCAATATCGCGCAACGTTTGGCCGACACTGACATCAGGGATCAGACGCGATGGGGCTCGCTGCGATGGACAAGGACGCTGATACAGGCACCAGCGCCGCCTCCCGCGCCGTGGTGAACCCCAGCCGCAAAACGCAGATTGTCGTGGTCGGCGGCGGCGCCGGCGGGCTTGGTCTCGTCGCCCGGCTTGGCAAAACCTTTGGCCGCGAGAAATTCGATATCATCCTTGTGGACCGCAACCAGACACACATCTGGAAGCCTTTGCTGCATGAAGTCGCGGCAGGATCGCTCGATGCGAATCTCGATGAGGTTGGGTATCGAAGCCACGCCTATCGCTGGAATTATCGATTCTTCGATGGTTCGCTCGAGGCCATCGATCGAGAAGCGCGACAGGTCGTGATCGCCCCCATTTATGGCGAAAACGGCGAGGAGATCGTTGCGCGCCATCGCATTCGCTATGATTACCTCGTCATTGCCGTCGGGTCGGTGTCCAATGATTTCGGTACCCCCGGCGTTCGCGACCATGCCATCTATCTCGACGATCGCACCCAGGCGGACCGCTTCCGCAAGCGCCTGCTCAACCAGTGCCTGCGTGTATCGCGAACAATGAGCGCAGACCCCAGCGCAGATGCACGCGTACGCGTGGCGATTGTCGGCGGCGGTGCCACTGGCGTTGAACTGGCCGCAGAACTGTTCAACGCGACCAAGGGCCTGGCCTATTATGGGCTCGAAGTATTCGACGAAACCCGGCTGGACGTGACGTTGCTGGAGGCCGGGCCACGAATTCTTCCTGCCTTGCCGGAAAATCTCTCCGCCGCCGCGACCGAAGAGCTCGGCGCCATTGGCGTGCGCGTGCTGACCGGCCGTCAGGTCACCAGCATTACCGCAGATGGCATTGCGACATCGGACGGTGCCTTCATCCCCGCTGACCTGCGTGTCTGGGCAGCCGGCGTGAAGGGCCCCGAGTTTCTTCAGGGTATCGGCGGCCTGGAGACGACGCCGGGCAATCAGCTGGTTGTGACGGAAACGATGCAGACGACCCGCGACCCGCATATTTTCGCGATCGGCGATTGCGCGCGCTATGTTCCGGCCGGCGCGGATCGCCCAATCCCGCCGCGCGCACAGGCTGCCCATCAGATGGCGGGCACTGCCTTTAGAAATATCCGTGCATTGATTGCTGGCAAGCCGCTCAAGCCCTTTATTTATCAGGACAAGGGTTCGCTGGTCTCGCTATCTCGCTTTTCCACCGTCGGCAGCTTGATGGGCAACCTTGTTGGCGGTCGGATGGCCGTTGAAGGGCGCATTGCTCGGCTGATCTACATCTCGCTCTACGGTATGCACATCGTTGCGATCCATGGCTGGATCAAGGGCGTGGCCCTCATTGCGATGGGGCGCATCAATCAGGTCGTCAGGCCCCGGCTGAAGCTCCACTAAACACGAGGACGCCTAGAACAGCCCGGGCACCTCACGCTGAGCCGTCGCTGGAGCGTCCGGGCTCAGCAAATCCCGGCGCCCGGTGCCAACCGACTGACTATTCTGGACGCCGCTGATTGGCGTGCACGTCCGCCCGGCAAGGAAATTTAGCGCGGCGCGGGTCGAGACTTCCTGTGGATCACCCAGCGGGTGCGTGATGTCGTCCGCCGCTTGGCAGCTGGCCTCCACCTTGGTGGCGAGCCCATCATAATAATCGCCCTGGCGTGCTGCATTCTGGGTCGCAAAGGCAACAACCCGAAGACGGTCATCACAGGCCGGCAGATCGAGCGCGATCTGGCCGACGGGTTTGCCAAAGGTATTGGTCCCGATCAGCGCCGCCTGCGCGTGAAGATAAGGAATTTGCGCGTTGATCACGAGTTCGCTGGCCGATGCCGATCCACCAGTGCCGATAAAGGCCAGCCGCGTCGGGGCGACCGCATTGGCTTCCACCCTGAAAAACCGAGTAGAATTGTTCGACGCTTTCTCCGGCCGGAAGGTCGTATAGCTTTGTACAGTAGAGGTTGATCGCGCGCGTCCGAGTAAGTCACCGATCAGTTCGGCCGTCGAAACCAGCCCGCCGCCATTATAACGCAGATCGATAATGATGTTGGTGATGCCTTGTGCACGGAACATCCCAAAGGCATCGCGCAAGGCCGGGTCAGCCGTCGAAATAAACGTGCGCAGGTTGATATAGCCGACCTGATTGCCGCCATCGTTGATGATCTTTGCGCCATAGCGCGTTGATACCGGCAGCAGAGCATAATCGGCCTTGCTGACGGAGACGTCGCGCGTCGCCCCGCCGGTGTCGCGGACCCGCAGCAAGCGGGTTGTACCGGCGGTGCTGGGGCCGAGGGCATCGGCCACGGCGGCACTGCCACCGGCAACAAAAAGCGAATCAACCGTGCGCAGATCCGACGTTGTCGTACCAATCGCAATGATTTCGGTGCCACGATCAATGCCGGCGGCGAGCGCTGGCGCGCCCTCAAAAGCCTCGACGACGAACACCCGGCGATTAGCCGTGTCGTAGTTCAGCCGCACGCCAAAACCGGCACTCGACCCGGATGCGAAAAAGGCATTTTCATCCGCAATCGATGTCAAATATGTGAAAAACCGGTCCCGCCGCTGGGACCGAGCCGTCGCCGTCAGCGAATCCACGTAATCCGTCACCGTCGAAAAAGGCGTTGGATCGAAAATCGTCGGCAGTGTTTCCGGAAACAGATACCATTCGCGCAACTGGGCCGCGGCCCAATCCTGACGCGCCCGCAAGCTGCAGGCAGCGGGCGTCGGCGAGGGAGTCGGGGTCGTCGCGGTCGGCGTCGGCGTCGTCACACCGGCAGTTGATCCACCGCCACCGCCTGAACTGCAGGCAGACAGCATCGCCGCCAGGGTTATCCCGCTCGTCCACCGCCGATTACTCATTCTAATCGCACTCCCTACCCGGCAACACCCGCGCGAGCATCAGGGGTTTGTGCCAACAATGCTGCACGTTGACAATCCGCACGAGGCGGGCGGTCATCGGCGCTCCTGGCGTGCTCCCGTTGCTGCGGATCGACCGGTTTTTGCTCATCTGGATGCTGGTCCTTGTCGTAACGCTCTTGTTGCAACGTTTGATCGGCAATGCGATTGTCCAGCGGTGCTTCAGTTCCCCCAACCGCATCGGCCATGATGGTGACTTTTCGTTCCTCAGCGGCCTTGAGCGCCGCACAGCAAGGATGGCGGGTTTGATCGCGCCATTGCTGGCTGTCGAGAAGGCCCAGATCAGGCTGCTGGCTTCTGTAGCTCCGGTCTCGTCGACAATATTGCCAATCTCCATGGCGGCTGGGCGATGGACAGCCGCCCCCGTCGTCGCCCGCAGATCCCAGCCTTCCCGCGACCTCTCGGCGATGGATGGTTATGCCATACGCTTTGCCGATCTACCCGGTCCGTTTGCGGTAATCGGCGAGAGCGCGGCGGGACACCTATTTGCCGGACATATAGAACCGGGCGAAGCGGTCCGCATCTTCACCGGCGCCGCTATGCCCTCTGGTGCCGATACGGTGATCATTCAGGAGGACGTTACGCGCGTCGCCGAGATTGCAGGGCTCTCGGGAAGCGGCCCTGCACGCGTTGGCAGCAACGTACGGCGACTTGGGCTCGATTTCCTTGAAGGCGACACGCTCATCGACCCGGGCGAGCCGCTCACTGCCGCACGGATTGCGCTGCTGGCAGCCAGCAGTAATCCGACTGTTCCGGTCAATCGCCTCATCAAGGTAGCGATCATTGCAACCGGCGACGAACTCGTGCCTGTCGATCAGCCGGTGGCCGATGGTCAATTGCCCGAAGCAAACGGGCTGATGCTCGCCGCGATGCTGGCGGATCTTCCCGTGGCAATCAACGATCTGGGCATCGTGCCAGACCGGCTCGACTTGCTTGTTGCGGCCTTTGCCAGCGTCGATGCCGACATCCTCGTCACGACCGGCGGCGCATCGGTCGGCGACCATGATCTGGTTAGACCCGCATTGGAGGCGGCGGGCGGCACCATCGACTTCTGGCGAATGGCACTACGTCCCGGTAAGCCGATGATGGCCGGTCTGCTCGGCAGAACGGTTGTCCTCGGGCTACCTGGCAACCCGGTATCAGCCTTTGTGACGGCCCAACTCTTTCTGCGGCCGCTGATCGCATCGCTCGGTGGCGCGCGTTCGCCCCTACCGCAACAGCAGACTGCCGTTCTTGGAGCCGCACTTCCTGCCAACGACCACCGCCAGGATTATCTTCGCGGCACGATACGCGACGGCAGGGTCTATGCGGCACCCATGCAGGACAGTTCCATGCTGCTGACGCTTGCCCGGTCGACCTGCCTGATCATCCGCGAACCTGGGGCGCCCCCCGCCACCGCCGGGGACATGGTGCAAATCCTGCCGATCGCTTGACTTGTCGTTACGCGTTGCCTAAACGTTCGGTGTCTGTTCTGGACGGAGGAACATAATGCTCACGCGCAAACAGCACGAGCTGATCTGCTTCATCAACGACCGGCTTGCCGATACCGGCGTTTCCCCATCTTTTGAGGAAATGAAAGAAGCGCTGGATTTGAAATCCAAATCGGGCGTCCACCGGCTGATCAGCGCGTTGGAGGAGCGGCAGTTCATTCGGCGGCTTCCCAATCGCGCACGCGCGCTGGAAGTTTTGCGCATGCCAGACCGACCAGAGGGTGATCGTGCGACACGAGTCACCGCCCCGTCTGTCAATGTTCGCCCGGCGCCACAGCCGGCAAATGACGTGATCGACATTCCGCTTCACGGTCGGATTGCGGCCGGTGTTCCGATTGAGGCCTTTGAACAACATTCGATGCTTTCCGTGCCTGCCGCCCTGCTGGGCGGCGGAGAGCATTATGCACTTGAGGTTGCGGGTGACTCGATGGTCGAGGCTGGCATTCTGGATGGTGATTATGCGCTCATTCGGCGGACCGAAGTCGCGCGCGACGGGGAAATCGTCGTTGCCCTGATCGATGATAGTGAGGCTACGCTGAAATATTTCCGCCGCGAAGGGGCGATGATCCGGCTCGATCCGGCAAATCGCGCCTATGATCCGCAGCGTTACGATCCAGGCCAGGTCCGCGTGCAAGGCAAGCTTGCCGGGCTCTTGCGGCGCTATGATTGATCGGCAGTAGAATCCGGCGATCGTCGGTATCGGAATGCGCGTTCGGTCCGGAAGCGGTAGCGCTTTTTCGATAGTGCCGCCGGAGCAGCTGCGAGCCAGGGATGGCGGTCAGCGCTGCTGATGACGGTCCGGACAGTGGCAGGCGCCAGGGTAATCGCGATACCCCCCGTCCGGGCAAGCACCGTCCGGTCAAGCCGCAGCCAGCGCGGTTGGCAAAGCCGCGGCAAGCGTCGTTCGCTGATGACGATATCGGCGGATCGGCATGCCGCAACAAGATCGGCGACTGGCACGAGATAGGCGCTTCGCGTCGCCAATATGCGCCATTTTCTGCCCCCGGCGGTTCGATCGACCAGGCAAAGATCGGGGCTGCACCGGGCATCGGGTTGTTCGGATAGCAGCAGCGGTTCACCATCAACCCCGCCATTTTCGGCAAGAGTCATGCGCGTATAGTCGCCCGCCCGGTCCCGCAACAAGGCAAGGTTACCATTGCCCATCCGGATTGCGACGTGGCGACCATCCCCTGTTACAAGCAGATCGGGCGGCGGGGTGGCAAGCGCCCAGACGGTGCCTAGCGTAAAGGGCAACCAACCCAGCATGCGAAATCCTGTTCGCCACAGAGCGAGCCACAGCCCGCCAGTGACCATGAATCCAAAGGCACCAATGGGCATGGCCGGCAACGCCGCGACTGCCCCCGGAGCCTTCGCCACCATATGCGCGATCGCCAGCAACAATTGCAGCGACCGATCGGTCAGCCACCAGAATGGCTGGCCCAACCCAAGGGCGTCGAATGCGAGCGCCAACGCCTCGAGCGGCATCACGACAAAGGTTGTCAGTGGGATCGCGATGATATTGGCAAAGGAGCCGTAAAGCCCCGCCTTATGAAAGTGGAACAGCGCAATCGGCGCCAGCGCAGCCTCGACCACGATCCCCGTCAACAACAGCGAAGCGATCTGCCGCCCAAACCATTTCCCGCGCCCCTCCTCGCGCGCAGCGAACCAAGCTCGGACCCGGGGATGGTCGTGCAATGCAATAATCGCCGTCACCGCAGCAAAAGAGAGCTGAAAGCTGGGACCGATAAGTGATTCGGGCCAGAACAGGAGGACAATGATCGCCCCCGTCGCGACCAGACGCAGGGTCAGCGCCTCTCGCCCCAGTGCTACTGCAAGCAGCACCATCAACGCTGCAACACATGACCGGACTGTCGGTACTTCTGCACCGGTGAGAATCGTATAGCCAATGGCCGCCACGGCCCCTGCAGCCGCCGCGATCAAAGGTAAGCGAAGATGCAATGCGAGCCACGGGCTCAAAGCCAGCAAGCGCAACACCAGCAGCATCACGGCGCCGACGACGGCGGTGATGTGAAGCCCGCTCACTGACAGCAAATGCGTCAAGCCCGATCGCCGCATCGCGTCGGCATCGTCCGGCGGGATTGCGCCCTGATCCCCCGTCGCCAGTGCCGCCGCGATCGCGCCGGGTCCAGGCGTCATATGTTGGCGGATATGCGCAGACAGCCTCGCGCGCAGGCCGCCTTGCTGATGGTCGCCAGCCGTGACCACGGTCACCGGCCCAAAACCCCGTCCGGTCGCACCAATGCGATCGAACCAGGCCGCCCGCGCATAATTATAAGCGCCGGGCACTGAGGGCGGGGGCGGCGGCATCAGCCTTGCACCCAGCCTAATCACTGCACCAATGGCGAGCGCCGGTGGCACATCGGCATCGCTCAAATTCACTCTGACATGATGCGGCAGGCGATCGACCGTTGCGCGCCCCTGTCGCTCGACAATCGTGACCGGTGCCAGTCGCAGCCGCACCAATCCCCGCGGCGGCAGCGGATCGATGCGTTCCACTTTTGCTTCGAAGACCAGGATTACCGGCTGCGCCAGTGGCGGATCGGCCACGCGGATCGATTTGGTCCAGATCAGCCCAAGACCCACCAACATCGCCGTCAACGCAATCGCCATCACCAGCGCAAAACGACTCCCGCGCCCAATGGCGAATGCGAGCAAAGCGCATCCGCCGAGCAGCAGCAAGGTGATTGACCAAGATGCGGGGTCGGGCAACTGCGTCCACGCAGCTACCCCGACCCCCATCATTACCGGCAACCAAAGGAAGAGCTGATCACGCTCCGTTTCCAGCCATCGCTCGACCGCGCGACCGATCATTGAAATGCGCTGCCCTGCCGCGATTTGAAGCGGCGCAAGGGCCGTGCTAGAGGCGCGCGTGGCTGAACTGGCCATCCTGATTCAACACTGGGAGCAGCCACGTTTTGGCGCAAGTTCTGAAATCGATCCGCGCATGAACAGCGCACCTGATTCACCGCAGGTAGTCACGCGCTTCGCCCCCTCGCCCACTGGATTCCTGCATATCGGCGGCGCACGGACAGCCTTGTTTAACTGGCTGTTCGCGCGCGGCCATGGCGGTAAATTCCTGCTGCGGATTGAAGATACTGATCGCGCGCGCTCCACCCAGGCGGCAATCGATGCGATCATCGACGGGATGAGCTGGCTTGGGCTTGATTGGGACGGCGACACGATCTTTCAGTTCGCGCGCGCAGATCGGCATGCCGAGGTCGCACATCAGATGCTCGCGTCCGGCCATGCCTATAAATGCTTTGCCACTGCCGAAGAGCTGGCAGAGATGCGCGCGGCCCAGCAGGCGGCCAAAGCGCCGATGCGCTATGACGGTCGTTGGCGCGACCGTGACCCGGCCGAAGGAGGCGACAAGCCCTTCGTCGTGCGTCTGAAAGCACCAAAGGACGGCGCGACAACCATTC
>JBBQHG010000117.1:0-8001 GCA_038323755.1 Sphingomonadales bacterium
TGGATCAGCTCGACCGTCATCCCGCTCAGCTGCGCAGCGGTCCGCGCCCGCCATTCACCCCGCACGATATTGGCGGGCTGGAGAATGGGCTTAATCCGCCGCGACCGCCCCCCGCGCACATAGCCCGGCTGGACGCCGTGCTCGCGGGTCAGCGCCCGCACGATCGCGCCATGTTCGCCATGCCCGCGAACGGCAAGGATCAGGGCTTCGGCGCGTAAATGCATGCCGCGCTATAGCGGCTCGCCAGGCTTTACGAAATCAGCGCCGCAGCCGCTTGGCGACCTTTTGCAGGCCAAGCCTGTTGGTCGCATATTTGCCAACCGCCATCGTCCGATCAAACCCGCCCAGCGCGACTGTCGTCAGTCGATTGACCAGCGATGCGCGGAGCAGCAGCATGTCGATGCTCGCCACGCCGCCGGTCGCGAACTGCCGCTTGTGCTGACCGTCCCCTTCAGTGAAATCGAACAGCCGCAATTTGCCTTCGTCGAACAGATCGCGCAGCGCCTCCATCTGCAACACACCGCCCGGCGACAGATCGTTGAAGGCCGGATCATGCCCGACATGGTCGTAGCGCACGATACCGTTCTGGATCGTCAGGTAGAGATAAGCCGCCGGCTCACCCGCGACATACAGCAGCCAGGCCCGCACCCCGCCAGCCGCCGCCACACCGTACATGGCCCGCAAAAAGGCATCGTCATAAGGCAGGCCGCCACCCAGCAACCGTTCCTGATAGGTACGCAGCGAAATCCGCCGTGCGATATCGTGGAACCCGGTGAGTTCATCGGGCGTGCGGAAACGCCGCACATCAAGCGTGCCACCGGAGACGTCTGCCACCTTGCGTGCCTTGCGTCGCATCGCCGACCGGGTGTTGGCGGAGAGCTGCGCCAGATACGCATCGAAGCCGATGCTCAGATCGATGAAATACCGGGTATAATGCTGGCGGACAAAGGCGATCATCCCGCCACCGGCAAAAGCCATCGCATCGCGCCGGTCGGCGGGCAGCGAGGTGATCGCATACCCATGCGCCGCCCGATCGATCGGTGGCAGCACTGGCAGTCGCCCTTCCATTGCCTCTTCGAGCGACAAGGGCACGCGGACCAACTGACGCTGCACTGCCATCAGCGTCCGCGCGCCGATCTGGAAACGCAGCGGCAGCGGCGTTGCGCTCACAGCGCGCGCTCCGCAACGACGTTTGACCAAAGCTGCTCTGCCTGCCGCCAGCGACGGCGGGCCATGCTGGGCGCAAGCGGCGCGTCCGGCCGGTTGAGGCGCAAATCGGGGCGGTCTTTGAAATGCCGCGTCGGCAAGCTGTCCCGCCGCTCGCCGAGCAGTTGACACAGCGCATCAAAGCGGCGGACATGGATCGCATTGGGGCTGGTGCCCGCCCGGTTGGCCAGCTCGAATCCGTGGTTGATGATCGTCACGGCCGCATGGTCCTCATCAATCGCATGGTCGAGCGCAGCACGCATTTCATCGGCAGAGAGCGCGCAGATCTGAAAATTTCTCAAGGCCCCCTGCCGTTCCTCGATCAATGTTACGGGCACCTCGATCAATCCGCCATAGCCGAGCGGAGAAATCTGCCGCACCGGCAGATCGATCATGCTGGGCCAGGGATGCGCCGAGCCATTATGGCTGCTGTCATATTCGAAACCAAGTGACGCCAGCGCCACGATCGTGTCGTCATTGGCGCTGTAGCTGCCCGCACGAAAGGCGATCGGCCGATCAGCACCAGCAGCAACAAGCAGGTCGCGCGCGCCTTCGATCAATGCCAACTGCTCGTCAAAACGGTATTCGCACATCTCGAAGCGCGAATAGGCCGCGCCGCCATCGTTGCGACTGGCACCCGACCAATTGGGGTGGAGGTGCAATTGCACGCCCTGCCCAGCGGCTTGAATCGTATCGACGACACGCCGAATGGGATCGAGCCCATAAAGCATCGCCGGCATCGGATCGACGAAGAACGTCGCCTTCAGGTCATGCTCGCGCAACCGGGCAAGCTGATAGGATACACCGACCCCGGCGGGCTCGAACGAGCGTTCGAACAGTGTCGCGTGATCGAGGCCGGCAGCATGGTGTCGCCACATGATCTCGATGTCGACGGTAAGAAAAACCGGCGTCGGCATGCGTAAGGCTTAACGCGACAGCATGAAGAAACTCCAAACCGCAGCTGTTACATTTTGTTGCTCGTGCCGTCGCGGTCAGCGCGCGTGGAAGAAATCGTAGAGGCCCTGCGCCATCGCCGTGGAAACGCCGGGCGCCTTTTGCAGATCCTCAAGGCTCGCATTGCGCACCGCGCGCGCGGTGCCGAAATGCATCAGCAGCGCCTTCTTGCGGGCCGGGCCGATGCCGGGCACATCGTCGAGCGGGCTCGCGCCGATTGCCTTGGCGCGCTTCGCCCGGTGCGCGCCGATCGCGAAGCGGTGGACCTCATCGCGCAGCCGCTGGAGATAGAACAGCACCGGCGCGTTGACCGGCAGCTGGAATTCGCGGCCGTCCATCAGGTGGAACACCTCGCGCCCGTCACGCCCATGGTGCGGCCCCTTGGCGATGCCGACCAGACAGACATCTTCAATGCCCATCTCCTCGAGCACGCCCTTCACCGCATTAAGCTGGCCGCGGCCACCGTCGATCAGCACCAGATCGGGCCAGTCGCCGGCGTCGCGATCGGGGTCCTCGTCCTGCGCGCGCTGGAAGCGACGGCTGAACACTTCGCGCATCATGCCGAAATCGTCGCCGGCTATCGTCTCTGGCCGTTTGATGTTGAACTTGCGGTACTGGTTCTTGCGGAACCCCTCCGGCCCCGCGACAACCATTGCGCCCAGCGCATTGGTGCCCTGGATATGGCTGTTATCGTAGATTTCGATGCGATCAGGCGGTTCGCCCAGATCGAAAAGCTCGGCGACTTCGCGTAACAGCTTGGCCTGCGTGGTGCTCTCGGCCAACCGCCGCTCCAGCGCCTCTTCGGCATTGCGCTTGGCCTGATCGAGCAGCCGCCGCCGCACCCCGCGCTGCGGCACCGACAGATCGACCTTGCGCCCCGCCTGCGTGCTCATCACCTCAGCGAGCAACGCGGCTTCCGGCAACTCGCGATCGACGAACACCGTTTTGGCAGGCGGCACCTCTTCATAAAATTGCGTCAGGAAGGCGCTCAGCACCTCGTCCTCCGGCACATCATTGGTATGCGCGGGGAAGAAGCTGCGATGCCCCCAATTCTGGCCGCCGCGAATGAAAAAGGCCTGGATGCCCATCACCCCATCGCGGCAGGCCAGGGCGAAGATATCCGCATCGCCGATGCCCTCAGCATTGATCGCCTGCGAGCCTTGAATGAAGGTCAGCGCGCGCAACCGGTCACGCAGAATAGCGGCGAGCTCAAAGTCCATCGCTTCGGCCGCCGCCTCCATCTGCTTGCCGAGCTTGACCTGCACTTCGGTCGACTTGCCCGCGAGGAAGGCCTTGGCGTCGGCCACCAGCTCGGCATAGTCGCCCTCGCTGATCCGCCCGACGCACGGCGCCGAGCAACGCTTGATCTGGTAGAGCAGGCAGGGCCGATCGCGCCGTTTCATGAACCCGTCGGTGCAGGATCGCAGCAGAAACAGTTTCTGCAACGCGTTGAGCGTAGTGTTGACCGAGCCGGCACTGGCGAACGGCCCGTAATAATTGCCCTTGGCCCGCCGCGCGCCGCGATGCTTTTGGATTCGCGGAAAGGCATGGTCGGCGCGCAGCAGGATGAAGGGAAAGCTTTTGTCATCGCGCAGCAGCACGTTGTAGGCAGGGCGGTAGCGCTTGATGAGTTGCGCCTCGAGCAGCAGCGCCTCTGCCTCGTTGTTCGTCGTGACAATCGTCATCGACCGTGTCTGCGCAACCATTCGCTGCAGCCGCTTCGGCAGCCGATCGACCTGCGTATAATTGGTCACCCGGTTCTTCAGCGCGCGCGCCTTGCCAACATAGAGCACGTCGCCACGCGCATCCTGCATCCGGTACACCCCCGGCCGCGAGGGCAGCGTGGCCAGCACGTTGCGGATCGCCGCCACGCCGACCTCCAGATCAGGCAGATCCGATCCCCGGACGGTAAAAGTCGCCTTGTCCTCATTGAACCGATCGGGTTGATTAGGCGTGCTCATGCTCCTCAGTTAAGGCGGCAGGCAGAGCACAACAACGGCAATAATGCCGGTACGGGGGAGCGGTTTGATGCAAATCCAGGGCAAGAGCGTGCTGGTGACTGGCGGCACCGATGGAATCGGGCTCGCGCTGGCTCGGGCACTTCGCGACAAGGGGGCCAGCGTTATGGTCTGCGGCCGCGATCCCGGGCGTCTGGGCGGCGCGCGCGGAGAGGGCTTTGCAACCGTTGCTGCCGATCTGGCAACGGACACCGGCCGCGACGCGCTGGTCAATGCCGTGCGCGAGCGGCCCATCGATATCTTGATCAACAATGCCGGCAAGGGGGCAAGTTATGACATCGGCGCCCCGGTCGACCTCGACAATGTCGATGAATGCATCGCGCTCAACCTGACCGCGCCCATCCATTTGATCACCCGACTGATCGGCATGTTGCGTAATCAGCCGGAAGCCATGATCGTCAACGTCACCTCCGGACTGGCGATTGCGCCCAACAAAGGATCGCCGGTCTATTGCGCGACCAAGGCTGCGCTGCGCAGCTTCACCATGGCGCTAAGGGCGCAGCTTGCTGGCACCTCGGTTCATGTGATGGAGGTGCTGCCCCCAGTCGTCGAGACCCGGATGACAGAAGGGCAAAAGCACAAAAAACTGTCATCAGTCGAATGCGCACGGCAGATCGTGGTGGCAATCGAGGCCAATCGCAATGAGGCCAATGTCGGAATGACCCAGTTGCTCAGCACCGTGCACAACATATCCCCCGCAATCGCGCGCCGGGTGATGCTCGGTTATTGAAACCAAACCGCCGGTCGGATGATCCGACCGGCGGTGGCTGACTTACTTTATGGCAGCGAGCCCAGCGGTAACCTTGGCGATCACCTCATCAGTGACAAGACCGCCCGAATAGGGCTGTACCTGCGTCAGGGTCATTGCCTTGAAGCTGTCAAAGCTGGGGTGGCTCGAAATGCCGGGAAGGGCGCTTTCAAGCACGGCCTTGGCAGCCGGATCGGCCACCAGCTGCTCGATCGGCGTGTCAATAGAGAGCTTGGTGGTGGCAGCACCCGGGGTGACGGTTGCTGGCGCGGGCATGGCCGGCGAAGGCGCGGTGGCCGTCTGGGCGAAGAGCGGGCTCGCGGTGAGCGTAAGCAAGGCAGCGGCGGCGATGAGCTTCATGGGAGCACTTTCTACAAGAGCGGGGCGCGAATCACCCGCCAGCCTTTCAGCGCAAAATTGCGGCGAATGCTAGGCGCTTGCCCGTGCAGGATCGCCCGAAATCAATTGATCCGAGCAAGACCCGCGATGGTCCGATCGACAATGGCCTTATCAGCGCCGGCATCATGCTTGTCGGCGATGATCGCAGCGGCTGCCCGCGTTGCGGCATCTGCAGCCTTGGCACGCACTTCGGCCACGGCCCCGCGTTCTGCGGCACCGATCTTGTCCTCGGCCATCTTGGCGCGGCGCGCCATCAGGTCGGTCGCGTCGGACTCGGCCTTTGCCAGCATCAGCTTGGCCTCAGCTTCTGCCTGCGCGATGATCGCCGCCGCGTCGCCAGCACTTGCCGCTGTGCGCTTCCTGGCGTCGGCGAGCAGCGCCTCCGCCTCGGCACGGATCGCCTTCGCCTCGTCAAGCTGGCGCTTGGTGTTGGCGATCCGCGCATCGAGCGCGTCTGTAATCTTTTGCGGCGCCTTTGCGACGAACACTGCGAGCAGCAGGAAAATCGTCAGGCCGACATAAACCCAGCCCTCGGCACCAAGGCCCAGCAGCGTTGGTCCTTCTTCGTGGCCAGCGGCCTCAGCCAGGGTGAGCGCGAGTGCAAACATCATGATCGTCCTCAGCCCAGAGCCGCACGAGCGGCAGACGCCGCGTCTTTATCGGCCGGGCGCGTGCCGGTCAGCTTTTCGACGATGGCGGTCGCCGCCTCCGCGGCCACAGTCTCAATCTCTGCCAGCGCGCTGGTGCGTGCCGCATCGAGCGAGGCCTGTGCAGCCGCCGCCTTGGCATCGAGTGCCAGATTGGCGGCGGCCAGCTTTGCTTCGACCGACGCCGTTGCCACCTGGCGCGCAGCGATGAGCTGGGCCCGCGCCGCTTCCTGTGCGGCGGCAACGCCAGCGTCATAGTCCAGGCCAAGCTGTGTCGCTTCGGCCTGTGCCTTTTCTGCGGTGGCGAGATCACCTGTCATCTGGTCTTCACGCGCCGTCATCACCTTGCCCAACTTGGGCAAAGTGAGCTGGACGATGCCGAAATACAGGATCGCGAAAAAGATCGCGAGCCAGATCAGCTGCGGCCAGAAAACGGTGGCAAATTCAAACTGAGGCATTGATCCCGCCCTTTACGAAAAGAGGCGTATCTTACGAGAAGGCGAGCGCGAGCGCGACGACGGCCGCGATCAGGCCAAGCGCTTCGGTCACAGCGAAACCGAAGATCAGGCGGCCGCCCATCTTGGCGTCAGCTTCCGGATTGCGCAGTGCGCCGTTCAGATACTGGCCGAAGATCGAGCCAACGCCGATCGCTGCCAGACCCGCACCAATCGCTGCAAGACCTGCACCGATAACCTTTGCCGAACCAACGTCCATAGTAAAACCTTTCAAGTTAAATCAGTAGTTTAAGGGTAAACTCAGTGAAGATTGATCGCATCGTTCAAATAGAGCGAGGCGAGCAGTGCGAAAACATAGGCCTGCACGACGGCGATCAGCACTTCGAGTGCGGAAAGCGCGACGTTCACCGCCAGCGGCAACACGCCGAAGACATAAGGCAGCGCGCCGAACGAGCCGAGCGCGACCACGAACGTACCAAATACCTTCAGCAGCACGTGGCCCGCGGTCATGTTGGCAAACAAACGAATGGCCAGCGTGAACGGACGGCTGAGGAAGCTGAGGAACTCGATTGCCGCCACGAACATCGCCAGCGGCAGGAACGTATCCTTAGGCCAGAACAGCGAGAAGAAATGCAGGCCGTGATTGGCGAAACCGACGATCACGACAATGACAAAAACCATCAGCGCGAGGCCAAAGGTCACGGCGATATGGCTGGTCGGGGTAAATGCCCCCACCCACGGAATGAGGCCCAACAGGTTGCAGACCAGCACAAAGATGAAGATCGAGAAGAGCAGCGGCGCGAAGCGGCGCCCCTTGGGGCCGACATTCTCGTCAAGCATGCCTTGCACGAAATCATAGAGATATTCGACCGCCGCCTGCATGCGCCCGGGCACCAGCTTGGGGCTGGCGGTGCCGACGAACAGGAAGATTGCGATGAAGGTGACCGCAACCGCCATCCACAGCGAGGAATTGGTGAAGGACGCATCGAAACCAGCCACATTCAGTGGCTTGAGCACCTTGAGTGCGAACTGTTCCATCGGGCCGGCCATGTCGGTCGCCTTACTTCCTGTTGCCGCTGGTGGGGTCTGCGTCAAACTGCGACGATGTCTGCATCGCGCGATAGACGCCGGCGGCAAAGCCAAACACCAGCATGATGATCATGGCCCAGGGCTTTGACCCAAGGCCGGTGTAATTGTCGATGCCCCAGCCGATGGCCGTTGACACCAGAACCAGGCCGACAAACTCTATGCCGATCGCCCAGCCCTTGTTTTCGGATGCTGTCGCCGCCGAATGACCGGCGGTTTCATGCTCTGCTTTCGCACGCGCAATTCGGGCCGCAAGGTCATCGGGTCCGTTCTGGCGATCGTCTGCCAACGCGAGCACATCCTGATAAGAAAACGCCGCCGCGCAATAAGCGGGCGACGAAAAACACCGGTGGGCCGAAGCCCCCGATGCGGGGTCCGTTTTGAAAGGGGGGGCGGGCAAGTCAACCGCGCGCGTCCCCGGTGCGGTTGCAGCCGGGTTTGCGCGGGTCAGGCCTGGCTCAGCGACGCCTTAGACGCAGCGCGAATCG
>JBBQHG010000118.1:0-7994 GCA_038323755.1 Sphingomonadales bacterium
ATCGAAATTATAGGCGATGCGCGGCGGGCTCGCCGGATCGGTCTGGAACCGGCCGCGCCGATCGACCACTGGCTGCCCGCCTGCATCGAGCAGGGCATCGCGCTGGCTGATCTGGATCGTCTCATACCCCGCCCCGCCAACGACAGCCAGCGTGCGCCCGACCGGCAGCACCAGATCGGCGCGCGCATGGCGGCCTTCATATGTCTGGTCGAGCTGGCCCGCGTCGTCGCGTTCCCAGCCGCCGCTCACCGTCACGCCCACCGGCAGCAAGGTGCCCGATTTCAGGTTGAGGCTCGCTTGTGCCACCTGGCTGCGCGAGCTGTCGAAGGTGTCGAGCCGTGGCTGGCCCGGCGCGACGCCGGTCGTCCCCGGCGCCTCCGCCTTGGTATAGCCCACGCGGTAGCTCGCGCTCACGCCAAGATCGCCGATATGCGTGCCAAGCGTCGGCCCGGCATAAACCGAATAGACCTGGCTGATATTGTCGACATTGCCGACCAGCACGCCCGGGTTCGCCCCGCGGATATCGGCGCGCGCGCGCGTCGCAATCGCGCCGCCTTCCACGCTGAAGCCCGGTACGATCTTCACCGCCGCGCGTGCCAGCCCGCTATGCACGTCGACATCGTTCAGCCGCCGTTGATAGCCAAAGCGCCGTTCGTAGCGATAGCTCACCTGCGCCTCCACCCGGCGCGTCGAAACTGACGCGTCCACGCCCGCTGCCACCGTCGTATAGGTCAGCACGTCGTTGCTGCCGTTCAGGTCAGCGGTGACGATCTGGTTGATCTCGATATAGGGCGAGATTTCCCGCTTGCGGGCTTCGGCGGGCGTTACCGCCACGGTCGCGGCCCCCACCGCGATCAAGAGAGTCATGCGCATCATTGTGGCTCCTCCAAGCCGTAATAACTGCCGAAACGGCGCCCCCCCGGCGCGTAAGACACTGAATTGAGCACCAGCTGAATATGCTCGCAGCCATCGAGCAGCCCGACGGCCTGGCGCAAATCGCCCTCGCTGGTCTTGTCCGCGCGGACGACCAGCATGATCGGCCCGACATGCAGCGCCAGCGTCGCGGCCGGCGATGCCGCCAGCGCGGGCGGCGAATCGAAAATGATGATCCGGCGCGGATCAGCCGCCAGCAGGGCGGCGATCAGTGCCGGTGTCCGCTCGCTGGCGAGCAGCTCGGTGTCCTGATGGCTCTTGGTGCCCGCCGGCAGGATGCTCAGCTGCGCCACATCGGTCTTGATCACGCAAGCTTCCACGTCGATCGCCGGGTTCGCCAGCGCATCGAGCAGCCCCACGCTCTCGGCGAGCCCCAGGCGCGCCAGCACATCGGGCTTGGCGAAGTCTGCATCGACCAGCAGCACCTCGGTGTCGCGCTCGGCCGCCATCGAGATCGCCAGGTTGAGCGAGCAATAGGTCTTGCCCTCATTGGGATTGGCCGAACACACCAAAATCGTCCGCGCCCGGTCGCCATTCGTCTTGCGCACCGTCCGCGCGGTCAACAGCAATTGGCGCTTCACCAGCCGGAATTCCTCGGCCAGCACGCCAATCGGCGCGCCCGGCACGAGCAGGCCTTGCGCGCTCAGCAGTGCCCGGTCGATCCGGCCGTCATGGCGCCGATCGACAGCCGGTGTCTCGGCCACGGGCTTGATCGGTTGGGCCAGCGCCGCGCGGGCGTCCAGCGCATCCATCCCGCGCAACGGCACCGGGCCAGCCTCGGCTATGTCGGCTGGCTTCGGCAAGGGCGCAGGCGCAGGCGTTGGTTCGGCAGCAGGTGCTGGCACAAACGCCGCCCCGCGCAATTCGGCCTGGAAATCATACACCGCGGCTGCCCGTTCGAGCAGTGAGGCGCCGGTGCGGATCGGTTTCATCTCGCTCATGCCGCCAGCCCCCGCTGGAGAAACTCCACGCCGATCAGCGCGACATAGGCAACCACCAGCCCGCCCGCGCCCCCGGCAAAATAGGTCAGCCTTTTGGCCCGCATCGCGCGTTGCGCATCGGTCACCATCTCGCCGATTGATCCGATCACCGGCATCCCCGTCGCGCGCTCCAGCTTGCTCGTGGTGGAAAAGGTCGCGCGCAGATGGCCGATTGCAAAGGCAACGCCCACGCCAGCGCCCAGCCCGGCAATCAACACCGCCGTCAACAGCAAGGGCCGGTTCGGCGCCGTCGGCGCGCGCGGCGCGGTCGGCGGGTCGATCACGCTGAACTTGATCGCGTCGGTCTGGTTCTGCACCTGTCCGCGCAGCTTGATGTCCTCGCGGTCGGCCAGCAATTTGTCATACTGGTCCTTCAGCACCTGATAGTCGCGCTCGAGCTGCGCCTGCTCGGCGGCAACGCCCGGGTCGCCGCTCAGCTTGGCCTGCAATTGATCGAGATCATTCTGCAGCTGGGCCTTGCGTGCCGTCAGCGCCGCCACCTGCGCCTGCTTGTCGGCACGCAGCGACTGGAGCGACAGGAACATCGGGTTGCTTGATCCGGCACCCACGCTGATCGGCTCGTTACGCGCGGCATTCTGCGCTTGCGCCAGCTGGCTCTTCAGCGCGACAATATCGGGGTGCTGCTCGGTAAAGCCGCGCCCGCGTGCCTCGGCGAGCTGGCCCTGAATGGCGGAAACCCGCGCCCGCGCCGGGCCCGCTGATCCGCCCGCACCCGCTACGCTCTGCGACACGCCAGACATTTGCGCGGTGATCGCCGCCAGCCCGCTTTGCGCCGCTGCCAGATCGCCATCGACCTGCGCCATCTGGCTGCGGGCATTGCCGATCCGGTCGTTGAAGGAGCCCGTACCCGGCAGCGACCCCAGATACCGGTTCTGGAAATCGGCGCGCTTGGCCTCGCTGTCCTGCAACTGCTTCTGGCGCTGGGCGAGCTGCCCATCCAGAAACTGCAGCGTCTGGCTCGTCTCGTCGCGGTCACCCGCCAAATTCTCTTCGACGAAAATGTCGATCAGCTTCTGCACAATCTGCCGCGCCAGCTTGGGGCTGGCGGCATTGGCGCTGATCTCGAACAGATTGTCCTGCTGCGCCGTTACCTTGATCGCGTTCTGCAAGCCTGCCGCGCGATCCGCCACGTCGCGGTCATTGGCGACCGTCGCCGCCAGGTCCGTCCCACGCACCACCTTGGCCAGGTTCATTGCAGAGGTCAGCGTCTGCCGCACCCGGTCGACATCGCGCGCCTGTTCGTCGGCGGTGATGCCAATCTTGCTCGGCAAGATCGACTGCATCTGCACCGATATCCGCGCCCGCGACATATAGCTGTTGGGGATTTGCGATACGACGAGCCAGCCCAGCACGCACACCACCCAGGCCACCGCCAGCGCAAGCCAGCGGCGGGTCCAGATGCCGTGTACGGTGATCCGCACCTCATCGTAGAGACTGGTCATGCAGCCATCCTCAGAACATGCTCTCTGGGATGATGATCACGTCACCCGGCTGCAGCTTGACGTTGGCGGAGGAATCGCCGTTCTTCAGCAGGCTCGACAGCCGCAGCGAGAATTCGGTCTGGCGGCCGGTATTGCGATCATAGCGGATCAGCCGCGCCTTGTTGCCGGCGGCATATTCGCTCAGGCCACCCACCGCGATCATCGCATCGAGCAGCGTCATATTGGCGCGATAGGGCAGCGACGCCGGCTTTTCGGTCGCGCCGACGATGCGGACCTGCTGGCTGAACGTGCCCGAGAAATTCTCCACGATCACCGAAACGATCGGGTCCTTGATATATTCGCCCAGCGCGATCTTCATATCGTCTGCGAGCATCGCCGGGGTTTTGCCCACAGCGGGCATGTCGCTGATCAGCGGCGTGGTGATGCGGCCATCGGGGCGCACCTGGACTTTTGATGACAATTCGGGGTTGCGCCACACAAAGATATTCAGCTGATCAAGCGGCCCGATGATATATTCCTCACCCGGCTGCTCCTGCGATGCGACGAACGCCGCAGGCGGCAATTCGGGTCGGCCGCCGCCCGGGATACACCCCGAAACCAGCGCCGCAGCCGCTACCGGCCCGCCGAAAACCTTGGAAAACTGGTGAAAACGCATCACATGAACCTCCCGTCGTTGCGACAGGCTCGGTGACGTCAACCAAACCCGCGCATCGCTACACGGTCCGGTATCGATTCAAGAGGTGAAGATAGCGTTAGGATTGTCTGGTAGGCCCGCCAGAACCTGTTTGGGCAGGGGGTGGCCAAGAAAGGCCGTTGGGCTTGCAGACAGGCCATAAGCCCCGGCCATGAACAAGGCGATAACATCGCCGGGGCCCGCTTCGGGCAACGCGACCTGATCGCCGAGCCGGTCGAGCGGCGTGCACAGGCAGCCAACCACGGTCACGGTATCGGTCGCCGGATCGCTCATCCGGTGCGCCACCGCGATGGGATAATTCCGCTTCACCACCGTGCCGAAATTGCCGCTCGCCGCCAATTGATGATGCAGCCCGCCATCGGTCACCAGAAATGTCTCGCCACGGCTGACCTTCTTGTCGATCACGCGCGTCAGATACACGCCGCAATCGCCCACCAGCCAGCGCCCGAGTTCGACCGCAAAGGTGGCACCCGCCAGTGAAGCCGGTTTTGACGTCAAGGCGTCGCCCAGTGCAGCGCCGATTGCTGCGACATTGACCGGCGTATCCCCCGGAAAATAGGGAATCCCGAAGCCACCACCCAGATTGACCAAGGGCGGCACCGCGCCGATCCGTTCGGCCAGCGCACCCGCCAGCGCCACCGTCGCCGCCTGCATCTCGATGATTGCCGCCGTATCCAGCGCCTGCGATCCGGCAAAGATATGCAAGCCCCGCCACTGCGCGCCGCCCGCGACGATCATCGCCACGAGCCCCGGCACTGCCTCTGCATCGACGCCGAAGGGGGAGGCACGCCCGCCCATCCGCATCCCCGATCCGCGCAGCTCGAATGATGGATTGACCCGCACCGCCAGCCTGGGTGCGATTCCCAATGTCTGCCCGAGCGCCAGCGCGCGGCGCGCTTCGCCCTCGGATTCCAGATTGATCGTCACGCCGGCCACAATCGCCGCCGCCAGCGCGTCATCGCGCTTGCCCGGCCCGGCAAAGCTCACTGGCTTGCCCGGGGCATGGGCCTCGACCAGCGCCAGCTCACCCGCAGAGGCAATGTCGAGCCCATCGACCAAAGGCGCGATCGCCGTCACCAGCGGTGCAAACGGGTTGGCCTTCACTGCATAATGGATGCCGACCCCATCCGGCAGCGCAGCGCGCAGATCGGCGATATTCTGCGCGATCCTGCCGAAATCATATACGAACAGCGGCGTATCGCCTGCAATTTCAATCCATTGATTAGCATTTTTACCAGCAATTATCAGATCGCCATGCTGCTCGCCAAAGGGCGCGGGGATCGGCCCCATCGGCTTCACGCCAGCAACCCTTGCTTCAACGCAGCCCGGTCGAGCTTGCCATTGGCGTTGCGCGGGATCGCCTCGCGCCATTCATAGCGGGTCGGTTGCATGAAATTGGGCAAATCACGCCGCAGCCGCGTGCGCAAGGTCTCTTCCGCAGCACTCGGCTCGCCGGTCGCGCGGGCGATCACGACAATCACCTGCCCCAGCCGCGCGTCGGGCACGCCAATCGCCACGGCTTCCGCTACCTCACCGCCCGCGAGCACTGCCTCTTCCACCTCGGTCGGGCTGATCCGGTTGCCCGCCGATTTGATCATCTCGTCCTCGCGCCCGACAAAGCGGAACAGCCCGTCCTCGCCTTCGATCACCTGATCGCCCGAGAACACCGCCATGCCCTGCATCGTGAAATAATCCGGCGCCGGGCGGTAGCGCTCGGCCATCCGCGCCTCATCGCGCCAGTACCCCATCGAGACGAGCGGCCCGGCATGCACCAGTTCCCCCGGCTCGCCCGGCGCCGCCCGGCTGCCATCGGCGCGCACCGTCATGACTTCGGCAAAGGGAATCGCGCGCCCCATCGAGTCCGGATGCGCATCGACCAGCGCGGGGTCGAGATAGGTCGATCGGAACGCCTCGGTGATCCCGTACATCGGGTAGAGATCGGCATTCGGAAACCGCGTCCGCAGTGCCCGCACCATCGCCACCGTCAGCGCCCCGCCCGAATTGGTCAGCCGTTGGAGCTTGGCCGCCGTCTCGGGTGGCCAGTCGGCTTCCAGCAATTGGCTCCATAGCGGTGGTACGCCGGCCAATGTGGTGACGTCATGCCGGTCGATTGCTTTCATGACGTCACGCGGGGTCAGATAGTCGATCGGCACCACCGATCCACCCGCAATCCAGCTCGAAAACAGCTGATTCTGGCCGTAATCAAAGCTGAATGGCAGCACGCACAGCGTCCGATCGGTCGGTTTCAGGCGCAAATAATGCGCCACACTCACTGCGCCGAGCCACATATTGGCATGGCTCAGCATCACCCCCTTCGGCCGCCCCGTCGATCCCGAGGTATACAGGATCGCCGCCAGCCCTGTTGGATTTGCGTCGGACGGCGGCAGTGCGTTCTCGGTGTAAACCAAACCATCTACCAAAACCCGGCAATCCCCCGGCACATCCCCCGCCTCCAGCGTCGCCGCTCGCCCCTCCTGCGTCAGCAACAGCGCCGCCCCGCTATCCTCCAGGATATGCGCCACCTGCCCCCGCTTCAGCAGTGGATTGACCGGCACATGCACCAGCCCCGCCCGCGCCGCCCCCAGCGGGATCAGGCAGGCCGTGCGGTTCTTCGGCAACCAGCTCGCCACCCGGTCTCCCGCCGCCAATCCTTGCTCAGCCAGCCACCCCGCCAGCTGGCCGACCGCCAGCTCCAGCCCGGCAAAATCGAGCATCCCCGCCTTATCCGCAATCGCCACATCCCCTGCTGCCCCCCGGCTCGGCAAGTGATCAATCGGATAGGGCACAGGATCGAGCGCAATCATCCGTCCTTGATAGTGCCAGCCGCGTCCCTGCCAAGGGGCAGCGCTTGGCATTGCCGCGGCAATTCTCTATCGGCCCGCTCTACCGGCGTTGGGCACGGAGGGTGAAGTTGGTGCGTGAAGGTGAAGCGGCAGTCGAAGCAACGGTGCGCGAGGTGCTGCGCGACGTGCTCGGCATCAGCGAGACGCGGGTCGCGGCCTTTGCCGACGACACCGAGCTGTTCGGCGCGCTCCCCGAATTCGATTCCCTCGCCGTTGCCGGCGTGCTTACCGAGCTCGAAGACCGGCTCGGCATTTTGATCGAGGATGACGAGGTCGATGGCGACATGCTCGCCACCTTCGGCGCGCTCGCTCGCTTCGCCGCCGACCGGGCGCTCATGTGATCGACCATGAAGACTGGGCAGGCGGCCGCGAAGCGATGCTGCGCTTCGGCCCCGATACCGGCCCGGTCGTCGTGATGCTGCTCCCGCTATTCGAGGAGCATAACCGCACGCGGACCTTTGCCGTTACGATCTGCCGAATTCTCGCGACCCTCGGCGTCGCGAGCGCGCTGCCCGATCTGCCGGGACAGGGCGAGAGCCTTGTGCCGACCGAGATGGTGACGATCTTTCAGGTGCGCGAGGCTGTCGAAGCGCTGGTCGACAAGCTCTTGGACGAAGGGCGGGTCGTTCATGCAGCCGCCATCCGCAGCGGCGCGCTGCTCGACTCACTCGGTCTTTTCACCGGACGTTGGTATCTTGCGCCGCAGCTAGGTTCGGCATTGCTGCGGGAGTTGACGCGGACCAAGCAGGCGGAGCTGGCGCTTGCTCAATCGCTCCCAGAGTGCTGGTGGTTCGACGCAAGCCTTCCGGCGGATGCCCACGACCCGCCGGTCGAGGTGGCAGGCAACCAGATCGCTGCCGATCTGCTGACCGAAATCAGTGCCCTGGAGCCTTGGGGGGCAGCTGACGGCGGGCCTGTCCGCATCGTTCGACTCGATAGCGACCCGGCCCTGGCCGACATCAAGGTTTCCGGCGCGCCCTTGTGGCGACGCTCAGAACCCGGCAACGACCCCGCCCTCGCCGCTCTGCTTGCTGCCGACATCGCCGCCTGGGTGCGCTCATGCGAAAGCTGATCGCCTTCC
>JBBQHG010000119.1:0-7994 GCA_038323755.1 Sphingomonadales bacterium
GAAATCGGCCAGAGCAGCACGACGAGCAGCACGAGCGATACCCACAGGAACACCACCGCCACCAGCGCCCAATCGGGGCGTTGCGCGCGGAAGAAGAGCGGGCTCCACAGGAAATGGAACAGCGCATTGGTGCTGAACAGGCAGAGCACGCGGGCGTGCTCGGCAGGCGTATCGGCGGCATACCAGGCGGTGATCGCGGACCAGGCGGCGAGCCCCAGGATGATCGTCCAGGCCGGGCCGAACAGCCAGTTGGGCGGTTGCAGGCCGGGCTTTTTCAGATTGTGATACCAGGGGCCGATCGGCGTCATCAGCCCACCCGCACCGCCGAGCACGACGGCGCCACCAATGGCGACGATAACGGGAATTTCCATGTGCGGCGGGCCAGTCTGTATTGTGGAGTGTCAAACTCCTGTTACACGCAAAGGATGCGTGCGTCCTTCCCCTTTTCGGCCATTGTCGGCCAAGATGAAATGAAACTTGCCCTGCTGATCGCCGCTGTCGATGCGCGGATCGGCGGGGTGATGGTGTTCGGTGACCGTGGCACCGGCAAGTCGACTGCCGTGCGTGCGCTGGCGGCGTTGCTCCCGCCGATGCCGGTGGTGGCGGGGTGCCGCTATAATTGCGCGCCGGGGCAGGCGGTGTGCCCGACGCCCGAGACGCACCGGGTGGGCAAGGCCACCGCGCCGGTGCCCTTCGTCGACTTGCCGCTGGGCGCGACCGAGGACCGGGTGGTGGGCGCGCTCGACCTGGAAAAGGCGCTGGCGCACGGCGAAAAGGCGTTCGAGCCGGGGCTGCTCGCGCGGGCCCACCGGGGGTTTTTGTATATCGACGAGATCAATCTGCTCGAGGACCATATCGTCGATCTGCTGCTCGACGTGGCGGCATCGGGCGAGAATGTCGTCGAGCGTGAGGGGTTGAGCGTGCGCCACGCCGCGCGCTTCGTGCTGGTCGGCAGCGGCAACCCCGAAGAGGGCGAGTTGCGGCCGCAGCTGCTCGACCGGTTCGGGCTGTCGGTCGAGGTGCGCACGCCGCAGGACTTGAAGCAGCGGGTGGAGATATTGAAGCGCTGCGATGCCTTTGAACGCACGCCCGATGCCTTTGCCGAGGAATGGAGTAAGGCCGAACGCAAGACGCTGAAGCGGATCGCCAAGGGCAAGGACTTGCTGGCGAAGGTCACGGTGCCCGATGCGGTGCTGACCCGCGCCTCTGAACTATGCATGGTCGTCGGCGCGGATGGCTTGCGCGGCGAGCTGACGCTGATGCGGTCAGCGCGCGCGCTGGCGGCGCTTGAGGGGCATGAGACGGTGACCGAGGGTGATCTGAAGCGGGTCGCCCCGCTCGCGCTGCGGCACCGGTTGCGGCGCAATGTGCTCGACGAGACGGGTTCGACCGTGCGGATCGAGCGCGCGATGGACACTTTGTTCGCCGCATGACGCCTCCGGGCGATCCGGCGCCCGATGTCTGGTCGGATGCGCTGCTGGCGGCGCGGCTGTGCGCGATCGATCCGGGCCTTGGCGGACTGGTGCTGCGCGGTGGTGGCGAGGCGCGCGATGCCGTGGTTGCCGCGCTCATGGCCGGATTGGGCGCGCACGCACCCGTCAAGCGGCTGCCGGCGCATATCGATGATGAGCGCTTGCTGGGTGGGCTTGATCTGGGCGCGACGCTGTCGACCGGGCGGGCGGTGTCGCGCACCGGTGTGCTGGCCGAGGCCGATGGCGGGCTGCTGATCGTGCCGATGGCCGAGCGGTTGGCGGATTCTGTCGCCGCCCCGATTGCGGCGGCGCTCGATATTGGCGAGGTTATTGCCGAGCGCGAAGGGATGACGCTGCGATCGCCAGCGCGCTTTGCAGTCGTGGCGCTTGATGATGGCGTGGCGCCCGACGAGCGGCCTCCGCTGGCGCTGGCCGAGCGGCTGGCGTTCTGGATTGATTTGGGGGCAGTGCGGCCGCCCCGTGATTTCGACGGTGAGGCCTGGACGCCGGGTGAGTGCGGCGATGTCGCGCCGCCGACCACCGATGTGATCGAAGCGATTGCCGCGACCACGCTGGCGCTCGGCATCGATTCAGGGCGCGCGCCGATGTTTGCACTGCGGGCAGCACGGGCTTCGGCGGTGCTGCAGGGGCGGGGTGTGATCGGCGAGGCGGATGTGATGATTGCCGCGCGGCTCGTGCTCGGTCCACGCGCGACGCGGATGCCGCCGCCGCCAGACATGGAGCCAGCGCCCGAAACCGAGGCGCCACCGCCGCCGCCTTCCGATAGCGACACCAGCGAGCAGGAAAGCGGTGAGCCGCAGCCGCTGGAGGATGTCGTGCTGGAGGCAGCACTCGCCTCGCTCCCGAAGGATGTGCTCGCGCAGATTGCGGCGGGCGGCGGCAGGCGATCACCGCAGGGGCGGGGGCAGGGCAAGGGGGCGAAGCAACGGTCGCCAACACGCGGTCGTCCGGTCGGTGTGCGGGCGGGGATTCCGCGTGGCGGGCTGCGGCTGAGCCTGATCGATACCTTGCGCGCGGCGGCCCCCTGGCAGGGGGTGCGGGGCGCAGATGCGGGACGGGTGCAGGTGCGGCTCGACGATCTGCGCATCCGCCGGTTTGAAAAGAAGATGGAGGCGACGACGATCTTTGCGGTCGATGCGTCGGGCTCTTCTGCCATGGCGCGGCTGGCCGAGGCCAAGGGTGCGGTCGAGCTGTTGCTGGCAGAGGCTTATGTAAAGCGCGCGCAGGTGGCGCTGGTCGCGTTTCGCGGGACCGAGGCCGAGCTGATCCTGCCGCCGACCCGGTCGCTGGCGCGCGCGCGCAAGTCGCTCGGGGCATTGCCGGGCGGTGGCGGGACGCCGCTTGCCGCCGGGCTCAACGCCGCGCGTGAATTGGGCGAGGCAGCGCGCAAGCGGGGGCGGACCCCGTTTCTGGTCGTGCTGACCGATGGCCGCGCGAACATCGCCGCCGACGGATCGATGGTGCGGCAGGCGGCGGAGGATGATGCGCTGGCCGCCGCGCGGGCGATCGGCCTGTCGGGGATGGCGTCTGCCTTTGTCGATATTTCTGCGAGACCACGCGCGGAGGGGGCGGCAATCGCCGCCGCGATGCGTGCGCGCTATCTGCCGCTGCCGCGCGCCGACGCGCGGACGATGCATGCGGCGGTGAAGGGGGTGCAGGATGCTCAGTGACAGGCCGCGCTGGGAGGCCGAAGGGCGCGACTGGCCGAACCGCGAGTCGAGCCGCTTTGTCGATGTCGGGCGGTTGCGCTGGCATGTACAGGTGATGGGTAGCGGCCCCGTGCTGCTGCTGATCCACGGCACGGGGGCAGCGACGCATAGCTGGCGCGGGCTGCTGCCGCTGCTGGCCGCGCATTTTACCGTCGTTGCGCCCGATCTGCCGGGGCATGGCTTTACCAGCGGGCGGCCACCCGGCGGGCTGGCGATGCCGGCGATGGCACGCGCGGTGGGTGAGCTGATGACGGCGCTGGAAATGCCGCCCGCGCTGATCGTCGGCCATTCGGCGGGGGCGGCGATTGCGATCCGGATGGTGCTGGACGGGTTTGCCGCACCCAAGGGCGTGATCGGGCTCAATTCGGCGCTGCTGCCGTTTCCGGGGCTCGCGGCCAAGCTGTTCCCGACGCTCGCACGCATGCTGTTCGTCAACCCGTTCGCGCCGCACATCTTTGCCGGCATTGCGCGGCAACGCGGCGAGGCGGGGCGGTTTCTGGCGCGATCGACGGGGTCGACGATCGATGCGGCGGGGGCGGATTTTTACGGGCGGCTATTTTCGACGCCGGGGCATTGCGCAGGCGCGATTACGATGATGGCCGACTGGGACCTGGAATCGCTGGCGCGCGACTTGCCCAAGCTGGCGGTGCCGTTGCTGCTGATCCACGGTGCGGGCGATTCGGCGATTCCGGTGACGACTGCCGAGGGCGCGGCGGCGCTGGTGCCGGGGGCAACGGTGGAGAAGCTGCCGGGGCTGGGGCATCTGGCGCATGAAGAGTCGCCGGAGGTGATGGCGGGGATGATCGAGGCGTTCGCTGGTGGGGTTGGGGTGGGTGTATCGGTGCCAGAACATCGCGCCGAAGAAGAAAAGCGGGACCCGGGATCAAGTCCGGGGTGACGTGACATAGGAGAAAGGGAGCGGGTGGTAATTCACTGGCTCTCACACACCACCTTCCCTCCCGTCACCCCGGGCTTGACCCGGGGTCCCGCTTTTTCTCAAACGAGCGTGCCGAAAAGATCCCGCCAGTTAGGATTGCCACCCTCAATCAGCGCAAATTTCCATTCCCGCCGCCAGCGCTTGATGCGTTTCTCCTGCTCGATACAGCTGAGGATGTCGTCCCCGCGCTCTGCCCAAACCAGCTTGGTCAGCTCGTATCTCGCGCAGAAATCGGAACCGTCGCCCGATTGGTGCTGAACGATTCGCGCGGCGAGATGGGACGTGACACCGACATACATCGTGCCCCGATAGCGATCGGCCATGATGTAAACCCAGCCGCCCTTCGTCTCGCGCTCCATGTGCGTCGGATGAGAAAAGCGGGACCCCGGGTCAAGCCCGGGGTGACGGCGAAAGGGAGGGGCGGGATTCGCCCCAGAAGCGGACGCTACGAGGCTCCTGTCCTACGTTAACAGGCCAATGAGCGCCGTCGCACCGAACGCGAGCAGCCAACTTGTAAGAATGACTTTTTTGGAATTGTGAGGAAAGGACTCCAAGTAGGTCCAAAATCCCGCATAAGTCTGCGAGCCACCAAGATTCGCGATCAAGAGTGGAAGCGGAAGGCTTAATCCGACGCCCACCCAAAGGAACTTTAGCATTGTCGGATGCCTTCCCGCATCATCGGCAAGGCTTGCGATCAACAAGCTGATTACCGGGCTGGTAGCGAGCATCAGGACGAACAGTGTGTAGAGCGCTCTATATATGAACATGCCGCAGGATAACGCCAGACAGAGCCTCTCACCAACGGATTTCCCAAGCTGCCGTTCCTCTTCCCACCAAAAGCAGCCATTCGCAATTCGTCGCGCCACCGTCTAAACCGCTCCCCAGCGTCCCTACCCAGCTCAGGAACTGCTCATGATCCACGACCATATGGGCCTGCTCGAAATGGGCCTCGTCTTCGGCGGCGTCCTGCTCTTGCTCGCTTATCAATATTGGGCGACGACCCGTTCGATCCGGCGCGGCAAGGATGAGCGCGACCCCAAGCCCTAGCAAATCGCCCTTGGCATGCGGAACGGCAGCATTGCCTGCACGACCGGCGAGCGGAACCGCCCCAGCGACAGGCTTTCGTGGACCGCGTGGGCATCCTCGCCGAACAGCCGCGTGTCGAGCGCCGAGCGGGCGTAGAAGGGGGCGTCGACCCAGGTTTTGGTCACCTTTGCCTTGTGGCCGGCATCGACGCGGGTGCGGCGGTCGACCAGCCAGCCCGAGCGGGGGAGGCGCACCGAGGGGGGGGCGGCGACGTCGGTCCAGCGGCCTTGCCGGTCCATCTTGAGCGCGAGATCGAAGGGGGTGCCGTCCACGCGGGTGCCCTCATACAGGACGGCGACATCGTTCTTCAGGTGCGCGCGTGACCAGTGCCAGTCGTTGAAGCCGTCCTCCAGCGCTTCCTCGCCGAAGTTCGAATCGAAATAGCCGCTGCCCTTCCAGCTGATGTCGGGGTTGGCCATGTTGACTTCGACGCGCGAGCGCGGGGCGACGGGGTGCCAACGGTGCTTGCCCGCGGCATCGAGGCAGAAGCCGGTGGTGCCGATCATCTCAGGGTAAACGCGGACCTGCCCGCGCACCGGATAGGGCAGGGGCGCAGAGGTCTCGTTGATGTCGATGACGAGGCAATTGCCGTCCCAATGCAGGCCGCTGGGGCCGACCTGGAAAGTATCTGCATCGCGGCGGACCTGGTGCCAGGGGCGTTCGGTCATTGCCCAGGCATTGCCGCGCGGGCCGTTCATCGAGACGTTGATGGCGCAGTGATTCTCCGGGCTGCGACGGCCGCTGAGCTTGTAATAAGGCGAGAAGACGCTGCCGATAAAGGCGATGATCGTCAGGCCGAAGCGGCCGTCGTCGCTGCAGGCGTCGATATACCACCAGGCATAGCCGTTCGCGTCGACCGAGACATCGAAGCGCGGTCCTTGAGCAGGATATCGACGGCAAGGCCGCCGCTGAGCGCCGCCATCGGGACGCCCGCGCCCGGATGGGTGCTCCCGCCCGCGCAATAGATGCCAGGGATCAGTGTCCGGGCGCCTTGCCGGCGGAAGGACGCCGCCCATCCGTGCGAGGCCCGTCCATAAAGGGCTCCACCCGTCGAGGGGAACAGCGCCTCGAAGGTTGCCGGAGTCGACAGCACCGTTGCCGAGGGCGGGAGTTCCAGCGAAAGGCCCGCTCGCCCCGTAATCTCCAGCATCTGCGCTTGGCATTGATCGATCTCCGCTTGGGTAAATCCAGGCCCGTCGCCATTGGCGGGGGCGTTGACGAGTATCTGCAGACGTTCGCGCCCGGCGGGACCCACACCCTGATCGTCGCGGTCCTGCGCGCAGATATAGACGGTGGGGGACGGGGGGAGCTTGCCGGCGGCGAGCGCTTCGAACTCGGCGGCGTAATCGTCCGAGAAGAACACATTGTGATGCGCGAGCGGAAAGCCGCTGGTGTAGCTGTGTGCGGTCCAGACGAGTGCGCCGAGCGAGCGCTGCGCCGGGCTCATCCCGCCGACGGCGTGGGCAACGGCGGGGCCGAAGCGGCCATCGGCGATGGCGGCGGGATCGGCATTGCAGACGATGAAATCGGCGGCGAGGCGCTCGCCGCTGGCAAGGACGACGCCCGATGCCTTGCCGCCCGCGAGCAGGATTTCGCTGACTGGCTCGCCGTACCGGAAGCGCGCGCCGTGCTTGACGGCGATGCGCTCAAGCGCGCGGGCGAGCGCGTGCATGCCGCCATCGAGCAGCCACACGCCGCGCGCCTCGACATGCGCGATCAGCATCAGCGTGCCGGGGCTTTGATAGGGCGAGGAGCCGCAATAGGTGGAATAGCGCCCGAACAACTGACGCAGGCGCGGATCGCGGAAATGGCTGCCGAGCGAGTCCCACAGCGTCTGGAAGGGGCGGGTGGTGAGCAGATCCGAAAAGCGCGCCTTGCCCATTTCCCAGGCGAGCTTCATCGGCCCGCCGCGCTGGCCGCGCAGATAGGGTTTTTCGAGCGAGGTGAAGATCTGTTCGGCCTCTGCGCAGAAGCGGCGGTACCCGCGCGCTTCGTCGGCCCCGGCAAATTCGGCGATGGCGGCCTCGCTCTGGGCGCGATCAGCGAACAGGTCGAGCCGGTCATCCCCCCAGGCGTGGCGGGCAAGGGTGGTGGCGGTGGTGAGGGTGAGATGATCGTCGAGCGATTCGCCGCACGCATCGAAGATATCGTCGAAAACCTCGCGCATCGTGAAGACGGTGGGGCCGCCATCGACCAGCGCGCCGCCCGAATCGACCTGTCGCATCTTGCCGCCGGGGGCGTTCGCTGCCTCGATGACGGTGACATCAAGCCCGCGTGCGGCCAGCAAGGCGGCGCTGGTGAGCCCACCAACGCCCGCGCCGATCACGATGACCTGTTCACGCTCCATCCCGGCCTTTCGCCCCTGTTTATCGTTTATGGCGATTGACGCCTTTCGAGCAACCGTCCAGTTTGATTGACATATGAAACTGTCAATTAGCAAAGACAATAGGCGATGGCGGGAACGCTGGATCACGTGGCGCAATGCTGTGCTTGCCGATGCGGGGTTTCAGCGTTTTGCCGCTAGATTTCCGCTGACCCGGCCGATTGTGCGGCACAAGGCGCGCATCATGTTCGATAGGGTGGCGGGGTTCACCTATTCGCAGGTGATTGCCGCATGCATCGAGCTGCAGTTGCTCGACCTGCTGGCCGACGGCGCGCGCGATACCGATGAGATTGCGCGCGCGATCGACGTGCCGATGGATGGCACCGATCGGCTGCTGCGCGCGGCCACCGCGATCAAGCTGGTCGAGCGGATCGGCACCGCGCGCT
>JBBQHG010000120.1:0-7949 GCA_038323755.1 Sphingomonadales bacterium
CAAGCGATTCCCCCGAACTGTCGATTTCGTGCTTCCCCCATGACGACGCTGAATGGCGTTGCCAGCGACGCCCGACAAGCCTCCTCGCGACACGGCGAATCGTCGAGGCACACGGAGGGTTTCAAAGGGCTTCTCGCGTCATACGCCATGCCTAGCGGCAAGTCGCCTCGATTGCAGCAGCTATCGGCTTCGGATCGGGCACAATCAGTACGGAGTCGCCGTCGACCGACAATGTCCTTACAGGTGCGGCTACGCGCACTGACTGGCGCTGGAGCAACGCACGAATGAGCAAACCCAAGCCGGAAGCGGCGCCCGAAGCGAAGGCAGCGCCGGAAGGCGAAAAGCGCCAGCCGGCCGCGCCGTCTCGGCGGGACGACCAAGAGGTCGCGGCGAACCCATTCCTTCTCGAGGACATATTCCCGGACCCGGTCGATCTGCTGCGCTCCAGCTTGGTCGCCGGCGTCGCCGACTTGGACGTCCTAGTCGCGATCGATACAAATGCGCTGTTGCTCCCGTACGCCATCGGAAAGGACGACCTCGGCGCCCTTGCCGCAACGTACAAGAAGCTCGCCGACGAGGGGCGGCTGTTCCTTCCTGCCCGATCTGCCCGTGAGTTCATCAAGCACCGGGATCGCAAAATCGCCGAGCTCCTAAAGACGATCGCGGACCTCTCTTCCAGAATTTCGGTCGAAGGGGTCGTCTCTCCCATCCTGGAAGGACTGGACGGGTATGAGGAGCTCAAAAAGGCCGGACAGGATCTGGCCGATGGACGCAAAGCATATCTGAAGGCGCTTGGCCGCATTCGCACCGGCGTGACCGCGTGGCGTGGTAACGACCCGGTCACAACCCTCTACGCGGAGGTATTCACCACGGGCAACGTGATTGAACACCAAGAAGAGCGAGAAGCGCTTCAGGCAGAATGGGCCGACCGGTTAGCGTACAAGATACCTCCGGGATACAAGGATGGCGGCAAGGCGGACACCGGCATTGGTGATTTCCTTATCTGGAAAGCGTTGCTGCGAATTGGCCGCGAAAAGCAGAAGGATCTTGTGTTCGTCACTGGCGAGGAGAAGGCGGATTGGTTCGTGCGTTCTGGCGGCGAGCCCGTCTTTACCCGCCCCGAACTGCTAATCGAGTATCGCAGGGCGTCAGGCGGAAAGAACCTGCATCTCTCCAGCCTCGCTGAGCTGCTTCGCCAGTTCGGCACTGCGGACGAGATCGTGGAGGAAGTTCGATCGGCCGAAGCGTCGGCGAACTCTGCGGTCCGGATGCGAACTTCCGTGGTCTCAAAAGCGCGGAGGTCTGGCCCGTCGGGTCGGGAGTCGGCATCAGGTGAGATCGACTTCGATTATTCGCGTGACGATGGACAGATTAGGGTGCCGTCGCCCTTGGGCAGCATCGATCTCCGCTTTTCCAAGGCAAGCGATACAGAGGTGCACCTGTATCGCACGTCTACGCTGGTCGCGATTATGCGGTTAAAGGGCGTTGTTAGGGACACGCTCCTCGACATCGAGGAGTTCGATGGCAGCTCACATGTTTACAAGATTGGCCTAGGTGAAGCCTTTGCCGCGTTGAACAAGACGGGTGAAGTGTTGGTTGGAAGGGTCCTGGCGATTGCCGACGACAGCCGCGGCGCATCTGCCGATCAAGTGCGATTTGAATATCGGATTTTCCAAGCCGGTGTGCCGCTTAGCGCGCCATGATAAAGCTTTATTGAGCCTAAGTTGAAGCGGCCAGCACTTGCGCGGCGTACGCGGTATGCTGGGAATCGAATATGCGGACGTCCGCTTTTAGAGATGTTGCCTAGCCCTCCCGAATGGCCGAAATTGTGGCTCAATGCCGCCATTCCGCGTTGGCGGGCATCGCGCTTGCCAAAATCTGACACCTTGCCATTTCGTGCCTACCTGAGCCGAAGCGTCCATCGTAAGTCGCCAAAACGGATCGGAAAAAGTCTTTCAATCTGGCGCGTGCTCGACTGGCCCAGAGACCCCACCGTGGGCCTGGCCGGACCACCTAGTTGGCAAACGGGGCCAGCGCGGCACGCTTCGGCTCGTAGGCGTATCCGGAAAATGTTTCGTCAGCAATCCGGGCAAGAATTTCATCGATCGCCGATAACGGAACGAGAATCCATTCTTGTCGGCGCGCTCATTGCTTCGAGCATTGAGCGTTTGGGTTGAGCAGGCATGCAATCGTTCTTGTTTGGGTAACGCTTCTGTTATAAGACCTCGGATGTTATGTCAGAAGATACGAGGAATTATAACGCACCCGATGCGGCCACACAGCGCGCCCAGGCCCGGGCGCTCTTTGCCGAGCACGGCATGATGCGCCCACGCGACCTGGCGGCCGCCGGCATTGCCGCGACCACGATTCAGCGCATGGTTGGCCAGGGTATCATCACCCGCCTCTCGCGCGGCGTCTATCAGCTCAGCGACGCGCCACTTGATGTGCACCACGATCTTGCCGAGGCCGCCAAGCGTGTGCCCGGCGGCGTCATCTGCCTTATGTCCGCGCTCAGCTATTATGACCTGACCGACCGGCTGCCCCGGCAGGTATGGATGGCGATCGGCAAAAGCGATTGGGCGCCAAGCGATCATGGCCCCAAACTTCATCTGATCCGCATGACCGACGCGCTGCTCAGCAAAGATGTCGACCTGGTCACGGTCGGGCAGGTCCCGGTCCGGATCTTCACGCTTGCGCGCACGCTTGCCGATGCGTTCCGCTTCCGCAACACGATTGGCCTCAGCGTCGCGGTCGAGGCGCTGCGCGAGGCATTGCGCCAGCGTCGCACGACGCCGGCGCTGATTGCCGAACACGCCCAGGCGCGCGGTGTGTGGACCGTGATGCGCCCCTATGTCGAGGCGTTCACGATCGGTGGCTAAGCGATCTCGACACGTTGGTGCGCGCAGGGCCGCCTGCGCGCTGGTGCTGACCAGCGCGCTAACCGCCTAACGCCCGGGCGCAGATCGACCCGGGGTGTGTGATGGACAAGCGCTTTAGCGACGGGGGGCTCAAGCCCAGAACGGGCGAGGCCACTGGCCATCGGGCGATTTGACGAATGCAGCCCATTGCGCCTCGTTCGGATCGCAGAACATGTCGGGCAGGATCGACACGCTGTCCTTCCCGTTGTCGAGGCCAAACCATGCCTCCCACAGGCCAGGCTTCATCAGGTAGATCGAAATCTCCCCGTCCTCGTGGCGGTAGTGCGCGACGAGCTTGCGGTCGCCGCGGACGGTCAGCTCGAGCAGCAGCGTGCCCGGGCGGGCGCGCAGCAGTTCGCGGACCACAGCGGGCCCGGTGCGGACATAAGCGATCTCGCAATCCTCGGTGAGCTGGGCCTGCCAGCGCGGATCATGATCGATCAGGCAGGAGGGCTGCGGATGTCCGGCGAGACGGGGCGCAATCATCTTGCCGTGCGTGAGGGCGAGGTCATCGAGGACGGTGAGCAGGCGGCGGACGCGATCTGACTTGGGCATGGGTAGGCGACTTTCGGGTTGGGAGGCGGGGGGGAAAACAGGGCGCAAGCGAAGGCCACGGCTCAAATGCCGCGGCGTCGGTGCAGTCCTGTGAGGAGGGCAAATGCCCGTTTATGCCCAGCTTGGCTGAACCCGATAATCATACCGTAAACCTCCCGAAAAAGCAAGGATTTTCGGTCGCTTGGGATACCCTGGGCGGTCGATTTCGCTTCGCGGCGCCTGACCGCTGATTCGGTAGCGGGAACCAGGGACGTGCAGTCGCGCGCATATGCTTCGGATCGCTCGCACCGGGGGCGCGTGGTCGCTGCTTCCCGATGCACGGCACAGGCGGTTTACAGTGCGGCCGTAGCGCCTGCCGTTTTCTGTCCTAGCAAAAAAGCCCGCGCCTTTTCTGCCTTAGGTCACGCACAAAATACTGATAAATAACAGAATTATATGTTAGCACATAGAAGCCTCATTCTATGTCCTAAGTCGATTGCAACACGTCGGCACGACGTCGGATCGTAAGCCGAGCGACACGCTCCAACCTGCGGCGGAGGCGACATCACCGCGACAGCAATCAGCTTCCAGCCAGCGCGCCGGCAAAATACTGCTCGCCAACGCATCTTATCAGATAATGTAATTGACAATCACCGAAGATCCAAAAATCCCCAAAATAGCGATCCTAAAGATTAACCTAAATAGAAGACTGATTTCTATTAATGCTAATGGCTCGCTAACCTTAACAGGCCGTTTACCTTAACATACAACGCTGATTTTGAACGATTTTTTTCGTTGACTCATGTCCCGAATCACGCTTTTTTGATCCTGCCAATCACGGCGAATCGAAAAAGGAGTAACCAAGAATGTCTGTCGAATACGTACCTACCCCCGACCTCATGACCCCGTCGGGTCACGAACATTATGCCACGACTGAGACCGATCTTTCCCCTCGCAAGGTGAAGATCGAGGTGCGGGTGCTCCCGCCCGCCGGCCCCGGGGACGAGGATTACGAAGCATGAGCGCCATGCTTCCCTCGCCGCGGCGCGCTCGCGTCATCACCGTCGAACAGCTTGCCCGGGCGCTGGAGGTCGCCGCCCGGGCACGATGCCCGGAAAGCGGCGTGCTGAAGCTGCTGCTGTCCTTCTACGCAGGCCTTAGGGCAGCGGAAATTGCGTCGCTCACCGCCGAGGCGGTGACCGAAGCGGACGGCAGCATCAGTAGCACGATCTGGATCCCGCGGGAGCATTCGAAGAGCGGTCGCGACCGCCGTATTCCGATGCACCCGCGGATCCGGGAAGCGCTGCTCGATTACCGCGAACGCTATCCCGACCTCGATTATTTCGCGATCGGCCGCAGCCCGCGCGATCGTCAGTCGGCCAATGCGGTCACTTTGTGGTTCAGGCGGGTCTATCTGGAGGCCGGGCTTACCGGCTGCTCGAGCCATTCCGGACGGCGCAGTTTCATCACCGCGCTCGCCCGCTGTGCCAATGAGTTCCACTCGTCGCTGCACGACGTGCAACGGCTCGCTGGCCACCGGCGGCTCGACACCACCCAGGCCTATATCGAGCCTTCGCGCGATCTGACCGCTCTGGTCCGCTCGCTCGGCGCCCCCGCAAAATCTGAAACTATCCGTGCCCGCTCGGGCGCGGCGCACTTCCCCAACGCAAACTGAAAAGGAGATTATATGACTGAGAAACCTGCAGACCTTTTTATCCGCTTGATCGATCCGTCGATCGTCGAACGCATCGACTATCCGCCGCGGCCGGAACGCCGCGCGTCACCGCCTGCCGCATATCTTGAAGGCGCTACCGGGGACTGGCTGCGCTCGATGCTTGGCGGCATCGACACGGTGTGGACCCATCAGGCCAAGACGCTTGAGCATATCCATGCCGGCAAGAACGTCGCGATGGCGACCGGCACCGCGTCTGGGAAGTCGCTGCCGTTCCAGCTGGCGATCATCCACAGCATGCTCACCGATGACTGCGTCCACCTCGTGTTCTACCCGCAGATTTCGCTCAGCGGTGATCAGCTGGCGCGTTGGCAGGAAGCCCTTCAGTTGGCGGGCCTGGATCCGTCACTGGTCGGCGAAATCAACGGCCGTGTGAGCAGTCAGGATCGCGACATTGTCCTTGCCAAGTGCCGGGTCATTCTGGCGACTCCTGACGCATTCCATTGCTGGGGCATGCGTCAGCTTGCCTCCCCCGCTATGCAAGCGTTCCTGAGCCTTCTGAAGTTCGTGGTGATCGACGAAGCACACACTTGGGAAGGCGTGTTCGGGACCAATCTGGTGTACTTCAACCGGCGCCTGCGTCGGGCTGTTGCGAGCGCCGTTGCAAAGGCCTCTCGCCGCCAGCGCTCACCGCTCCAGTTCATTGCGGCAACGGCTACGATCGCCAACCCGAAGGAGCATCTCGAGCTGCTCACGGGCTGCCCGTTCGAAGTGGTCGACGAGACCCAGAACGGTGCCCCCTGCCACGAACTGACGCTGCTGCACATCGAAGGACCGGACCATGATGCTCCTGCTGAAAAGATGCTCGCCGATATTCTTGCAACGATCGCGAGCGAGATCGCCCCCGAAGATGCGGCTATCGCCTTTGCCGACACCCGGCAGGGTGTCGAGCGGGTCACGCGCGCTGTCAGCCGCGACGATGTGCTGCCCTACCGTAGCGGATATGAAGCGGTCGACCGGCGCGGGATCGAATCAGCACTGCGGGCTGGCAAGCTTCGCGCGCTGGCCTCGACGTCTGCCATGGAACTCGGAATCGACATTCCGATGTTCAAGATCGGCATCAATCTCGGCGTCCCGCAGACGACAAAGGCAATCCTGCAGCGCGCCGGCCGGATCGGACGGTCCGCGCCTGGGGTTTTCGTAGTCATCGCCCCGTCGTCAGCTTTTGTGAAACTCGGCTCGACGTTCAAGGATTTCTACGAAGGCGCGGTCGAACCCTCGAACCTCTACCTCGACAATCGCTTCATCCAGTTTGGGCAGGCTCGGTGCCTGATTGACGAGGCGCAACTCGAGGATGGGCAGATCACGTTGCCGACCAGCGTGGAATGGCCCACCGGGTTTGCCGAAACGTTCATCGCTGCCCAGCCGGGTGCGGTACGTCCGCGCGATCTCGACGCCATCGCCATGCTGGGATCCGACAACCCGCATTTTGCCTATCCGCTGCGCAAGATTGGCGATGTCACCTACGCGCTGCGGTTGGCGCGAGGCGATACGCGCAAGATCGGTGAAATCGACATCGAAAAGGCGATGCGCGAAGCCTATCCCGGCGCGACCTATTATCATCTGCGCCAGTCCTACAAGGTCGTCGAATGGCGCACGCGCAGCTACGAGCACATCATTCTGCTCGAGCCGATCCCGGGCGGCGCGCCGACGCAACCGATCCCGCGCAATCAGGTTAGCGTCTCGTTTGAGCGTGATGCGCTGATCGATGGCCGCATGCTGGCCGGAAACGGTGGCTGCATGGCGGAGATCGTGATGGGGGTCTGCCAGTCGGTCGAGGGCTATTGCATCGGCAGCACCAAGCTCCTCTACAAGGAAACCAGCAAGACCAATCCCCGACTGTCGCGCAAGCAGCGCGAGTTCTCGAGCACGGGCGTCGTACTGCGCATCAACGCTCCCTGGTTCAAGGGCAGCGGTGAAAACCAGGTCGCTACCCGGCGCGCGGTCGCCGAGGCACTGTGTGCGATGTTGTCCCGCGAAGCGTGCATTTCGCCGTCGGATATTCGCTCGGCGCATACCGGCATCGCGGTGCTCAGCCCGTCAGGGGCCACCAAGGTCGATGATGCTATCGCGATCTTCGACACCGCGCTGGGTGGGCTCCGGCTGTCGGGCGTACTGTTCGATGATCTGTCGATCTATCTCGAGCGCCTCGCGCGCGGGGCAGAGCTGGCGGGAACCGACGCGCTGCTGAGCGACACGCTCGTCGAGCAGTTGATCGAATGGCGTGAAGGGCTTTCCAGCACGGATGTGGTGCCGCCGCCGGCAATGCTCGGTGAAGGCGACGAACTTGTGGTCTACGCGCCGCACAGCGAAGAGGCGATCCGTGTCCGCGGCACGCTGGTCCACCGGACGGTGCTCGAGCCGCAACTGCTGCCGATGGGCGACGTCGATCAGCTGATGTACCGCTACGAGCCCACGCCGGGCTCGACCGGCTGGGTGCTGCACGACGCGATCGAGCCGACCGGACATAATTGGCGGCGGATGCTCTGGAATCCGTTCTCCAACGTGATGCGGGAGATGGAGGCATGAGCGATTATGAAGCCTCCATCCTCTGGGTGCTGAAGACGGCTGCGCTCAACGAGCGCGACCGCGCGGACCGGGCCAGGCGGCCCGGTCCCACCGGCCGGGCGGGCGCGGCCGGGGTGCGCCGCCGCGCGGAGCCGGTGCGTCGCCATGCCGACCGCCGCGAGTTTACCGGCGGCGCAATCCTCGGCTCTGACCTCTTCATCGCGACGATTGGGGTCAATCGCTGCGGGGAGTTCTGG